>CAYXSG010000014.1:0-13207 GCA_964467325.1 uncultured Candidatus Saccharibacteria bacterium
AGTATAGCTCTGATTTTTTGTTTGTTGTCTTTTAACCGCTAAAAAATGGCTTATTTTAACTCTAACTACCAGTCTCACGTTTCTTCTTTCGGCTATCACTCTCAACAACACCACAGTCGCTTCAGCTAATTCTTCTGTTCAACCTTCAAATCTTGCCGCTCCGGCCGCTGCTCTCGTGGCAACTGCTCAGGCAGCTCCGCAAGTAGGAAACAAGAATTCATCCATGCTTTCGGTTGAAAGCTATGTCAGAAATTACTTTGCTGAAACACCAATCATGGCAAAAGTGGCCGGTTGCGAATCGCGCTTCAGACAGTTTTACTCGGATGGAAGTATCTTCCGCGGCGAAATCGTGCGCGAAGACATTGGAGTGATGCAAATCAACGAAACGTATCATAAAGCGACTGCCGAAAAGCTCGGATATGACATCTACACGCTTGACGGCAATCTCGCATACGCAAAATATTTGTACGACAAGGAAGGGACGGGACCTTGGTCAGCGTCAAAAGCTTGTTGGAATAAATAAAGCGTTCAATAAAACCCATTGGCCATTTGGCGAATGGGTTTTATTGTGATATAATTTGAAAACAATATGCAGCAATCTTCCAAAAAATATTTGCCGGTGGTCATTTTCCTCACGGTTGCCGTGCTTGTCATTGCGCTTTTTTTCTTGATAAGGCATATTCAAAATTCCAAAATTGATAATTCGGCTGCTGTTATCAGTGCTTTTGTGGTCAATCTTTCCAACTCCGATCGAGCAAACGTTGGAGTTAAGCCGCTCACCGTCAATCCGCTGCTCACCGAAGCCGCGCAGCTAAAAGCCAACGATATGGCGACTAAAAGCTATTTCGGACACGTTGGTCCGGACAAACTTTCCACGGCGCACTGGTTTTCAGTCGTCAATTACAATTACACCTACGCTGGCGAAAATTTGGCGGTAAATTTTTCTGAATCCAGCGACGTAGAAAAAGCGTGGCTGGCTTCGCCGTCCCACCGCAGCAATATTTTAAATAGTTTATTCACCGACATCGGCGTGGCAGTGGCCTACGGCAATTTGGACGGCAAACCAGCAACTTTTGTAGTGCAAATGTTTGGCGCTAGAAATTAGTGGTATGATACGTGGGTAGTATGGAAAATCACGAACATAAAATGATTGTCTTCGATCTTGATGGGACGCTCGCTGTGAGTAAGTCGCCTCTGGATGCGGCGATGGCGCAAAAGCTTGATCGGTTGCTTGAAGTCAAAAAGGTAGCCGTCACCTCTGGTGGGGCGTTTCCGCAATTTCGCACCCAGTTTATTGATCGTTTAGTCTCTCCACCGGCGCGACTACTCAACCTTTATCTTCTTCCAGTGAGTGGCACGCAACTGTGGGTATATGATGGCGCCAAATGGACAGAACAATATAAAACTGATTTTACCAAAGAAGAAAAGGCTAAAATCTCGAGTGCAATAATTCAGGCGCTCTCGCAAAGCGGTATTCAAATAGACCAAATCTTTGGCGAACAAACTGAAGATCGCGGCAGTCAAGTAACTTTTTCCGCCTTAGGTCAAAGCGCGCCGACGAAGCTTAAGTATAAATGGGATCCTGATCGTTCAAAGCGGTTGGTTTTGCAACAATTGCTTCAGCCTTTATTGCCGGATTTGGAAATGCGCTTAGGCGGTACCACTTCCATTGATATCACCAAAAAAGGTTTAAACAAGGCCTATGGTTTGCGGCAATTGTCCTCATTTGTAAATATTCCCATTGACGACATGTTGTACATAGGCGACGCACTCTATGACGGCGGCAACGATGCTGTCGTCAAAGAAACGGGAGTGAAGACAATTCAGGTAAAAGATCCGACAGAAACAGCGCGAGTAATAGATGAAATCTTGCAATCTTAGGGTATACTATACGCATACCAGTAATAAAAATTTTATGAGCCCATTTGGATTGGAAAATATCGCGGAAAAAAATGATGGATTTCCTGAGTTGGAAAGTCAGACGCTCGGTGAATTTGTCGCAGGAATAGAAAATCCGGAAAAACGCAGAACGGCCGAGTCTGTTACCGAAATTTTTGAAGGAATTACCAGAAAAACTGCCGTCTAAACATGTCCACTACCAATTTTGACAGAGTGAAAGCTTGCGTTGATTCTTCCGCTATTTCTGTGGACGATAAAAAGTTTTTGATGGACGTTTTTGCCGAAGTTTCCGATGATTGCCTTGCCGACATTGCCAAACTTTTCGAAGAGAAGGGGAATTGGGTGGAAAAATTCAACGAAAATCGTTCAGCTAAAATCAAAGCGTTTTCTTCGGGCGACACAGCGGAATTTCAGAAGATTATTGACCAAGAAAAGAAGTATATTGAAGATTTAACCTACGGCTTGGATTAAGGGTTTATAAAGGTATAATAATGTTACTTCATGGGCGCTTCCTCGTAGTAATTGTAGCGCTTGTGTAGTTTACACATGCCGTACAACGAAAGGGAGTTAATTATTGAGTGTAAAAGCGGTAAAACTGAGCCTTTTGGCCAGATTTACGACCGCCATATCCGCACCATCTATAACTTCATCTTCTACAAGGTTTTCGACAAAGAAACTGCCGAAGATCTCACGAGTCAGACGTTTTTTAAAGCGTTAAAAAATATCGGCTCGGTTGATCCAGAGCGCCCGATTCTTTCTTGGCTGTACAAGATTGCGCACAATAGTGTTCTCGACCACTATCGCAGCGCACGCCAACCGGAAGACATCGATGATTACTGGGACATTGGCGGAGATGAAGATTTGGTGAAGGACTTGGACGCCGAAACCGACGTCGTTCGGATTAAAAAATACCTCAAGAAACTCTCTCAGATTGAAAGAGACATTGTTTTTATGCGAGTGTGGCAGGAATTGCCGTACCATATGATTGCCGAGATTCTTGATAAGAGCGAAGCAAGTTGCAAGATGTCATATTCCAGAGCGCTCAAAAAACTCAAAACAATCATTCCGCAAGAGAAAACTTAAATGAAATTCCAAGACCAGAACAACATCATAAACGAAAAAGATTTTGCTGGCGTGCTTGCCGAGCTTAAGTCTTTGCGTCCCGACACGCGTTTCGACGAGCAATTTTCGAGCGCCCTTAAATCTAGACTTTTAAGCAAGCCGCCGGTAGTTTCCCCATACAAACTTGTTTTCAATTCCCGAATTTTTTACAGCCTCATCGGAAGCGCATTGACGATTTTAATTTCCGTGCCGCTCGCTTTTGTTTCAACTCAGAAAAGCAGCTATCCTGAAAAACCTTTGATTTTTAATATTTTCCAAATTAAAGATAGCGTTTCTGGCCTGGCGCCAAGACAGCAAATAAACAGCAAAGGCGTAAACGCCTTCGGCATTTTGCCGGCTATCGCCATTTCAACCACCACAGCAACTTCTACGGGAGATCAAAATGCGGCAGCTGGTTTAACCTACCAATACTCTGGCGGTCCGGTTGATTTGAAAGAAGCTGACGTTACCGTTTTCAAACGCACAAAAGATGCTGGCCTGAAAGCGATTTTTGTGAATAGCGATCAGTCAAAAAATACTGAGGCAATCTTGGCTTCAACAACGCCGGAAGACAGTAATTTGATTGCTCTTGCCAGTGGCTTCTTGAAAGATCACAGTGTTGATACCTCAATTTACGATGCACCGATGGTGGTGAAAACCGCTTCAAGCACCAACTCCGACTACCTTGATTCTGTATCAGTGTTGTATCCTTTGCTCATTGATGGCAAGAAAGTTTATACAGCAAATGGCAATTTGTATGGCATTTCTGTAACGATTGACGCGACTCAAAATAAAGTTTTGGCCATTGATAATCTCACTTCGCAAATTTACGATAGTTCGCAGTACAAACCTGAAACTGATTTCAATAAAATTTTTAATGCGGCTACGAGCACGTTGTCTGCCGAGCTTGCTGATAAAAACTTGTCGGGAGAAATAACGCTTGGCACCTCAACGCCTGCGTTGCTTCAGTATTTCTCAGGCGACAATAGCAGCACGAAAGATGAATTGTACATTCCGGCATTAGTTTTCCCGGCGACATATGAGAACGGCTCCGCCGGATTACCAACAAACGTGGTGGTGCCTCTTGTGAAAGAATTTCTAAATCTTCCGAACAATTAAGTATCCACCAAGGCCGACGCATAACGCGATTATTCCTGAAATCAAAATCCAATTATTACTTTTTTCTGGGATGCTGTTTATGACTGCGGCTGTTTGACTTTCTGTAGAAGTGGCTGGAGTGGAAGTTGACTGCTTTATCTCTTGAACTTTTGCCATTTTTAGCGATTGATGTGTCACTTGAGGCACAATTTGTTTTGCAATTATAATTTTTGGTACTGTAGCGGTAGTTGTGGCTGAGGTTGTTGCGATTGCGCTCGAAACAGCAGCTGATGAGCTATTTGAGGCGGATGTTTGACTTGATTGTGTTTGAACTGGTTTTGAAAATGAATTCAAAATATTCGGCCAAGTTTTTCCAAGTGCAGCTGGAAGGGCGTAAGCCGTGGCCCAAATTCTGGTGTTCGCATCCGAGGTTGAAGGTTCAATGCCGCCATCGCTCTGCTGTAGTTTCGCCAAGTAGGATAGGGGAGTTTCAGAACCTTGCTGCCACTGCGCCGGTGATTCGCCAAGTGCCGCAACTGCTTGAAGTGTCCAACTTGTAGCCGAGCTGTTGCCCAAACCACCGTTTGCTTGATTTGATTTCAAATACTGCTTAGCTTTGGCGATGGCCGAAGAAACATTTGGTAGGGAATTAACCTGCGAAAGGGCTTGAATAGCGGCGGCTGTCATGTCGATGCTATTCCATGAACCATCAGGCGCCTGTTTGGAAATAATGAAGCTAGTTATTTTTTGGATCATATTGTCGCTAGTGGTATAGCCGGCTTTAAGGAGAGGGAAGAGGGCAAAAATGTCGTCGTTGTAAAGATTGGGATCACCGATTTGCGTGCCGTCAAAACTGTCAGTAATTTTTTTAATGTAGTCGATTTGCGTGCCGGAATACGGATTGATTCCAAGTGCCATCAAGGCCATGGCGTGCCGTTCCGAGTCGGTTGGAAGCGTGCTGCTATCGGGATTATTTATTAGATAAGAAATAAGTTTTTGCTTCATGTCATTTTGGCCGGAATATCCTGCCAGTCCGATTGCCGCCCAATCGGTATAAAGCGAGGCGCCGAATGAACCATCACTTCTTTGTTGTGACGCTAAAAACTGCGCCGCTTTATCAACATCGAAAGTCGCTGTTTGGATTTGGCCACCTCCACCTCCGCCGCCAGAATTTGGTGAGTTGTTATCATTATTTGTATCTGTTGTCGTTGCTTTATCTGTCACGGTTATGACAACTGGATTGCTCGGCGCATAATTTGGTGCTAAAGCTTTTATTGTGTAAGTGCCAACTGTAGTAGTACTAAAGTCGTAACTACTTGAGGCAATATCTTGGACTAAGCCATTAATTTCTATAGTGCTTGTGGAAAGAGGAACATATGCTGGATAATTAAATCCCTGAATTTCTAAAGTTGTAGTTGCGTTTTGTTCTATTGTTGTTGATGCTGTTACAATTTTTAAGGGATTTAATCCATAAAGAACCAAAATTTCTTCACCAGGTTTTAAGATATGCTGATTAAAAGCATCTTCAGTGTATTCAGAATTTGGATACCACAACCAATAAAGATTATTAGTGAAGTCACTGCTGTAAACATCATATGAATTAAGAAAAGCTAATTTACCACTTGGACTATCAAAGAAGCTCCACGTCACAGGCTTTCCGGATTGTTCAAGAGCGCAGTAAGCGCTAGTTGTTGCTTCAGAGGTTTCGTCTGCTTTGCATGGTGTCACTGAAATATCAGCGTCAAAAAGTGTTGCGTTAGGCGCTTCTATGCGTAAATGGATTGGAACAGAATCGTCAGCGAATGCCAGCTTATTATTAAAAAGGAAACTTGCGGCAAAAACAAAACTAAAAAAAACTGCTAAAGATGCTCGTCTCATAGGGTAAAAGTTAAGTAATAAAACCCAAAGTTATTTGACGACCGGACTTATTTCTTCACCGCCTTTGGCGATTTGGAACTTTACCGTTGCGGCACAGTGGAGGAATTGAACCTCACTTCCACAAATAACAGTCCGGTCATTGTACAGGCACTTCTTTTTTTGCGCTATCTTCCAAACGCCAGCGAATCGTGTCACCGTTTTTTAAAATGTAATTGCTAGCCCCGATGCTTGCTTCGGCGCCGTTCACATAATAAACCCAAAAAGCATTGTCCCGATTTTTCTCACCGTTGATTTCGTCTATAAAATATCCCATACCAGAATAATAGGTGCTGTGAAAGGTGAAGTTTGAGTTTTCCTGCGAAGCCAGGATATTCATGGCGTCAAAAACCGAACTGCCATCAGGCACTTCAAATGCTGAAGTGGCCTGTCGGACCGAAAGCGACACGGAAATATTTTTATTTATTTTTTCTGAGTCGATTATTTTTATTTTCTTTTCCGGAATTTTAGGATTTTCAGAAATTTGAGAAACAGCCTCTGGCTTTTGGGGCAGGGGATTTTGTTCCCCGTTTTTTGTAACAACAAGCTCTTCAGCCCTATTCCCTCCGGTTGGCAGATAAGAAAAAAAAATTAATCCTGCGCCGATTAAAATAATTCCAACCCAAACCGCATTTTTAATTTTCATTGCAAGAGTATACTACCAAAACCCACCTGTGGATAACTTTTAGGGGAACCTCTCCTCTCTTAGATACGTGTCGCACAATATATCTTTATGGCACATATCCCCATGATGGAATGCCGAGGCGCAGGCCTAAAGATTTTAAAGATAAATTTTCTTCTTGTTTATTTTTATTGGCATTCCCTCTCAGGCTTGAGGTTAAGAAAATCGCATTTTTGCCGTGTCTCTTGTAAACCTGCTTTAGGCTTTCGTGGATCGCTGAGTTTTTATCTGACTTGCTGGTCGTCGGCGCGCTTTGACCACTAAAAAGGCTCATTTGGGCAAACTCATGGCTCACTATGCCATGAAGTACGACGCCCGAAGCCCGGTAATCGATTTTTGGGTCAAAAAACTTCCCTATGGTTTTTTTAATTTGAATCATGATTTCTGATGGCGTAGAAACCGGCTCATCAAACTTAATTTCTTCGCCGATGTATCTGAAGCTCTGAGTTTTCAAAAAGAAATAGGCGCTTTTGGCCCGCAGACCGTATTGTCGAAGCCGATGACAAGCTTTTTCAGCGTTTCGAGACAATTCTGAAAAAATAAAATTTAAATTCTTTGACGGTGGATGCCAGGTTCGCGTGCACCTTAAGGATTTATGTTTTTCTCGGCCGCCTTCGCCGACAAGGTTTGCGGAAATGCCTTGGAGCTCATACCAAATGCCTTGATAAGGCTTTTCAAGCCGGCTTTCAACCCAGCTTTTATTGCAATTTATAAAGTCTAGGGCAGTGCGAATATTATTTTTTTGAAGCTGTAGGGAAGTGCGTGGCCCAATCCCCCACACTTTTCCAATTGGAATATCTTTGAGAAAATTTTTAATATCTTCAGATTCAATAGCAGTAAAGCCGGCCGGTTTTTTTATTTTTGAAGCGACTTTCGCCAGAGTTTTGGTCGGTGCCAAGCCTAAAGAAAAAGTCATGCCTAAGTCAGCAGCCAAATCGTTCTGAATTTGATGTGCAATCTTCACCGCTTTAGTCCAAGAATTTGCCACAGAAGAAATGTCGGCAAAGCATTCGTCCACGCTGTATTCTTCAACAGTCGGCGCGTGTTTTCGTACAATTGTGTACATTCTTTTTGCATAAATTTTGTACAGGTCGTAATTGCCGGGCAGGATTATCGCTTCCGGACAAAGCTTTCGCACTTCGCGCATGAGCATGCTGCGCATGATGCCGCGCGCTTTAGCTTCATAACTCACAGCGATGGCGATGCCTTTTTCTTCACCGGTCACCACTGGCCGGCCACGCAACCTTTCATTTTGCGCAATCTCGCAAGAGGCGAAAAAAGCGTCGCCGTCAACGTGAATAATTTTGGCGCTAGAGCTAGAGGACGAACGTTGAGACATAGCGCATGGAGCGGGCCAAAAGACTTTTTTCTCGGACGAGCGACAAACGAGACAGGAGATTTTTGTGGTAATGGGCTTCGCGGCTGTATGGCAATCCCCTAACGATTTTTTTATCAATAACTTTGTTGATTTTGTAAATTTCTGTTTTGATTGCGGTTTTGCTCATATTATTTTTTGTTTTATTAAATTTTTAATTTTAATATTTTCTAATGACTGCTCGGACGACCGCCATGATTCGCAATTCTTCGCCTTCAGCCGGCACGATGTCGCTAAAGCGTTCGTTGGCGGCTTCAAGCCAGACTTTGCCTTCCCGTTTTCTTAAAAATTTGACCGTGTAGCCACCGTCCATGAAAGCCACGACAATGTCGCCGTCTTTGGCATCCGTGCGGCGCTCCACCACCACCATGTCGCCGGGTTGAATCCCGGCATCCAGCATTGATTCACCGGAAACTCGCAGCATGAAAGTTGCTTCGCGGTTGCCAATTAAATAGTTGTCCAAACTCATAGTTTCAGCCAAATCCTCCTCAGCAGCCGTCGGAAAGCCAGCTTCAACAGCGCCGAGGATTTTCACGCCTCCTAAGAGCTTTTTGGGCAAAAGCCGGCCGTTTGGATCTTTGGTCAGAAAGCCTTCTTCAGCGAGTTTGCCTACCAATTTCGTCACTGAGTTTATAGACTTAAACTCGCAGAGCGACATGATTTCGCGGTAAGTCGGCATCACCTTCCGGTCTTTATAAAATTTCTTAATCTTGTCTTTATATTTTTCTAGCATGTTTCCATTATAGGTGTACACTTGTACACCGTCAAGGAAAAAACTGGGGATAATAAAGCAGATTATTCTTTTATGATATGGTCAAGGGCGTACTTCCAGGTGCCGTCGACTTTTTTGCGAGGGTTGAAAATATTGTGTGGGTCAAAAATGGCTTTGGTGTCTTCAAAAAGTTTTACAATTTCTACGCCGAACATCGCTTTTAAAAATGGCGTGCGGACGATGCCGTCGTTGTGCTCGCCGGTCATTGAACCTTTGTACCTGAAAACCAAATCGTTGACTTTAAACATGAGATCGTTGACCACGCCCTTGGTTTTAGCGCTTCCGAAATCCATGAGCGGTATAATGTGAAAATTGCCCGAGCCGACGTGGCCGGCCACGGTGTAAATAATTTTATATTGATCCAGAATTTTGTAGAGCTCCGGCAGAAATTGCGGCAAAACTTCTGGCTGAACCACGAAGTCGTCTATGAACGGCGCGGTGCGCATTTTTTTCACGTGATTGCGAAGCATGTTGAAACTTTCGCGGCGGATGGTCCAATACTTCCCCATTTCTTCCGGCGAAGTGGCGATTTTGCTTTTCAGTTTGAATTCTTCAAGACTGGCTTTTGCCGCGAGCGCTTGCTTCTCGGCTTCTTCTTCGTTGTCGGCAGTGAATTCGGCCATGAGAATGAGTTTTGGAATGCCGCCAGTCAGGAATGCCCAGAAATCCGGAATGAATCTGAGCAAAAGTAAAATTGCATTGCCTTTGAGTTTTTTTAAGAGAGCAGGAAAAAGTTTTAAGGCGAGCCGGAAAGTGTGGTCGTCGTAAGATTCAATGCTTTCTGGATGAAACTTCAGGATGTTTTCCGTAATCACTCCAAGCTGTTTCAAGTCTTTGAGAAAAATAATCAGCAATCGGGAATGAGTTTTTGGCTTTACGAGCTTGAATTTTATTTCTGTGGTGAGGCCGAGCGTGCCTTGCGAGCCGACTAAAAGTTTTGTTAGGTCAAAAGTACCAGCTTGTTTATCAAAAACATTCCAAAGAAAATATCCGGCCGAATTTTTTGAGACTTTCGGCTTGGCCGCCATGATTTTCTCATAATTTTTTTCAATCAGAGCGTGAACTTTGCGGTAAACTTCACCTTCAAAAGTCATGAGACTCTTTTTTTCCTCAAGTTCGCTCAAATTCAGTTTTCGGAAGGCATATTCGTTGCCATCTTGAAGCACGGCTTTGATTTCCAAAACATAATCCTCAACTTTGCCGTATTCAAGAGTTTTTTCGCCACCGGCATTGTTGCCAACCATGCCGCCCACCGTGCAGATTTCCCGCGAGGCTGGATATGCCGGCATAAAATAGCCTTTGGCTAAAGTTTCCTTGTCAAAATCTCGGAAATAAACGCCCGGTTCGGTCACGGCAAATTCTGAGCCGATTTCTTTGATATTTTTAAAATATTTTGTGAAATCAACGATGATGGATTCGCCAAGAGGTCCGCCGCCCATGTCCGTGCCGGCCGAGCGCGCTGTTAAATTAAAAATTTTTCCCTGAGTGCAAAATTCGTTCACCAAATTTACCAGTCGTTTTAAATCTTCTGCGTCTTTTGGAAAAACCGCGAGCTTCGGCATCACTTTGAAAAAACTAGCGTCGCGACTGAATTTTTCCAAATCCGGAGTTTCAGCACTAATGTCACCTTTGAAACCTTCGCGGAGTCGGTTTATAAATTCGTCCATACGCACAATAATACCATGTGTTATACTTATTTTCATATGGGCGCCGCCACGATTCAGCTGATTTTACTCTATAAATATTTCATCATCCTACCACTCGCTGTTATTGAAGGTCCGGTGATTTCGCTCATTTGTGGTTTTTTTGTTAAGCTCAACTTTTTAAGTTTCTGGCCGGTCTACCTCATTCTCATTGCGGGCGATTTGATTGGTGATGTGTTCTGGTATTCTGTCGGCTATTTTGGCGGCGAGGGATTTGTCAGAAAATTTGGGAAATATTTTCACATTACCGAAGAGCGGGAAAATACTGTCAAGAAAATTTTTTACAAATATCAAACTTCCATCCTGATAATTTCCAAAGTGACTATGGGTTTCGGCTTTGCGCTGGTGACGCTCGTTACTGCTGGCATCGTGAGAGTTTCGTTTAAGAAATACATGATGCTGAATTTTCTCGGCCAATTTTTCTGGACCGGCGGTTTGCTAGCGGTCGGTTATTTTTTCGGCAGTCTTTACGTCAATTTCAATAAAGGTTTTGAGATTGTTGGTTTTTTCGGTTTCGTAATTCTTGGCTTAGTCATTTTGTACGGCGCCTTGCGTTTTATCAACGAAAAATTTTTCAATAAAGATTTATGATTTCCATCATTGTTCCGACGCTGAATGAAGAAAAGTACATTGCTGCCACGCTTGAAAGCTTAAAAAGCTTGTCGCTGCCACACGAAATCATTGTGAGCGACGGCGGCAGCACGGACAAGACTTTGGAAATTGCTCGAAAATACACTGACAAAATTGTGCCAGCCGAGGGCGAAGGTTACCGGACGATTTCCAAAAACCGAAATGCCGGCGCGCGAAAAAGCCAAGGCGAGTTTCTGGTTTTTGTGGATTCTGCCGTGACGATTCCGAATGTGAATGCTTTTTTTGCTCGCGCGCTTGCTGATTTTGAAAAAATGCCAGAACTCCTAGGACTTTCTGGTTTTATTAAAGTGGAACCGAGCGTCGCCACTTTCATGGATAAAATTGTGCACCAAATTATGACCATGAACTTCATTATCTTAAATAATGCCTTGCATCGCGGCGCGGCGGCTGGAAAATTCCAGATGATTCGCCGCGAAGCGTTTTTCCGACTCGGCGGTTTCAGAGAAGATTTGCCAACAGCAGAAGATTTGGACATGTTCGCGCGTCTGAGCAAAATTGGCCGCACTTACATTGACCGTCAGCTTGTGGTTTATCATCCGGGTCGGCGCGCGCACGCCATAGGCTGGCCACGTTTGCTCTGGCGCTGGACGCTAGATGCAACGAGTTTTATCTTCACGAGCAAATCCTATTCAAAAGATTGGAAGCAGATAAAATAAAAAAACATGCCACCAAAAATTTCTTTTGTCATTCCCGCATACAACGAAGAAAAATTTATCGGACCATGCATTGATTCGATCTTAGATGAAATGCGCGGGAAAAATACGGAATATGAAATTTTAGTTGTAAATAATGCGAGCTCGGATGGCACTAAAAACGTGGCGCTTGAGCACGGCGCGCGGGTGGTGGATGAGCCGAGAAAAGGCTTAACCAAGGCTCGCCAATGCGGATTGCAGAATGCCAGAGGCGAATGGTTGGCGCACATCGATGCGGATTGCCGATTGTCCAAAACTTGGTTTGAAAATTTGCAAAAGCTGCAAAAAAAATATCCGCATGCGGTTTGCATAAGCGGTCCATATCATTACTACGACGCGCCGTTTTTTTCAAAAGTTATGCTCACCATAATGTGGAATTTTTTCGCGCCCATCACCTACCGACTAGTCGGTTACATGGCGCTTGGCGGCAACTTTACCGCTAAAAAAGAAGCGCTCCTAGCCACCGGCGGCTTTGACGAAAACATCGATTTTTACGGTGAAGATACGAACATTGCTCGGCGACTGAGCAAAGTTGGCGATGTCATTTTTTCCATGAAATTCTTTGTGCTGTCATCCGCACGCCGTTTCGCTTCTCAAGGTTTGATAAAAATAAACGTCATTTACGGCGTCAATTTTGTTTGGGAAGTTTTATTCAAAAAACCTTTCAATAAAAAATCATGAACTGGCTTGTTTCTTTGCCTTTGATTATTTTTTACCTGACACTTTTGATAAACACTTTTTTCTCGGTGAAATTTTTTGCCGGTATCGTAAAGCGCTTTGATATTATGAATATTTTTATAGACATTTCGCTGGTTTTCATTTACGGCCTGTTAGCTTTGGCTTTGAAAGATCAAAAAATGTTTTTGGCGTTGGCTTGCCTCATGTTTGCCGTTGCCACTTTAAAATATGTCAGCATGTTGGTCCAAAAAAGATATGCTATTTATTCTAAAACATTGCGTCGGAAAATCATTCTGGATATTACCGGCTTTTTCTACTCAGTTTTATTTTATTTTTTAATTCCCTATTTAAGTCTGGCCACTGCAGTTTGGATTTGGACCATCGGTTTTGTGATTGCCAACGTTTATCTTTTAAAAATCAAACCGTTTTACGCTTTTACTGATGAGGAGAGTAGGTTTTTACAAAATTGACTAGCCACCAGAAAAGATTGGTGCCGATCCAGATTACCAAATTTAAAGCGTATTTTAAATTTTCTTGAATGGTCGGCGATTCCACTAAAGATTTTAAACTGATGTTGTAATAACCGAGCACGATGAGCGCGATGATCAAAAGGACAATTGTGCCAATGATGCCGCGCTGCCT
>CAYXSG010000015.1:0-11339 GCA_964467325.1 uncultured Candidatus Saccharibacteria bacterium
TTTTGACGCAAAGAAAAAAGCCAGCGGCACGAGCAAGCCCGATCAGCAAGCTGGCCAAGTGGTAAAAATTGTCGAACGAAACAAAATGCAATTTGTCGGCACGCTCGTGCAAAAAGATGGCGGCGTGGTGGTTTTGACGGACGACAGAAAGATGTACGTGAACATTTTGATCTTAAATCCTAAGACCGAAGATTTGGGTAAAAAAGTTCTAGCAAAAATCACCCGCTGGGATAAAAACGAAGCGTTGCCGACCGGCGAAATTATCCAAGTGCTCGGGGAAAAAGGCAATCATGAAACCGAAATCCAAGCCATCATTCTTGACCGCGGCATTGATACCAACTTCCCCGCCGAAGTCGAAAAAGAAGCTGAATATATAAATAAAAATGAGAAGCCGCTCAAGCAAGAAGAAATCGCCGAGCGCAGAGATTTTAGAAAAACTACTACTTTTACTATAGACCCAGTAGATGCCAAAGATTTTGATGATGCTTTATCTTTTAAAAAATTAGACGGCGAGCTTTTTGAAATTGGTGTGCACATTGCCGACGTCTCGTATTATGTACGAGAAAATACGGCGCTGGACCGCGAAGCGCAAAAGCGTTCGTTTTCGGTTTATTTGGTTGACCGCACGATTCCCATGCTGCCCGAAGTTTTGTCCAACGATTTGTGCAGTTTGAATCCCAATCAAGACCGGTTTGCTTTTTCGGCCGTGTTTACCATGGACTCAAGCGGCAAAGTGCACGACCGCTGGTTTGGCAAAACAGTCATTCATTCGGTGCAAAGATTTAGCTATGAAACAGCGCAAGAAGTATTGAGCGCCGGCGGCGGTCGCTTGCACAGCGAGCTCCAAATTATGAATGGGATTGCGAAGAAACTGCACGCAAAAAACCACGCCGCTGGCGCCATTGAATTTGAACAAGAAGAAGTGAAATTCAAATTGGACAGTGATGGCCGGCCGATTTCTGTTTTCAAAAAAGCGCGGCTGGACACGCACAAGCTCATCGAAGAATTCATGCTGCTTGCAAACCGCGAAGTCGCCAAATTTATTTTTGATAATAAAAAATCCGCCGGCATCGGCGCGGGCATCTACCGCATTCACGAAACACCGGACGCCGAGCGCATCGGCGAGCTTTCGCTTTTCCTCAAAGCGCTCGGTTTTCATTTGTCAGTGCATCAGGGTAAAGTGACGTCACAAGACATCAACAAGCTCATGAAATCCATTGAAGGCAAACCAGAAGAACAGCTCATCAAAACCGCCACCATCCGCTCCATGGCCAAAGCGATTTATTCGCCAAAAAATATCGGCCACTTCGGTTTGGGTTTCGAATTTTACACACACTTCACTTCCCCGATTCGCCGCTATCCAGACCTCCTCGTGCACCGCATTGTCGAAGGCATAATTGCTGGCGATACGAAAAAAGCCAAAGATGAATTCGGTTTGTTTTCCAAAATTGCCAACCACGCCACCGACCGCGAAATCGCCGCAGCTGAGGCCGAACGCGCATCCATCAAATATAAACAAGTGGAATACATGAGCGCGCATATCGGCGAACAGTTTGACGGCATAATTTCCGGCGTGACCGAGTGGGGCTTGTATGTGGAAGAAATCAACACCAAATGCGAAGGCATGGTCCCGCTGCGCGAACTCGGCGACGACTTTTACGTTTTCAACAAAAGAACCTATTCTGTCGTCGGACAGAAAACCCGAAAAACCTACCGCCTCGGCGACCGTGTCCGTTTCAAAGTTACGAAAGCCGATCTCGATTCCAAGAACTTGGATTATAAGCTCGTGTAAAATCTTGCCATACTTGAACCCACGACTTCTTAATCTTATAGATAAATCCGTTTCTACTCCAAAACCAGAGCGGTGGGTGCATTTCGATTGGAGTAATGCCACTCCCTTTGAGTAAAGTTCTCCATCTTTCAGAAATCTGATCTTTTGAAAGTTCTTTGGTTTCATTTTTAGTTATCACCCCAAGTAAAACCGAGCATTGTGTTATATGAGTATCGGGTGCAATTTCAATATATTCTCTATTTTTCATTTGAACTTTTCCATATTCACCAAGAATAAACGACCAGTAATTAAATATCTTTGGTCCGGATAAATATGGAAACTGTTTCTTGTATTTATTTTGCACAAGTTCTTTTAAGACAAGGAAATCATTATCTGTAGATTTTATAAAATTGGAAAAACTCCCCCACTCTTTATGAATTGTCTTGGAAATAGTTTTCCAAGTATTTATATGTTTATTTGGCTGAAATGCAACTTTATATTTTGATAGCAAATTTCTCAATTCTCCATCTGACATCTTTGAAACTGAAGCTATATCAAAAACTTTTCTTGTCTTCAGATCTTCCCATGTCTTTAACGAACTTTCCCAAAGTTTATAGCTGTCCCTTTGGTAATTGAGAGCCATCGGCAAAGTAAAATATGCCAATCTCATTTCCACTTCTTTGTCAGAAAAGTTTGGATTGCTATCTTCTGGCATTTTTGTTTGACCAAGTTTGCCAGTTTTGTATGCATCAATAAGTTCCCTGCAGTTTTGAAGTAAATTATTCACACAACAATGTTACCAGATTAGAACTTGAAAGTTAATAGACTTATAGTAATATGAGTACTGGATAAGTCGGTTCCCATTGGGGTTCCGCACCATGAGTCTGAAATGACTCAAAACTTTCCGAGCTTCGGCTTGGGCGCCTACGAGAAATTGAGATGCAAATCTCACTCCTATGGGCGCTTTTTTTTGGAAAATAATTATAAAAAACCTACCGCCTCAAAACTTGGATTATAAGCTCGTGTAAAATCTTGCTATACTAAAACCCATGTGGATTATCTTTGCTTTAACAGCATCAATTCTCTGGGGTCTTGATTACACCCTCACAGAAAGCGTTCTAAAAAAGATAAGTTTCCCTACACTACTTAGCATTGAACTATTTTTTGGCTTTGTATCAATGCTTGTCATTGCTATTATTTTCAAAACCTACAAGCCGGATTTTCTGGTAATAATGTCATCGCGAAAAATATTTTGGACAGTAGTTGTTATCGTCCTATCATTCATAATTGCCAACACGCTCATTGTTCTTTCCATCAACGGAAAAAACGCAACCTTATCCGGCCTTATCGAAATCTCATATCCGCTTTTTATCGTATTTTTCTCTTGGCTAATCCTAAAAGAAAACAATTTAAACTTCGGCACCAGCATTGGCGCCACCCTCATTTTCATCGGCACAAGCCTCATTTATTTTTTCAGCAGGTAAGAAACTTGTATTCATTTGTATAAAAAAACCGGAAGCGTTTTTGCGCCTCCGGCTTGGGTTTGGGTGTCAAACGTTTTCTTGGCTCGCCTGAGTCAAGTTCCTGAGTCCGTTGACTGCGCGCTGAGCTGACAACGCACCAAGAAGTGGTTCTTCATCAGGTTCAACCTTATCAATAATCCCCAGAGCAATGCGATCAAACTGCTGCGGAAGCCATTTCTCAAGCTCGTGAAATCCCGGACAAGTAACATAGGTACCTTCATAACCAGAGGAGATAATCGCAAACATCTCTTGTGGCGAAACACGTGTGGGAATTCCAACAATATCATCAGAATCAAGGTATTCCAACATGTAAAGACCAGAACCATTCAAAACGAATGTGTCGTGATTGAGTGCGACACTTCTTGCTAGCTCAAGCCTTTTTCTTGAAACCCCCAAAAGCTTGATACCCGTCTGACCTTCTTTGGAATTAAGGAAGTCTTCAAGCGCCTTTGCGCGCTCGAGGTCATCTTTTGTCATCGAATACTGAATCGCGATTTCCCAGTCACTCATAGCCATGCGAACTCCTTGTAAGAACTGTATGAAAACTACGCTAGTCAGAAATTTACTCTTATTTATATAAAATGCAAGAAAAAGCGCTCGCCACCGGTTGGTGAACGAGCGCCTGGAACTACAGACCTAAGACTGAGCTTGGCTACGAAGCGGCGGCCACCGCGGCAGCTGACTCTTTCCATTCAGATTCCGCGGTTCTTGATGCCAGGAAGCGGTATATGTCTTTTGCTGTCCCAGCAGGACATCTATTCACGAAATCGAAATAGGGATTCCAAAATGGTTCCGTCAGACCAAACAAATTAAACAGATCGAAGTTTCTGCGAAGGGAATCTCTCAACTGAAGACTTGAATTTTCAATCGGAAACCCACCTTCCTCATAAAGATGCAGGAACAAAGCTTGCTTGTAGAGAATCCAATCCGCCATAGTGCGAAGCTTAGTCTCTCCCATTTGGACGCAGGCCGGGATAAGCTTGTTCAACTCTCGACAAGCGCGAACGAACTTGGCACTTGATCCCCACCAGAACATATTGAGAATCAAAGCAAGTCCGTTGCCGAAAATGAGAATCGAATTCACAATAACACCCTGACGGGTGTCAGACTCGTATAACAATACAGTGAGTATCAGTATTGCCAAACAAGTGAATCTTGACCACCCCCTGCTCCAGAATGGATCAAAATTCCCTTTCGACTTCCAAAGCCTTAACAGCTCTGGCGATGCCAAACCCGAAACGAACAATTTGTTCAGCGTCATAAAGACGCCTCCTTTACCGGAAAAAAATCGCTCATGGGGGTTCAAAGCCCCGTTTTTTGGCAGATTTCAGGTCTGCCGCCAAACACTTCATGTTAGCGTTGCAACTGTCCGGCGCTCAGTTGTTCTGTTTTCACAATACAACTTTATTTAGACTTATCAACATCATCCCGCCATATTTTCGTTCCATTTCTTCACAGCATATTCTTCCAACTCCGCAGGAGAAATCCCCATCTTTTCCGCCACAATTTCAAAATAGACAGGATTTGGATCCTCATTTCCTTCATGCGAAGAGTAAGTCATCATATCAATCAAAACATCTTCTGGACTCATTCCCTCACTTTCAGCAAACTCTTCGACCAACTTATCAATCTTCGCTTCTCTTTCTATATTTTCAGGATTTGGTATTTTTTCCATAGTGTAAATTTTATCATTAAATCATACAAGAAAAAAGCTCCGTAGGTCCTCGGGGGAGGGACCTACGGAGCACACCGTAAACTAACACTCTGCTCTTGTGCTTCTTGCATCATAATATACCCTGAGGTTTTCTTGTCAAATCTATTTTGCCACTTCCACCGCTTCGTCAAATTTGATAGAGAGAAGCTTGGAAAAGCCTTCGGCGCCCATGGTCACGCCGTATAGCACGCCAGCGCGAGACATGGTTTCGCGATTGTGAGTGATGACGATGAGCTGAGAAGATTTGGAAAGATTTTCAATCATGTCGCCGTACTTTTTGGAATTGGCTTCGTCGAGTGCCGCATCGGTTTCGTCCAAGATGATGAACGGCGGCGGATTAACTTGCGACACAGCGAAAATGAGTGCGATGGACGTAAGCGCGCGCTCGCCGCCAGAGAGCATCATCAAACTTTTAATTTTCTTCTGCGGCAAATTGATATTGATGTCTATGCCTTCTTCACCCTGCTCTTCAATAAATTCTTCCCCGTCTTCCTGCCCTCTTTTTCCAAAGAGGGCTGTCGAGTCTTCGAGACTGGGTGTTCTTTTCTTGGTTTCTCTAACAACCGAAAGTCCCGCCGTTCCCCCACCAAACATGAGCGCGAAAAATTCTTGGAATTGAATGTTAATTTTCGTCACGCCGGTTTTAAATTCCACATCTAGCTTTTCCACCAAATCGGCAATGAGCACTTTGAGCGTCTCGGCCGACTTTTCCAAGTCGGCAATTTCACGCTCGAGAAACGCGTCGCGCTCTTTAACTTCGCCGAATTCTTTAAGCACATCTTCCCCGCCGCCACCCGCATCTTCCAGCCGAATTTTCACCCGCTCTATTTTTTTTCTTCGGTCTTCTTGAGCATTTCTAGGTTCATGTGATTCGTTATCACTTGTGGTGAGCGGAGTCGAACCAAAATCCAAAACCGCGCGGCCGACGAGCATACCCGCTTCGCCGAGGTCGCGCTTGAAATCGGCTTCTGTGCCGTTGATTTTTTCCTCGCGACTGCGAATATCCTGAAGCAAGGCGCGAAGCGAGTTTTGCTCGGCCATAATTCGGAAAACCGCTTTCTCCGCGTCGCGATTCTTATCTTTTTCTTTCTCAATTTCGCTTTGAAGCACAGCGTACTCGGCGGAGAGCAAGCGTTCGGCTTCGTGCGTGGCGCTCACTTTTTTCGCACTTTCTTCCCTTTCTGATTTGAGCTTTTTGATTTCCGCTTCGCTTTCGGCCATTGCTGTTGAACTCGTCTGAGTTTTATTATGCGAAATGAAATCAGCGAGAATTTTCCTTATGCTTCTGACGATTTGCCTGAGCGAACCCGCGTCCTGCTCGAGCTCCGCTTCGTCGATTCTGAGGCAAACTTCCTTGGCCACATTTTCAAAATGCGCCAGCTCCACCATTTTGGTTTGGTTTGAACCAGAAAGCTCACGCTGCTTGGCGAGAATTCTTTCTTCAGAAGTAATCTGACCTTCAATCCGACCAGCCTCACGCGTTAAAGCGTCGCGCTCGGCGCGCACCTGCCCCAGCCGCTCTTGCACAGAAAGCAAACGCTCACTCTTTTTGTCGCGGCCGGCAGAGTTTTCCAGTGTCGCTTTTGCTTCCGTCAGTTCTTTTTCTAAAGCCAAACTTTTTTTATTCGGCTCAACTTTTTCTTTTTCCAAAGCCGCGCGCTCAGACTTGATGAAAAAACTTTCGCGCGCGAAATATTCTTGGTACATCGTTTGGAGCTCGGTGCGCATCTGCCGCGCTTTTTCCACTTTCTCCACCTGCTTTTCCAAAAATTTCAAATGCGGCGCAATTTCCCGCCGCAATGACGCCACCTGCTTCAAATTCTCCTCAGTCTTTTGGAGCTTCCGTTCGCTTTCCAAACGCTTGTAATGATAAATTTTCAAACCGAGCGCGTCTTCAACCATCTCGCGCCGCTCTTTCAAATTGGCGTTCAAAATTTTGTCAGCTTCGCCTTGAGAAATGATGTGATGCCCCGACGAACCGATGTGCGCGCCGGCCAAAAGTTCAAGAATATCCTTGAGGCGCGCCGGCGAACCGTTGATGAAATATTCATTCGCCGAATCGCGATGCACGACGCGCTCTAGCGACACTTCGTCAAAATCAATGTCCAGCTCACGCTTCTGATTATCAAAAACCACTTTCACCGACGCGCGATTTTGCCGGCCGAGCGATTTTCCGCCGTTGAAAATCAAATCTTCGCCGCGCTTGCCGCGCATAGACTTGATGGACTGTTCGCCGAGCACAAAACGAAACGCTTCGGCGACGTTACTCTTGCCAGAACCGTTCGGTCCAACGATGGAAGTGATTGGCGCGTTAAATTCCAAATTGGCTTTCTTGGCAAAAGATTTGAAACCGGAAATTTCTAGCGACTTTAAATACATTGCTTCGATTATAGCTTGATTTCAAGGCAAAAAAAAGCTCCTCGGTACCGTTTACCTTAAGGCAGGTAGGGTTTCCGAGGAGCAAGCACGAGGTGCAAATGAAGAACTGTTTACCGAGACCGACGGCGGCGATAGACGCGAACACCAACCACCGCCGCGAGAAGACCAATACCGCTCACAGCCGACGGCGTGGGCACTGCGCCAACCGTAGTTAGGTTGTCGTAGAAGACGTCGTAATCTTGACCGGAATTGAAGGCGCTGACAATGACACGGTCGATATTGACGGTTAACGGATCGGTAGTGCTGCTGAAATTCACACCGTCAATACTGTACTGCATGCCAGCACCGACATCCAACGTAATTGTCAGCGTGTTCCAACCAGAAATTCCTGAGGTCAGCAATCTCCTGTCGCCAGTATTTTCGTAATCAAACGAGTAAAAACCGGCGTCAAAAGCGTTGGTACTACTTTGCCGATACTCAATGATTGCGTTCGCAGAGGTGTTACCGTGGCCGTCATTACCCCGAACCCAGAACTGTGCATCTACATCCATACCGGCCCAACCAGCGTCATCAACGAACATGTCGATTGATACTGACTGCTCGATTCCAGACAAAGCAAAATCGTGTCCGTAACCCTGATAGTTGTAGAAATCATCAGTTTGAGCTGGACCGCGGATGCCAAGCTGAAGCACGTTTTCAGGCGCGAACGTCGTGCTGTCTATCGCAAACACGGCGGGCGGAAATCTGTTAACGCTCCAGCCGGAAAGCGTGTCAAACGAATCAGCCTTCGCCACAAAAGGAAGAGCGACAAGAAAAGCCGCAAGCATTACAAAGAACAAAAACCTGTGTCTCACTGAACACCTCCTGTAAAATTTACTGTGAAAATGTGCAAAAAAATACCGACGTCTAAAATCAAATTAACACGTATTGAAAGTTAGGTCAACTAAATATAAAAATAAAAAAACTCCTCGGTCACCGTGTAGGTTTCCGAGGAGCTCAGCACGAGGCACAAAACAAAGAACTGTTCACTACCGAGAACGGCGGCGATAGATACGAGCCCCAATTCCCAAAGAAAGAAGCAGGGCGCCGCTGGCGACAGCCGACGGTGTGGGTACTGAACCAACATGAACCACGTCATCAGCCGAAGCGATAACAGTATGCCCGTCCGAAGCGTACATCGTATAATTGATGTCCACATCAAACGGACTGATTCCTGCAACGCCCGCGATCGCGTTGTTGAGTTTGTCCTGTCGGGTTGCTCCGGGATCCGTGTCGTACACTGCAAACGCATTGCCGACGCCGACGTAGTAGAGTGCGTCAACCAAGGTCAAACCATTCCCAGAGGTGTAGATCGTATCATCACCACCGCCGGGTGCACGATCAGCACCCCAGTTTACGCCGTATCTTGTGGCGCTGTAATCCGAGCCGGCGAAGTTACCCCCAAACGCGAGGGCATTGCCTGGATCCGTGCTCGACAATGAGAACGCCAGATCATTGAGACGAAACTGAGTGGTTCCGTCACCAATAATTGACAAACCCATGTGCAGCCGAGTTCCGAGTTCGCTCGCAAACGGAGCGGCCGGATTGGCTACACCGTACCACGAAGGAAAACCGGACACGATCATCTCGGCCGGATCCACATTGTGCGTAACCCGATAGCCAGTTGGATCCGTAGTTCTTGGATCCGCGCCGACACTCGTGGTGTTTGTCGAAAGCCCTGAAAGCGCGTTCACGACATACGGACTCCACGAGGGCGATCCAAACACATTCGGTGCGAGCGATGGAGCGATATGCATCACCGCGTCCGCCCGAACGAAGGACGGCACCTGAACAAGAAGGACCGCAAACACCAACAATAGAAAGAACTTGTGTCTCACTGGACACCTCCGTGAAAAGGATTGAAAACAACCGGCGAATTACCGGTTCCAGAACACAAATTAACACGTATTGAAAGTTAGGTCAACCTTTATTACCAGCTTTTGGCTTTCAGGGCTTTAGTCGCCGCGTCTTGTTCCGCGTCCTGCTTTGACTTGCCTTCGCCGGAAACCACCAGTTCATTGCCGAGGTAAACACCCACCGTGAAATGCTTGTCGTGATCCGGTCCGGATTCTTTTATGGTTTTGTAGGAAGGCGTGGTGCCGGTTTCATCTTGAGCTCTTTCTTGAAAGCGGCTCTTGGCGTCAATCCATGCGCCTTTGGCCACAATGTCGTCAATGAGATTGAAAATGTTTTCCGCCACGAAATTTTTTGCCGCGTCGTAGCCGCCGTCGAGGTAAAGCGCGCCGAGCAAAGCTTCAAAAGTGTTGGCCAAAATGTAGGTGCGCGCGCGGCCGGTGTCTTTTGATTCGCCGTGCGAGAGGAGCAGATAATCATTCATGCCGAGCTTGCTCGCCACTTCCGTGAGCGTGTTGAAATTTACCAGCGCCGAACGGTAGGCAGTCAGCTCGCCTTCTGGCTTGTCCGAATATTTATTGAAAAGATAATCGGTGACAATGAGCTCCAAGACCGCATCGCCAAGAAATTCCAAGCGCTCGTTGTGATCGCCGGCGGCGCCTTTGTTTTCATTCAAATAAGAGCGGTGCGTGAAAGCTTGGCGCAAAAGCGCTTTGTCTTGGAATGCCAAACCGGCCTTTTTTTCAAATTGTGAGAAATCTTTAGTCATAAAGTGGCTTTCTTAAGCTGGGGTCGCCAAAATAATATTAATCGCTTTTGTCACAATCGGCAAAATGTCATTATAAAAATTGAGTTCCAAAATATCTTTAAGCTTGAACCACTTCGCATCGTCCAAACCGCCTTTTTCTTCCGGATGCAAATCCACAAACGGCGATTCCACCAGAAAATAATTCACATGCTTTTTCTTCTTGCCGGTTTCCGGACTGAACGCAATGTATTCGTTTTCCGAAAGCTTCTCTTTAATTTTCAAATCTTTCAAACCAAGCTCGTCTTTAATGCCCGAAAGTGTGCCTACTTCAAGCGCTGTGCCCGCTTCAATCCGGCCTTTGGTCAAAGTCCAGTGTCCGAACACATCATGAACTAAAGCTAAATAAACTTCCTGACCATCGCGCGCGTAAACCACCGCGCCACCAAGCATCTGCACCGGCAAATCTTTATCCGCCACTTCTTTATGATGTTCTTTTTTCTTGGAAACTTCCGCTTTGCCCGGTTCGCCGATTTCTTTGTAAATGGCGCCCAAAACGCCGTTGATGAATCTTCCAGAAGTGTCGCCGCCGAAATTTTTGGCAAGCTCAATGGCTTCGTTGATAGCCACTTTCGCCGGCACTTCTTTCCTATCAGAAAACAAAAGTTCATACAAGCCAACGCGCAAAATGTTTCGGTCTATCGCGGAAATTTTATCAATCGGCCAATCGGGCGCCGCTTTTTCAATGATGTTATCCAGCTCTTTGCGCTTGGCCAAAACGCCGGAAAGAAGGTTGTCCATAAAAGAAAAATCCGCCATGCCCGGAGCAAACTCCTCGGCGTTGCGGCGGAAAATTTCTCGCGCTTCGGTCTCGCTTTTGTTGCCAAAATCCCACTCGTAGAGCGATTGAAGAACAATCGAACGTGAAAGGTGCCTATTTGCCATTTAAAAAACTAAAGTTTTATTTATTCGCACTTGAACCGGCCAATTTCTGCCTCTCTTTCATCTTCTTTTCTTTCTTGGCCAAAGCCGCATGCACATCAACAACTAACCGGCCGTTGTACTTGCCGCAATTGAGGCAAATGGCGTGGTTAAGCTTTGGCGCGCCGCAGTCCTTGCAGAAGGAAAGCCGCTGCTCTTTCAAAGCGCGGTGGCTCCGCCGGTTGGCGGTCTGCGAATGCGTATGTCGCATGTGATTGACCATAACGGGATTACTATAACCTAATCTTCAAAAATATGCAATTCACACAACATTTTACAAAAAAATACTCTGGAAGGAATTCACCTCGCAGAGTATTGACGTTGTTCAAACAA
>CAYXSG010000016.1:0-11220 GCA_964467325.1 uncultured Candidatus Saccharibacteria bacterium
AAGATTTTAACTCTCGGTGATATTTGGACAGAAAAGCAACTATTCGGAATTTCCGGATACTTCAACTGTTGCAAAAAGAGCAACAATTCAGTATGTGTAGATTTTGCACCAACTGACAAAATGTAACACTTTATCCATGAACCGAGTTATAATAGGTGAAGCAAAGGTCGCATAGCAAAGCGTAAGCGGGATTGGCTCTATGAGCCTCTCTTGCATATATAAAAATTTCATGATCATAAATGACAAGAGCGATAGTGAGGTTTTAGCTTCTTCTTTTCTAAATCCGAATGATTTTGCGGTTTTAGTTGACCGCTATCAAAAAGAATTTTTGCGCAAGGCTTTGCGGATTACGAAAAGCAAAGATGATGCCGAAGATATCGTTCAGGATGTTTTCATAAAGATTTACAAATACGGTCGGCGGTTCAAGCATCAAGAAGGCGCAACTTTCAAATCTTGGGCTTATGCCATTTTAACCAACACTTGCTTTACATATTGCAAAAAGAAAAATCGCCGAGAACACTTTTTCAGCAATGCCGACAGTGAAATGCTGGAACTCTTTTCGTCAGGCACAGTTGATTTGGAGCATTTTCTCGACATCAACCAAATCACTTCGGCCATTGCGCACATTCCGAAACTTTTAGGCCGAATGCTTTCCTTGGCGCTTTCCGGAAAAAGTCACGAAGAGATTGCCGAGCTTGAAGGTGTGCCGGTGGGTACGGTTCGCACACGACTTCATCGAGCCAAGAAAGCAGTGCAGGAAGCCATAATGTAAATTTATGAAAAACGAATGTGAACAGCTTAGAGAAAATATCATTCGCCGAGTCAATCGGATATACTTTTGGCGCACTTACACTCGGCCGGTGGTGATTGAAAGTGTTATCTTGGCTGGCCTTCTAAGCTGGGCTTTTTGCATGGTTTCAATCAGTCACATCGTTGCGAACGCTTACTCAACCAGATCAATCAGCGGTTTTTCAAGATTTGCCATTGGTGTTTTTGAAAACACCGAATTTTCTTTGAAGGCTTTGTCGCTCGCTGTCGGCGTGCTCGCTTTGCTCATTGCTCGCGATATGTTTGGCGGCTTGAGCGTTTTCACCCGCAAAATTCGTTCCAGTTTTTCATAATTTTCTGATGTGTTATAGTTCAGCCTGTAATGCCACAGGTAAATGTTGATTTTTATACCCTAACATCCGACGCGTGGCGAGCCATGCTGGCGGATATTCGCGTGGCCACCACCTCGGTCAGCATTGAGCAGTATATTTTTGCCATTGATGATATTGGCAAAGATTTTATTGAGCTTTTAAGACAGAAAAATAAAGACGGCTTGAAAATCAGGATTCTTTGCGACACGGCCGGCAGCTACAGTTTTTACAGCTCGTCGCTGCCAGACACGCTGCGAAAAGAGGGCATTGAAGTGCAATTTTTCAACCCGATTCGGCCGTGGCGGATTGCCAACTTCACTTCAAATTTTTTCCGAGATCACCGGAAAATTCTCGTGATTGACGAAGAAATTGCGCATCTCGGCGGCGTGGGCATTGCCGACAACATGGCAGCGTGGCGCGACACGCACATGAGAATTACCGGACCGATTGTCGCTAATATTTCTGACAGCTTTTTGACGCTTTGGAAAAATGTGAAACGAGGCATTATGCTCCGCTATCCGAAGCCGAACGTGATCGTGCCAGAATACAGTTTTCTTGTGAATGCGCCGAGATTGCGCCAGCGCTACATTTACCGCGCGCTGCTTTCCGCCATTCGGAATGCGAAGAATTATATTTACCTCTCGACGCCGTATTTCATTCCGGACATTCCGCTCTACCGCGCTTTAAGAGCCGCGGCCAAGCGCGGTGTGGATGTGCGGATTATTGTGCCCGAAATTTCCGATTATGCTTTCATCGATCATGCTCGGGAATCCTACTTCACTTTGGTGCTCAAAGCCGGCGTGAAGATTTACACTTACGTTCCGAAAATGATGCATGCCAAAACCGCGGTGGTGGACGACGCTTGGGCGATGGCCGGCAGTTTCAATTTAGACAGTTTGAGTTTCTTTTTTAATCACGAAGCCAACATCGCTTCCACCGACCAAACTTTTATAAGAGAAATAAAACAAGATTTTGTGGAAGATTTGGCTGTTTGCAAAAAAATCACCCTTGAAGAATGGGCTCATCGGCCGCTGCGCCGGAAAATTCTCGAGCTTTTGACATGGCCTTTTCATAGTTTTTTGTAAATGTTAGACTGGTCAAATGAAAAAAATCAAAGACATAAAAGCAAGAGAAATTCTTGATTCTCGGGGCAATCCGACGGTGGAGGTGGATTTGTGGCTTGCTGACGGTGCGTTCGGCCGTGCAGCGGTGCCAAGCGGCGCTTCAACCGGCACGCACGAAGCGGTGGAGCTGCGCGATGGCGACGCAAAAAGATACGGCGGCAAAGGCGTTCTCAAAGCTGTTGCTAATGTTAACACCGCGATTAAAAAAGCTTTAAAAAATAAAGAGTTTGACCAGCGCACTTTAGACGAAGCAATGATTGTGCTTGATGGCACAAAAAATAAAGGCAAACTCGGCGCGAACGCGATTCTTGGTGTATCCATGGCTTTTGCGCGCGCGACGGCCGAGAGTGAAAATATTCCACTTTATAAATATTTCCAGAAAATTTCCAAAGCCAAAAAAATGCTTTTGCCGCGGCCAATGATGAACATTTTAAACGGTGGTAAGCACGCGGAAAAATCCACGGACATTCAGGAGTTTATGATTGTGCCGATGAATCAGAAAAGTTTTGCCGAAGCGCTTCGGACCGGCGCGGAAGTTTTCCACGCTTTGAAGAAAATTTTGGCCAGCCGCGGCCTCAACACTTCCGTCGGCGACGAAGGCGGTTTTGCACCGTCCTTGCCGAAAAACGAATCGGCGATTGAAGTTATTCTTGAAGCGGTAGCGAAAGCGGGTTATGTGGCCGGCAAAGACGTGGGGATTGCGATTGATGCGGCGGCCAGCGAATTTTACAAAGACGGCAAATATCACCTGACTACGGAAAATAAAATTCTTTCTAGCGCCGAAATGGTGGCTTTTTACGAAGAGTGGTGCAAAAAATATCCGATTGTTTCCATTGAAGACGGTTTGGCGGAAGATGATTGGACTGGCTACAAACTCATGACGGAAAAACTTGGCAAGAAAATTCAGATTGTCGGCGACGATTTATTCGTCACTAATCCGGAGCGCTTGAAAAAAGGCATTGAAATGAATGTGGCGAATTCCATTTTGATTAAGCTGAACCAAATTGGGACGGTTTCCGAAACGATTGATGCAATGGATCTGGCGAAAAAAGCCGGCTACACCTCGGTGGTTTCTCACCGTTCCGGCGAAACGGAAGACACGACCATTGCCGA
This sequence comes from uncultured Candidatus Saccharibacteria bacterium, assembly GCA_964467325.1. GTDB lineage: Bacteria > Patescibacteriota > Minisyncoccia > Phycocordibacterales > JAKAEA01 > JARIGY01. Next base: position 3,377 of record CAYXSG010000016.1, read on the forward strand.
CTTCGTCGTCGGGCTCGGCGCTGGCCAAATCAAAACCGGTTCGCTTTGTCGCTCAGAACGCGTGGCCAAATACAACCAGCTTCTGCGCATTGAAGAAAATCTCTAATTGTGCTTTAATTCACCTCGGACCAGTTTTTCACACAGGAGGTTTGCGTGTCTGTCAATAAGCCATACTCGTTCTCTTTCCATGATTCGTTTTTGCATCTCAGCTCTCTGAGGTGGGAAAGGGTGGAGGATTATACCAGTTCTATAAATTCAAACTGCGCTCTGGAATACATCGCTCACATTGGCGCAAACTGGATTTCCGGATCGAACATTGAACAGGATTTGCGCCAAGTGCCTTTGCCGGCATTGGTCTCGGCGGCAGTCGTTCACGAGGATTCCGCCCGACATCAAGCGGATGTCTTGGTTGGTATCATCGAGGCCATGAACCACTATCAGATCTTCAAAAGGGTTGATCTGGTGGTGGACGCTTTGCGTTCCAGCGTCCGCTTTTGGTGCCTGGACAATGGTTTGGTCTTGGCTCTCCATCTGTCGACTGCGCGTCGGATTTCTTTCTACGGAAAGTCTCTTGCGTGTGACGCAGCGAGCCAGATTGTCGAACAGGCTTTGCTTCAGAGTCAGCGTTTTCAGGAAAATCTCAATGCTTTTCCGAGATATTACCTTGGCCAAGCAAAGAGCAACGACGCTCGCGCTCTAGCAAATTTTCTTCCCGGCATCGACAAGTATCGCAATTTCCCCGTCAAGATTCCGCGCTGGCTTTGGCTTGCTCTCGAACCCCGCTGACCGCAAGCGGGGTTTTATTTTTAAATTAAAATGCTAATATCTTAGGGTATGAAAAATGATAAAACTGTGGTTTTGATTGTGCTCGACGGCTGGGGTTATCGAGAAGAAAAAAAAGATAATGCGATTGCGACGGCGAGTACGCCGTTTTTTGACATGCTTTGGAGTTCCTACCCGCACACTTTGCTTGCCGCGTCAGAGCTTGCGGTGGGTTTGCCGGAAGGTCAGATGGGGAACAGCGAAATTGGCCACACGACCATCGGTGCCGGGAAAGTCATTGATACAGACTTGGTGCGCATCGGCAAAGCGATAAAAGAAAACGCGTTCAATTCCAATTCGGCTTTTCAAAAACTTTTTGCGCACGTTAAAAAACACAACTCCACTTTACACGTCAAAGGTTTGGTGGGCACCGGCGGCATTCATGCGCACAGCGAACACCTTTTTGCTTTTTTGCGCGCCGCCAAAGCAGCCGGAATTAAAAAAGTGGCGATCCACGCTTTCACTGACGGCCGCGACACGCCGCCGCAGAGCGCCGCCGGCTACTTGGAGGAGCTGGAAAAAATTCTCGGCGAGCTTGGCATTGGTTTCATTGCCACGGTTTCCGGCCGGTTTTACTCTATGGACCGCGATAAAAATTGGGACCGAGTGAAAAAAGCCGAAGACGCAGTTTTTTATGGCAAAGGTAAAGTTATTAAAAATCAGAAGCCTTCGGAAACTTTGCGTGCTCTTTACAAAGAAAATAAATTGGACGAACATTTGGAGCCGATGGTTTTTCTGGATGATAAAAACTTGCCTGAGTTTTCAGGAAAGCCAGCAACACTTCAAAAGAATGACGGCGTATTCTTTTTCAATTTCCGTTCGGACCGCGCGCGTCAGCTTTCGCAAAAAATCATGGAGAAGCGCGATTCGCACAATATTCATTTCGTAACTTTGACCGAATACGACTCGGTGCTCAATGCCAACGTGGCTTTTCCGCCTATCGCCATTGAAACCACGCTGGCCGCCGAAATTTCGCGCGCCGGTTTGTCGCAGGCGCATATTGCCGAAACGGAAAAATTTCCGCATGCGACCTATTTTTTAAACGGCGGCCGAAAAGAGCCGCATGAAGGCGAAATGCACATCCTATTGCCGAGCCGGAAAGATGTGCCAACTCACGATCTTGCGCCGAAGATGCGCGCCGAAGGCATTGCGGACAAAGCCATTGAAGAAATCAAAAAGGGGACAAATTTTATTTTCATTAATTTTGCCAATCCAGACATGGTGGGTCACACCGCGAACGTGCCGGCGATTATTGAAGCGGTGGAAGAGACGGACAAGCAGCTCGGTCGAGTCATTACAGCTCTTCTTAATGCGAACGGTGCGGCTTTTGTTACCGCTGACCACGGCAATGCGGAAATAAATATTGATCCGACCACCGGCGAAAAGCACACTTCACACACTTTGAGTCTCGTACCAGCGATTGTCACGATTAAAAATAAAAAACTTAATTCTGGCAGCGGCCTTTCAGATATCGCGCCGACCATTTTGAAGCTCTTGAACTTACCGCAACCGAAAAGTATGACGGGAAAAAGTCTGGTATAATAATTCTGTGAGCCAGCCAAAACATATCAATTATCACAAGCATTTCGGTTGGAGCTATCCGGTGTCTTTAGCCCAGAAACTCTACTCAATCCTTTGGGGGCCTATGCTTGTTGTTGTTATTTTGGCGGTGGTGGCGCGTTCATTCGGTGTTGTCTACCCGAGCGATACGATTCCGCTCGCCACTTTGGTTCTTGCCACCGGTGCGACGCTTCTTCGACTTTTTGTGGCTTACTTTTTCTCGCTCATCGTGGCCGTTCCGCTCGCGCTTTTGGTTACTTCCGGTTCTCGGTTTGAATCAATCCTCCTGCCATTTTTCGATATTTTGGAATCCATTCCCATCCTCGCGTTTTTTCCGGTTGCACTGCTAGTCTTCGTGCGTTTTGATTTTCTCAACGGCGCCGCGATTTTTATTATTTTTCTAAGTATGGTTTGGAATATTCTTTTCACAGTCATCGGCGGCCTGAAAATGATTCCGCGCGACATCAAAAATGCCGCCACGGTTTTTAAAATCAAAGGCTTTTCCTATTTTAGAAAAGTGCTTCTGCCGGCCATCGTGCCGCAAATTGTCACCGGTTCCATCTTGGCTTTCGGTCAAGGTTGGAACATTATTATTGTCGCTGAAGTGCTCCACGTCTACTTGCCAGCCAGCACTTCCGCGCACGACCTGTTTGGCATCGGCAACATTCTGGTCGCAGCTTCCGGCAGTGGTCAAACCAATGTTTTCATCATGGCCATTGTCGTCATGGTTTTGGTGATCGCTTTTCTCAACTTCTTTATTTGGCAAAAATTACTTCACTATGCTCAACGATTCCGCTTTGAATAAAAATATTATTGAAATAAAAAATGTCGCCAAGATTTACGAAGGCGAAAACGATTCGGCCGTGCACGAAATCAGTTTTTCGGTGCGGGAAGGCGAGTTCGTCTGCCTCATCGGTCCGTCCGGCTGCGGCAAATCCACTCTGCTCAAACTTATTGCCGGCATCACGAAGGAAACTTCAGGCACTATCATAAAACCGGAAACGGTTTCCATGTCCTTCCAGTCTGGCGCACTTTTTCCTTGGCTTTCGGTTTACGAAAATGCCGCGCTTGGTCTTCGTCAGCAAGGCGCTTCCGAATCAAAAGTCAGGCAAACGGTTGGCGAATATCTTGAGCTCACAAACCTAACTGATTTTAAAGAAAAATATCCTGCCGATCTTTCCGGCGGTCAGCGCCAGCGCGTTGGGATTGCTCGCGCGCTCGCGGTCAATCCAGCCGTCTTGCTTTTGGACGAACCGTTTTCCGCTTTGGATGCGAAAACCACTGCCGAGCTCCACGACGACCTTTTGGCCATCTGGCAAAAAACCGGCAAAACGATTATCATGGTCTCGCACCTCATTGAAGAAGCGGTGTCTTTGGCGGACCGGGTGGTGCTGATGAAAGAAGGCACAATTGTTAAAATTTATCCTGTAAACTTGGCTTATCCGCGTCGAGAACAAACCCGCGAATTCGGCGAGCATGTGCTTGCCATCAGAAAAGATTTCTTTTTATGAACGCCGCTTCCCCAAAAACTCAACATTATTTTTTTCTCGCCATTTTCATCGCGGCCGCATGGCTCATGTTTGAAATCTGCCGGCCGTTCATCAATTCGCTTGTGCTGGCCGGCTCGCTCGCCATCGTTTTCTATCCGATTTTCCATAAAATTAACCACGCGCTTAAAGGTCGCCGCAGCTTAGCCTCGATCTTCACGCTGATTATTATTATGGTTCTGGTTTTTACACCGCTTCTAATTATCGGCAGTTTGCTTTTCGGTGAAGTGCGTTCGCTTTATCTTTCGATTGTGAATCACAGCGGCGGCGCCGGCGGCATCAACCAAATGGTCGGCGCGGTTCAAGACAAATTGCGGATTTTCTTGCCCGACGTTCGGCTCGACGTGGCCTATTATGCCGAGCAAGCTTTGCAGTGGACCTTTTTAAATCTCAACACTTTCTTTTCTAGTTTTGTTGGTATTCTGCTCAACGGCTTCGTGATGATTGTCGCGCTGTTCTTTTTTCTGCGCGACGGCAAAAAGCTTCATGACAAGCTTCTGGTTTGGAGTCCGCTGGGCGACAAATACGGCGAAGGTATTTTTACTAAAATCGTTTCGGCGGTTAATTCCGTGGTGAAAGGTTCGCTCGTGGTGGCGATTGTCCAAGGCGTTTTTGCTTCCGTCGGTTTTGCGCTTTTAGGTGTGCCCAACCCAATTATCTGGGGCGTGACCGCGATGATTGCCAGCTTGATTCCGGGTTTTGGCACGGCTTTGGTCACGGTGCCATGTATCATTTATTTATATTTCACCGCACCGCTTTGGCACACGCTGGCGCTCGCCGCTTGGGCGCTCGGCGGCGTCGGGCTGATTGATAATTTCATCACGCCTTCCATCCTAAACCGCGGCATGAAAATCCATCCGTTTCTTGTTTTGCTCTCGGTTTTGGGCGGGATTGCGTTTTTTGGCCCGATCGGTTTCATCATAGGCCCAATCATGCTGGCTTTTTTCTTTGCGCTTTTGGATATTTATCCGCTTATCATGCACCACAATGAATCAGCTTTACCATAAAATTTACCGCTATTTTGACAAGCTGGAAGACCGAGTGCGCGGCCGACTTTCCAGATATCCAATCGTCTACACACTCATCGCCGGCACCGCCATTGTACTTTTCTGGCGCGGTGTTTGGAAAACTGCCGACGACCTAGCCGTGTTCATGCCGGAAAACCTAAGGTGGGTTGACGGGCCGCTTTCCGTCGCGGTCAGCACATTCATTCTGCTCATCACCGGCTTGTTTGTTTCTTTTTTTGTCAGCGACCAAATTCTGATTTCCGGCATTAAAAAAGAGAAAAAAATGATTGAGAAAACCGAAGAGGAAGTGAAACAAGAAGAAGGCGAACTTAAAAGCATTAGTCGCAAAATTGACGATATGGACAAAGAGCTGAAAGAGGTGGTGGAGCTCGAAAAGAAATGAAAATGAAAACCATCATCACGCACAGCAGCCGTTTCCACGCCGACGATGTGTTTGCGGTGGCCACACTTTCACTGCTCCTTGACGGCGAAATCAAAGTCATCCGCACGCGTGATGAAAAACTTTTTGAGACTGGCGATTTTGTTTTGGATGTCGGCGGTGTGAACGACGAAGCCAAGAACCGTTTTGATCATCATCAAGCCGGTGGCGCCGGCAAAAGGGCAAACGGCATGCCGTACGCTTCGTTCGGCTTGGTTTGGAAAAAGTTTGGTGCCGAGCTCGCCGGTTCGCAAGCGGCGGCCGATTTTATAGACCGAAAAGTCGTGCAGTCCATAGACGCCATGGACAACGGTTTGGATTTGGCCACACCCACTCACCCCGACGTTTTTCCCTACAATTTTCCGACAATAGTTTCTTCTTTTGTGCCGACATGGCGCGAAGGCGTGGCTGGTTTGGACGCAGCTTTTTTGGAAATGGTGGCAATTGCCAAGAAAATTTTGGCTCGCGAAATCGTGCAGGCGAAAGACTCACTCTTGGCCGACCAGAAAATCGCCGAGGCTTACAAAAACGCCGAAGATAAACGCTTGATTATTCTGGACAAAAATTATCCTTGGGATTTTCTCATTATGAAATATCCCGAGCCGATTTTCGTGGTGTATCCAACGCCGGGCGAAACCACTTGGAAATTTGGCGCCATTAGAAAAAGTCACGAATCGTACGAATCCCGAAAACTTTTGCCGGCCGCTTGGGCAGGGAAACGTAATGCCGAACTCGCTGCCGCCTCCGGCGTTCCTGACGCTGTTTTCTGCCACAATGCACGCTTCATGGCCGTTGCCGGGTCCAAAGAAGGCGCCATAGCCCTTGCCAAATTGGCGCTTGACTAACTTTATAAATTGTTTTAATATCCTAGCCAGTTAGAGCAAGATTTTCTTGCAACTGTTCCGGCAGATTTCCGGAAAATACCTGTTAGTAGCGGGTATTATGCTCTTTTTCAAGGAGTTGCTATGAGTAGTAGCACAAATAATCGAGTTTCTGATGACGGAGAACTTGCCAAACTTTGGAAGTTGCAGACTTCTGTAAACGGAATGATTCTGGATGGGAAGAGGCTGCCTGGTCCTCTGAATGATTTCCTTCAGAGGATGATTGACGGCGACATTGGTATGATGCCTGTGATTCCATCAGTGTCACCAGTCACCGTGTGGACCGTCGATAACGAAGGAAACACCCACTTCACCGTGACGTCCAACGGAATGACCCACGAACAGTGGGAAAAGTACCTCGAAAGTCGAGGTTTCCGTCTCTCCGATTGGGCACGCAACGTGCTCCGTCGTGCAAGCGAAGCTCCGACCAACGGAGTGGCCTATCCCATCGTGGTCCGTCCCGGCAGCAAGATCAGCTCGCGCGATCGCATCACGAAGAAGATTCGTGCGCACGCCACGGAAAAAGGCTGGAAGACTCCCCATTGGGAAGTCGCCTGCCTCATCCGCGACACCTTCACGGACGAGCAGCTCGAGAAGATGGGCCTTTGGTGGATCGTCACGATGCACGAACCCATCACCGATTCCGGTGGCGATCCGAGCTTGCTCCACTCGGACCGCAGCGACGATGGCCGTTGGCTCTATGCCTCCTACGGCAGGCCTGGCGACCGGTGGGACGTCGATGGTGGCTTCGCGTTTGAAGAAGTGGTTGTTGGTGTCTGACATCCACAACTCAACCCTCGGTTTGTTTTTCCAGTTTCAACTGGCCAAGCAGACCGAGGTTTTTTTATTTTCCAAATTTGACCGAAGACGTTAAAAGCTATAATGTGAGAGTCTAATGGCCTTTATTGATGAACTCATAATTTCTGCGAGAGCGGGGCGCGGCGGCGACGGCGTGGTGCGCTGGCTGCACGAAAAAGGCAAAGCGCTTTCTGGACCGGCTGGCGGGAACGGCGGCCGCGGCGGCGACGTGTTCGCGCGAGCGGTGCGCGACGCGCAAATTTTGGCGGCGTATAAAAATCACAAAGAATTTGCAGCTGGCCGAGGCGACGACGGCCAGAAGGCAAGTCGGCACGGTTTGGACGGCAAATCCATAATCATTGACTTGCCTGTTGGCTCTATTGTTACCAATAAAAAGAACGGCAAAGTTTGGCGCTTAGAAAAAGAGGGCGAACAGATTTTGCTTTTGACTGGCGGCAATGGCGGCCTTGGCAACGAACATTTCAAAGCGTCCACGAACACTTCGCCGAAAGAATCTACGCCAGGCAAGGATGGGGAATTCGCCGATTTTAATGTTGAATTGGAGCTGGTGGCCGACGCCGGTTTGGTTGGTTTGCCAAACGCCGGCAAATCTTCGCTTTTGAATGCTCTCACAAATGCCAAATCAAAAGTCGCTGCGTATCAATTCACCACGCTCGAACCCGCGCTCGGCGACATGGAACATTTCATTCTCGCCGATATTCCTGGGCTCATTGAAGGCGCATCTTCTGGTAAAGGTCTTGGCGACAAATTCCTCCGGCACATTCGCCGC
>CAYXSG010000017.1:0-11093 GCA_964467325.1 uncultured Candidatus Saccharibacteria bacterium
CAATGACAGGGAGTAAGTCGTAACAAGGCACGGGTAGCGGAAGCTGCTCGTGGAACATTTCAATTTATAGTTGTCCGGAATAATTCGAAAGAATTTTCTTGAGACAACCGTGTCGATTCTGCTTTCGAGCGGAGGATAGGCGATATCCAGAAGCGCCTGACCGTCGGGAAAGTCCGACAAAATTAAAGAACGGAACAAAATAAAGAACGATAAGCAAAAAACCGCCAAACTAGGCGGTTTTTTGTATGCTTGACAGATAGGGTTTAAGTATGCTAGTATTATCGCAGTTCGCCGAGAAGGAGTTCTTGTATGAAAGCACCTGTGATGCGAGTCGTAACGGGAGTTGATTTTACTCAAGAGGATATTGATAACCTCAAGAGGCAGATTGAAGCCAGTCCCGAAGCATTCATCAACGATACAAGAAAACAGAATGTTATCGTTGATCGACTTCTCACGGTTTTGCGGGCCAGGGAGGGCCAGCAAGGTTGATTGTATTGTACCGCGGCCTTATGGATAAGGTCGCGGTTTCTTGTTTTAAATGAAATTTTTTGATAGTGTGATGCTTACGCGAGTATAGCTCAGGTGGTTAGAGCGCGTCACTGATAATGACGAGGTCCCAGGTTCGAGTCCTGGTACTCGCACTTTTAGCAAGCTATTGACCTTTTGGTTGATTAGTATTAGCATTAACTTCCGGGCAGATTGGGGTCAATGGATTTCCCAATCGACAGTCCTTTTCTGTTTTTTAGTTTTAACTTTTCGTCCTAGATTGGACGGAAGGAGAACAGTATGGTTCGTAACTCTCTCGCGGTTGCAGTCGGCTCTTCAGATAAACCGGCTGTAGGTTCAAGGTTCTTGGCTCGTCAGAAAGGAGGTTATCTTCTTACGGTCGGCATTTTGGATGAAACCGGAAAGATGATTTCACCTCCGAAAAATGATTCGGTGGTTAAGGCGGCCCCAGCATCGGCTGATACCAAGTTTGCTTTGGTTGTTGAGTGATTTTTCCAAGCCCGCGACGCGCAGCGTCGCGGGCTTCCTCTTCCTCGACTTTCGTTTTTGAGCAAAATGCGCTATAATTTCAAACCGTGTTATTTATTTTTTTTAATTTAGCTTAATCGCAATCACATGATGGAAAAAAGAACAAAAATTTTGGCCACGATCGGACCGTCGACGCAGTCGCAAGAAATGCTGGAAAAAATGCTCAAAGCGGGCATGAATGCCATGCGCCTCAATTTTTCTCACGGCGACTTTGCCGAGCATCAAGGCAAGGTGGACAATTTGCGCAAAGCCATCGAGAAAACCGGCATTCCAGCATCCATAATGCAAGATTTGGGTGGTCCGAAAATCCGCATCGGCGATTTCAGCACAGAATCAATTAATTTGAAAGAAGGTCAGACTTTTACTATTACTACGGATAAGATTGTGGGCGATGAAACGCGCGTTTCCGTCAATTACGAACCGCTGCCGCGCGAAGTGCAAAAAGGCGGCACGATTTTGCTCCACGACGGCAAAAAGCGCTTGGAAATTATTGATATCAAAGGCAATGACGTGATTTGCAAAGTGATTGTTGGTGGCGACATGAAAGGCCGCCGAGGCATGAATTTGCCGGGCGCGCATCTGTCCATCAGCTCTATAACAGAAAAAGACAAAAAAGATTTGGAATTTGGTATTGCGAACGACGTGGATTTCGTGGCATTTTCTTTTGCTCGTCGTGCCGCCGACATTGTGGAGCTCCGGCAAATTTTGGAAACACGCAAGCTTAATGCGAAAATCATTGCAAAAGTGGAAGATGTGGAAGGCTTGGAAAATCTTGATGAAATCTTGAAGCTTGTGGACGGCATCATGATTGCCCGCGGCGACATGGCAATTGAAATTGGTGCGGAACACGTGCCGATGGTCCAGAAAAATATCATCAAGAAGTGCAACAAGCTCGGCAAAATTGTCATCACGGCGACGCACATGCTGGAATCCATGATTAAAAATCCGGTGCCGACGCGCGCGGAAGTGTCCGACATTGCGAACGCGATTTTGGACGGCACCGACGCAATCATGCTTTCTGAAGAGAGTACGCTTGGCGAATATCCGGTTGAAGCCGTAAAAGTGATGGACAAAGTGGCGCGGCGCGTGGAAAGCGACCACTTGCACGATCAGCTCGCGCGCGGCCGTTTCAGCGACCATACTTTTGCCATCAAATCTGTGACCGACGCCAGCACAAGATCTGCCGTTTCCACTGCCGACACACTGGACGCAAAATTCATCGTGGCTTTGAGCGACTCTGGCCACACGGCGCGCATGATTTCGCGTTACCGACCAACTCGGCCGGTCATCGTCCTTACGCCGAATAAAAAAACCTATCAATTCAGCACGCTGCTTTTCGGCTGTCACCCAGTGCTCGTGAAAGAATTCAAAACTTTTGACGAGGTTCTGGAAACCGTTCGGCACATTATGTTAACTAAAAAACTTGCCAACGTTGGCGAAAAGGTGGTCATCGCTTCCGCCATGCCTTTCGGCAAAATCGCCGAGACGAACATGGTGACCGTGGAGACGTTGTAAGCGCCTGTGCTATACTCTAAGCACGGATGAAAATTAAGAATTTTGAGGAATTGGCGACTGACGAAGGTCGGCGCGCGGCGCTTACCGTGGTTGAGGCGGGTTTTGAAGCGATTGATACCGAAAAGGTGATTGCTTCGCGGATTGCTGTTTCTTCTGACGCGCTTTCAGTTGACGACCAAAAATTTTCGCTTGTGAACATAGAGCGGATTTTCGTGGTGGGCGTGGGTAAGTGTTCGCTTGAAGCGGCCGCGGCTTTGGAAAAAAAGTTGGGAGAAAAGCTTGCTGGCGGAATTGTTTTAGATGTCCGAGACGGTACCGGCCTGCTTGGAAAAATTGAGAGTTTTCATGGCACGCATCCGTTTCCGAGCCAAGCGAACGTGGTTGCGACCAAGAAAATTATTGCGCTTTTGGAAAGCCTGAATGAAAAAGATTTCGTAATTTTTGTGATTTCCGGCGGCGGCAGTGTGCTTCTTTGCCAGCCGAAAGATGGTGATTTTGAAAAAGAAAAATTAATCATCAAAACGCTTTTCAAAAAAGGTGCGCCGATTCAGGAAATCAATACGCTGCGCAAGCATTTATCTTCGGCGCGCGGCGGCTTTTTGGCGCAACACACTTTTGGCGCGGCGCGCGCTGTCTCTTTGATTTTTTCTGATGTCCCGAACAACGATTTGAGCGCGATTTCTTCCGGACCAACCGTTAAAGACGAAACGACGGTGGCTGACGCGCTTGCTGTCGCAGAAAAGTACGGCTTGTCGACGGAAACCGGTTTTGATCCTGAGAATTTGATAGAAACGCCAAAAGACACTAAATATTTTGAAAAAATTGCCAACATTTTATTTTTGTCCAATCAAACCGCGCTTCTCGCCATGAAAGCTAAAGCGCAAGCGCTCGGTTTCCAAACGGAAATTTGCACCAGCTGTTTGACGGGTGAAGCGCGCGTGGTGGGTAAAAATATCATTGAAGAAATTGGGGGTTCGCCGAAGCGCACGGCCAAGCTTTATGCCGGCGAAACCACGGTCTTGGTGCGCGGGAGCGGCCGCGGCGGCCGCAATCAAGAGCTAGCACTTTCGGCGCTTGCCGATGTGCGCGAAGGACAATATTTGATCTCTGCTGCCTCGGACGGCGTGGACAATGGCGAATATGCCGGCGCTATCTGTGATACGATGGGTAAAAAGTTGGGAGAAAAGCTGGGGCTTAATCCCGATGAGTTTTTGGCAAAAAACGATTCGTCGGAATTTTTTGAAAAAATCGGCGGCTGTTTGAAAACCGGGGAGACCGGTTCAAACATTTCGGACTTTGTGGTTGCGCTTAACATTTAAATAATTAACAAAATAACAAATATGGCCAGAGAAAATGATTTTGTGTTGTGGTATAAGGATGTTTCCATTGCGGACGTGCCGCTTGTGGGCGGAAAAAACGCGGCGCTCGGTGAAATGATTAGCAATCTCGGAGCGATGGGTATTGATGTGCCAAACGGTTTCGCCATCACCGCTAGCGCCTACAACCACTTTTTGGAATCGGCCGGCTTGAAAGAAAAAATTGAAAAAATCATGTCAGGCGTGGACACGACCAACATGCGCAATCTCCAGAAAAACGGCGCGCTTATCCGAAAAATGATTGTCAAAGCCAATTTACCGAAAGATTTGGAAAATCTGATTGCGGAAAATTATAAGAAGCTCGGCGAGATGTATTTTGCCAACGTGGACGTGGCGGTGCGTTCGTCGGCGACAGCGGAAGATTTGCCGGGCGCGTCTTTTGCTGGCCAGCAGGAAACCTATTTGAACGTTTCCGGCATTTCAGACATTCTCTACTCGGTGAAAATGTGTTTCGCTTCGCTTTTTAACGATCGCGCGATTTCCTACCGACAAGACAAAGGTTTTTCTCACACCGCGGTTTCGCTTTCGGTCGGCATCCAGAAAATGGTGCGCAGTGACTTGGCGTCTTCCGGCGTTGCGTTTTCCATTGATACGGAAACCGGTTTTGACAAAGTGGTGGTCATCAATAGCTCGTATGGTCTCGGCGAAATGGTGGTGCAAGGCAAAGTGACGCCGGACGAATTTATCGTATTCAAGCCGACTTTGGAGCAAGGTTTTAATTCTATAATTGTGAAAAATTGCGGACCGAAAGAAATCAAAATGATTTATTCGGGCAAGAAAGTGAAAACCGTCGCGCCGACCCACGAAGAAAGCAATGCTTACAGTTTGTCCGATCCGGAAATCGTGAAGCTCGCGCAGTGGGTGGTGAAAATCGAAAAATATTTTTCCGAAAAGCACGGTCACTACCAGCCGATGGACACCGAGTGGGCCAAAGACGGCCAAACCGGCAAGCTGTTCATTGTGCAAGCGCGACCGGAGACCGTTTATTCCACGGCCGACAAAAAAGTTTACAAAGAGTACCGGCTCGGCAAAAAAAGCAAAGTGCTGGTCGCCGGCACGCCGGTCGGTTCGCAAATTGCTTCCGGCAAAGTCAGGATTATTCGCGACGTGAAAAAAATTGGCAGCTTCCAGAAGGGGGAAGTTTTGGTGACCGAAATCACCGATCCGGATTGGGAACCGATTATGAAAATTGCATCAGCGATTGTCACCGACAAGGGTGGCCGCACCAGCCACGCCGCCATCGTTTCCCGCGAGCTCGGTATCACTTGCGTGGTGGGCACGATGGACGCGACCAAAAAGCTTCATGATGGCCAAGAAGTGACGGTGGATTGCACTTCAGCCGGCGCCGGCGCGGTGTTTGAAGGTGTTTTGCCGTTTGAAATTATAGAGCACAAGCTAGACAAAGTGCCCGAGACGAAGACGAAAATCATGGTGAACATCGGTTCGCCGGACGAAGCGTTTGAAAAGCATCAGCTCCCAGTTCAAGGTGTTGGTTTGGGCCGCTTGGAATTTATCATTACCGAGCACATCAAAACTCACCCGAATGCCCTTTTGGATTTTGAAAAAATCAAAGCCGAAAATACTCGCGAATCAAAAGAGTTGGTGGCAAAAATTGAGGCGCTGACAGTTGGCTATAAAAATAAGACTGATTTTTACGTGGAAGAATTGGCCGAAGGCATTTCTCGCATCGGCGCAGCGTTTTATCCGCACGATGTCATCATCAGATTTTCTGATTTCAAGACCAACGAATATCGCACGCTGCTCGGCGGTGATCGCTACGAACCGTCTGAAGAAAATCCGATGATTGGCTGGCGCGGCGCTTCTCGCTACTATCATCCGAAGTTTAAAGACGCTTTTGGTTTGGAATGCTTGGCCATAAAAAGAGTGCGTGACGTCATGGGTTTGAAAAATGTTATTCCTATGATTCCGTTTTGCCGCACGGTGGAAGAGGGAAAAGCCGTTCTTGAAATTATGAAAGCGCACGGCTTGGACCGAACGACAGATAAAACTTTGAAAGTTTATATCATGTGCGAAATTCCTTCCAACGTGCTCATGGCTGAAGAATTTCTCGCGCACTTTGACGGCATGTCCATCGGCTCAAACGACCTCACCCAGCTCACGCTCGGCTTGGACCGCGATTCCGGCATCGTGAACAGCATTGCCAACGAAAATAATCCGGCGGTCAAAAAACTCATCGGCGAAATTATTGAAATTTGCAAACGCAAAGGCAAATACATCGGCATTTGCGGCCAAGCGCCTTCAGATTTCCCTGACTTTGCAACATTCTTGGTTGAAAAAGGCATTGAAAGCATTTCACTCAATCCTGACACCGTCATCAAAACACTGCTCGCTATCGCTGAAAAAGAAAAGCAGATTGGCAAATAAAGCTCCATGCTATAGACTAAATCCCAACAAGGTTTAACCTTGTTGCATGCCGAAGTGGCGAAATTGGCAGACGCGCTACGTTCAGGTCGTAGTGAGGGCAACCTCATGCGGGTTCAAATCCCGCCTTCGGCACACAATTATGGATAAAAAAACGATACAAACTTACAACAAGATGGCAAAAGAGTACGACGACGAAACCGTTGATTTTTGGGATCGATTTCCGAGAACTTTTTTTGATGATTTTATAAATTCTGTAAAAGGGAAAGTTCTGGATGTTGGGAGCGGGCCGGGTCGCGATGGTGCAATTTTGAAAGAGAAAGGCTTGGAGGTTGTTTGTTTGGACGCCTCGGAAGCAATGGTGAAGCTTTCTTTGGCTCGCGGTCTCAATTCGGTTGTCGGTGATTTTATGAATTTGCCATTTCCGAACGAAACTTTTGACGGCGCTTGGGCTTACACTTCTTTGCTTCATGTTTCTAAAACGGAAATTGATAAAGCGTTTGAAGAAATCAAAAGAGTATTGAAACGCAGCGGCATTTTAGGACTCGGACTTATTGAAGGTGAAAGAGAGGAATATAGGGAAAGTTCCGGAGTAAATATGCCTCGCCTATTCAGTTTCTATAAAAAAGAGGAGATTGAAAATCTTTTAGCTAAGCATGGATTTGAAATAACTTATTTTGAAAGTTTCAAACCGAGAAGCAAATTTTATTTGAATTTCATTGCAAAGCGAAAGCCTTGACTTATTTTGCATAATATGGTTAACTTATGCCAGTTTTCCCTAACAAGGAGATTGTATGTATGGCGAAAATCTGTCCGTCGTTTCGGCCTCGTTGGCCGAATTTGAGGAAAAGTACAGGACCTATCTTCAAGCCGTCTCGGCAGGAGAAAATCCTGACCGGTCCGAGATTGATTTCTATTTCGGGCTTGGTATTCCAGGGATTGACGATGCGGCGCATCGCGTTGAGTGTGAACTCCGCGGCGAGCGGCCTTCTTCCAACAAAGCAGCTTAGCGTCGGTCCCAACCGTCTCGATTAGCAACAAGGGTTGCCGATCGGGACGGTTTTTGTCGCATTTTTTTATAAAAACGGTAGAATGATGGGACAATGAAATATAAGCGCGGCTATTTTCGCCATAAGAAAATCACGGTGATGGGGCTCGGACTTTTGGGTCGCGGCGTTGGCGATGCGGCATTTTTTGCGGAAGAAGGTGCGGAGCTCATTGTCACGGATTTGAAAACCAAAGAAGAACTCGCCTCAAGCGTTGATGAGCTTAAAGGTTTTGTAAATATTGAGTTTGTGTTGGGCAAGCACCGCAAGCGAGATTTTCGCAATCGCGATTTCATTCTCAAAGCCGCCGGCGTGCCGCTTGATTCCCCTTACATTGAAGAGGCGAGAAAAAATAATGTGCCGGTGGAAATGAGCGCCTCGCTTTTTGCCGCGCTCACGCCGGCAACAGTGGTGGGCGTGACCGGTACGCGCGGCAAGTCCACCGTGACGCATTTGGTTTATGAAATTTTGAAGGCCTCACCTGCAACATCTCCCATTGATCAAGGAGAGTATGGACCTAACGCAAATGAGAGCGACATGAAAATTGTTTCAAGAGGCAGACAAATTTTTCTCGGCGGCAATATTCGCGGCGTTTCCACTTTGCGTTTTTTGCACAATACCAAGCCCGGCGACATTGCCGTCTTGGAGCTTGATTCTTGGCAGCTGCAAGGCTTCGGCGAAAGAAAAATCAGTCCGCATATCGCTGTGTTTACCACTTTTTTGCCCGACCATCTCAATTATTATCACGGCAGTTTAGACGCGTATCTTGCCGACAAAGCCAATATTTTCAAGTTTCAAAAAGAAGGGGATTTTTTCGTGCTCGGCGCTCAAGCTTCCGGCGTGGTGCTCGAAAAATATGGCAAAGAAATTGCTGCCGACCTCGTGGCGGCGAGCGGTCACGATTTCCCTGCCGATTGGAGAATTAAAATTCCCGGTCTGCACAATCGCTACAACGCCGCGCTTGCACTCAAAACCGCCGAGCTTTTGAATGTCGGTAGAAACATCATTCAAAAAACCATTGAAGATTTTACCGGCGTGGCGGGCCGCTTGGAATTTCGCCGAGAATATAATGGCGTGAAAATTTACAATGACACCACCGCCACCACGCCCGACGCCACGCTCGCGGGCGTTCGCGCTTTCGGCACGAGCAAGAATGTGGTGCTCATTATGGGCGGCGCGGACAAAGGTTTGGCAATGGGTCATCTTTTTGTGGACATGCCCAACTACGTTAAAGCCGTGGTTTCCATTCCGGGCACCGGCACGGACCGAATCAAAAAAGATTTTCAGGATCTCGAAAAAGAGGGCATTGCTTTTTCTGAAGCGAAAGATTTGAAAGATGCGGTGCTCAAAGCGCTTGAAGTGGCAAAAACCGGCGATAACGTGATTTTAAGCCCCGCTTTCGCCTCTTTTGGCCAATTCAAAAACGAATTTGACCGCGGCGAACAGTTTGACCAGATTGTGAATGAGCTCTGATTTGCTTGACAAATGTATTTTTATAAATTATAATGCGCGGCAGAAATTAAGTCTGCCTAGCAAGTGTTTGCTGGGCAGTTGAGTCAAGTTCCAAACTAGGAGTTTGTCATGTACGAGGTTATTGCTCTGTGCGTTACTATTTCTGGTGTGATGTTTGTTTTAATCACCATTCATATCGTGATTGCGAAAGGATTTGGCGGGATTTATTCGCGCCTGTCCGGCATGGACGGTATCCACGCCACCTGCATTGTTACGATTCCTTTAGGTGGTCAAAGTCGGCGTTTTTGCCGAGAAATGTACTTGTCGGGCGTTCCTCATCGGGGGATGATGCTCACTCTATCTGTTGGTAAAACGCAGCAGGAGTACAGGGACTTTTTTGTGGATCAGGTGACGTGGAAGGAGTCCTTAGATCCAGATGAGGAGTCGTGTCGGGAAAGGACTTGGGTTGTTGACCTCAGTCTCGCTTGCGGGGAGGGTGACGAAAACTACCATAGTGAAGCGAGCGATACTATTGCCGAGCTCAAAGAGTCTTACCTCTGGCAAGACGTTTCGCTCATAAACAGGGCTGCGGTCAGTGCGTGAGGTGTGTGAGCCAATCCTCGGTTTTTTGCCAATACAATGGCGAGAGACCGAGGGTTTTTTGTTTGTGTGGCATCAAATATGGAGAAAGTTTATAATGGACGGATGATTTCAGATTTCGCAAAATTCAAAAAAGTCCATTTTATTGGCATCGGGGGGATTGGTGTGTCGGCGCTGGCTCGAATGATGATGCTTCAGGGCAAAGAGGTGAGCGGCTCGGACCGAACAAAATCAGAAATTACGGATGAGCTGGCGAAACTTGGCGCGAAAATTTTCATTGGCCAGAAAAAAGAAAATCTAAAAGAGGGAACTGATTTGGTGATTTATACAATTATCATACCGGAAGACAATCCTGAACTCGCCGAAGCAAAAGCGCTCGCAATTCCCTGCCTCACATATCCGCAAGCGCTCGGCATAATTTCCAAAGAAAAATACACGATTGCGATTTCCGGCGCGCACGGCAAAACCACCACGACCGCGATGATTGCGAAAGTTTTGATTGGCGCCGGCTTGGACCCAACCGTAATCGTCGGCAGCATTTTGAAAGACGCAAAAAGCAATTTTGTCGCGGGCAAGGGAAAATATTTGGTGGCTGAAGCCTGCGAGTACAAGCGCTCTTTTTTAAATCTTTCGCCTAAAATTTTGGTTATCACAAACATAGACGATGACCATTTGGATTATTACAAAGACATTGAAGACATTAAGCTGGCTTTCAAACAGATGGTGGAAAAAATTCCTGAAGACGGCTTTTTGGTTTGTGATCGCGAACAGCCGCACATTGAAGAGGTGGCGAAAGCGGGCAGGTGCAGCGTGGTGGATTACGAACTTTTTGGCGATCAGAATTTAAATTTGAAGGTGGCGGGCGAGCACAATCTTTCCAACAGCGCCGCCGCGCTCGCCGTTGCCGACATTTTAGAAATCCCTCGCAGGAAAGCCGAGAAATCGCTTGAGGATTTTTCCGGCACTTGGCGGCGCTTTGAATTCCGAGGCAAAACTAAAAGCGGCGCTCTGGTTTACGACGACTATGGCCATCACCCGACCGAAGTGAAAGCGACGCTCAAGGCCGCGCGTGAACTGTTTCCGAATAAGAGGATTGTCGTCGTCTTTCAGCCGCATCTTTACAGTCGGACCAAGCAGCATTTAAAAGAATTCGGCAAAGCTTTCGGTGCGGTGGATTTGGCGATTATTGCGCCGATTTACGCCGCGCGCGAGCCAGCCGATCCTTCAATTTCTTCCGACTTCGTGGCTCGGGAAATTTCCGAGAACGGCATCACCGCTCTTTCGTTTCCGAGCCTTGAAGCAGTTAAAACTCACCTGAAAAAAGAATTGATGTCGGAGAAAGACGTGCTTATCACCATGGGCGCTGGCGATGTGTATACTGTGGCCAATAGTCTGATATAATCAAAAGGTCGCGCTTTAATCGACGTTGCGCGACATGATTTCGTCAAAATCACATGTCAAAGAACAAGATAATTTTCATTGTCGGAATTTTAATTTTGCTTATCCAGTTTCTCGGCTTTCCTTCATCTTGGAATAATATTTTTTACATTATTCTCGGTTTGATTCTTGTGGTGACAGCAGTGGTGGCTCACAACCGGCGCCGCGCGAAAGTTTTGGAAAATCGCCACGAGGTCGTGACGGAAGTTTATGTTGAATCCAGCGGCGCTGACAGAACCTAAATATGAAG
>CAYXSG010000018.1:0-9706 GCA_964467325.1 uncultured Candidatus Saccharibacteria bacterium
CTGCCCCCCCACCGGCGACCCCGTCGAGAACTACAAAACCATCCGCAACGAGCTCGAAGTTTTCGATCCTATCCTAGCCCAAAAAGATGAAATCATTATCCTCACCAAAACCGACCTCGCGAACGAAAAAGAAATCGCCAAGCGCGTCAAACTTTTCGCAAAAAAAGCCAAGCATGTTTTTTCCGTATCAGTTTTAGACGACACTTCTGTAAAAAAACTCAAGGATGAATTGGTGAAGATTTTAAGAATATCACCCCGCCAATAAGAATTGGCACCCCTCTTAAAATAAGAGGAGTGGCCTTCTGAGGCCGAGGTGATATGAATTGTGTGCCGAGGTTCCGCCTCTGTATTTTAAGGCTCGAAAAGTTCTTGACATATATATATTAATGTGATAGAATGGTGAAAGAGGTAAAGCTACGTAGTTTTACCAAATGCATACAAGAAAAGGAGTCAATCATGAACGTTGCGTCGAAGTTTCATCTGGTTGTTGAGCAAGATGGAGAGGGTGGAAATATCTACTGCGTTCCAGGGCTTTCGGCTGAGAACGTGGAGTCGGATATTAAGTTCAACAAGCTACTTTGTTCCCACACATGTCTGCATATGGAAGCTGTTGCCGTCGATGACGATGAAGAGGCTGTTGCGGCCTTGAACGCCATCGCTGAAAAGCTTGATGTAGAAAATCAGGACAAACAGCTTTGGACGGCGATTCACTCTATCGTGTGGTCGGCTTTCCAACTCGGCCGAAAGTACCCCAAGGCCGAAAAGGTTTCCTGATGACTACCTTCGAACGTCATCTAACAGCGCATCCGCAAGGGTGCGCTGAATCGTTTTTGGTTTTTGATAAAATTCAAATTTTTATGCTAGTATACCTTTCATGAGCGAATATTTGACGACCATTGGGTTGGAAATTCATGCGGAATTGAAGACCAAGACCAAGATGTTTTGCAATAGCAAAAACGACGCGGACGAAAAACGGCCGAATGTGAACGTCTGTCCGGTGTGCATGGGTCATCCGGGGACTTTGCCTGTCATCAATAAAGAAGCGGTCAAACATGTTTTGAAAGTGGGAATTGCGCTCGATGGCACGCTTGCGGATTTCACCGAATTTGATCGGAAAAATTATTTTTATCCGGACATTCCGAAAGGCTACCAAATTTCTCAATATAAATATCCGCTGGTTTCCGGCGGGAAGTTAAACGGCGTGGAAATTACGCGCGTGCATTTGGAAGAAGACACCGGCACTTCGCTTCACGAAGAAGGCGGAGAAAATGCTGACTTCAGCCTGTTGAACTACAACCGCGCCGGTGTGCCTTTGATGGAGCTTGTGACTGAGCCAGTCATTCATTCGGCGAAAGAGGCCGCGGATTTTGCCAAAGAATTGCAATTGCTTTTGCGTTACTTGGGCGTGGCCGAAGCAAACATGGAAAAAGGCGAGATGCGCGTGGAGGCCAATATTTCTGTGAGTAAAGATGCGAAAAAATTTGGCACGAAAGTGGAAGTGAAAAATCTCAACTCATTCAGAGCGGTGGAGCGCGCGATTGAGTACGAAGTGAAGCGGCACATTGAACTTTTGGAAAACGGCGAGAAAATTGCGCAGGAAACGCGCGGTTGGGATGAAAATAAAGGCACGACTTTTTCTCAGCGTTCAAAAGAAGATTCGCACGATTACCGCTATTTTCCTGATCCGGATTTGCCAAAATTGAAGCTAAGTGAGATTCCGGAGTTTCAGAAATCGGTTTTGCAAAAAGAAATCGGCGAGTTGCCGTGGGAAGCGCGCGCCAGATTCCAAAAGTTGCTTGGCTTGGAAAACGTGGAAATTCTACTCAACTCGGCAGCATGGCAAGCGTTTTTTGAAAAAACCATCACCGATTTCAAGGAAGATGCAAACTTAATTAAGATTACTTTCAACTATTTGTCTTCCGATCTTGTGGGTTTGCTGAAAGGTGCTGAAAACGGGTTGGTTGATTGGGAAAGGAAGATTGTAAGTTTGGAAAGCAAAATTTCACCAAAACATTTTGCGGAGCTTATGCTTATGATTGCGGAAAAGAAAATCGGTTCGCGCGCCGGCAAGGATATTTTGGCGATCATGTTTGCCGAAGGTGGTGATCCAGCCAAAATTGCTGAAGAAAAAGGTTTGCTTCAGAAAAACGATGCGGGCGAACTCAAAACTATTATTGCGAAAATTGTTGCCGACAATCCGAAAGTGGTCGCCGACTACAAAGCTGGCAAAGCCGCAGCGCTTCAGTTTTTCGTTGGTCAAGGCATGAAAGCGACGAAAGGCTCGGCCAACCCTGAAATGCTCAAAAAACTCATAGTTGAAGTTATTGGTTAGTTATGTTATAGTATTTTGGCTCTGCATCGGATAATCGCGCTTGTTGCTGGAAAGCAGCTATGTGAGGAAAGTCCGAACACCGGCAGTCGAAAGACTGATAGCAGGGTAGCGGGTAACGCCCGTCTGGAGCAATCCACGAGGTGCGAGCAGTGACGCGAAGGCCGAAAGGCCAGAGGTTCCTTCGGGAATAATTTCGTCGAAAGGCGAAAGTGAAACGGCTAAATCCTTACCTCGGTGCAAGATCGTGTCCTGAGAGAAATCGAAGGAAGAATCGCTTGAGTTTGCTAGCAA
This sequence comes from uncultured Candidatus Saccharibacteria bacterium, assembly GCA_964467325.1. GTDB lineage: Bacteria > Patescibacteriota > Minisyncoccia > Phycocordibacterales > JAKAEA01 > JARIGY01. The sequence goes on from CAYXSG010000018.1 coordinate 2,624, forward strand.
TGGCAGACCTAGATAGATGGTTATCTAAACAGAATTCGGCTTATAGATGCAAAGCATGTCAAAAACCACTCCACACCGGAGTGGTTTTTGCTTTTCTGTTAAGATATAATAAGAACAATTAATTTAATAAAATAAAAAAATGCCTCCAAAAACTTACGCGGACAAAATTTCTTCTTGGATTATCGTCGGTCTGATATTTTTCTTGCCGATATTTTTAATACCGTCGCCGTATGTTTCATTTCAGTTTGCGAAAGTGGCGTTTGTTTACCTTGGCGTGATTGCGGCTTTGGTCGCTTGGGTCATTGGTCGCCTCAAAGACGGCAAAATTTACCTTGCTCGGCCCGCGGAATTTTTAATTCTTGCCGGCGTGTTGGCTTTGTACGCTCTGTCTTCGCTGGCTTCACCGGCCAGAGCGATGTCTTTCATCGGCCAAGGTTTTGAAATCAGCACGTTCTCGTTTGTTTCCGCGATGGCGATTTTGCTTTTCCTGATTGCCAACCTTTTCACTGACCGAAAGCAAGCGTTCTACGCCTATTTTGCTTTTCTCTGCTCGTTCATCGTGGTCTGCCTGTTCCAGTTTTCGCGCTTGCTTTTCGGCTCAGATTTTCTCTCGTTCGGCTTTTTGAACGACGCCACCAGCAACCTCGTCGGCAGTTGGAGCGACCTCGGCATTTACTTCGGCGCCGTGGCACTTTTCTCATTTATTACTCTTGAACTGCTAAATTTGCCTCGCTGGGCGAAAATCATTTGCGGCTGCGTGCTCGCCATCTCGCTTTTCATTCTGAGCGTCATCGGTTTCACTAGCGTTTGGTACGCACTCGGGGCATTCTCGCTGGTCTTTTTCGTTTATAATTTTTCTTTCAACCGTTCCACCATTTCCGAAGAATCACCAGTGCGTTCAGCCGACGGCCGCCACATCGTGCCGGTCATTTCGCTTCTCGTGCTCATCGTGTCTTTCGTCTTTATTCTTTCTCGAGGCAATGTTTACTCCACTATTTCTTCCGATATGGGCATGCCGTTCTTCAACCGCTTCGCTGTTTCTAGTATTGAGGTGAGTCCGACTTGGTTTGGCACTTGGACGATTGCGAAAAATGCCATGGCTAAGAATCCCTTTCTTGGCGTTGGTCCAAACCGATTCGTCAGCGCTTGGCTCATGTCAAAAACGCCAGATGTGAACAACGGACCGTTCTGGTCAACTGATTTCAACTACGGCGTGGGTTTTGTGCCGACGCTTCTTGCGACGGTGGGCGTCGTCGGCTTTCTAGCGTGGCTGGCTTTCATGGCGCTCTTTCTTTATGTTGGATTTAAGTCTCTCTTTGCGCGGCGTACGGAAGCATTTTCGGATTATCTTTCGATTTCTTCATTCATCATCGCTTTGTATTTCTGGCTTTTCGCGATTTTCCACGTGCCTTCAGCTGAGCTTATCGTGTGCATGTTTGCGTTTACCGGCATTTTCTTCGCTTCGGCCGCCAGTTCAGGTTCGCTCTTGCCGCCACGCACTTACGACATTGTGAAAAATCCGCGTACTAGTTTTGTGTCCGTGCTTGCACTCATTGCCGCGCTGCTCGGCATAATGATTTTCGGCTACACCATCACCAAGAAATTTGCTGCCCATATTTATTTCAACATGGCGCTTGCCGAAGCAAATAACAACGGCAACATTGCGGCCGCCGAGAACGACATCAACCGCGCATTAAAGTTCAGCCAAGACGACATTTATTATCGGACGCTCGCCGAAATCAACATTGCCAAAATCAGCAATTTGATCACAAGTGCTTCGTCTTTGGATTCGATAAGAGCTCAGTTCCAAAGCGATTTTCTGATTGCGCAAGATTCTTCGCAGAAGGCTTTGCAGTTTGACGGCACGAAATATGAAAACTGGATGACTGACGGGCATCTTTACGAAACCATCTTGCCGCTTGGCGCGCCGAAGGCTTACGAGCAAGCGCTTGCCGATTACCAGAAAGCCGAAGCCTTAAATCCGGAAAACCCAACCATTCCGCTGACTGTCGCTCGTCTGGAAATCGCCAACAAAAATATTCCTCAAGCGAAAAATGAAATAATCAATGCTTTGAAACTCAAAGGTAACTACACCGACGCCATGTATCTTCTGGCTCAAATTCAAGTGAATGAAGGTGACTTGAAGAGTGCGATTGCTTCCGTGGAAGCGGCTTCGCTTACGGCGCCCGGCGACGCAACGCTTTTCTTCCAGCTCGGTTACTTGCGTTACAATAATAAAGATTATGTCGGGGCCATTTCCGCTTTCGAGCAGGCGATTTCCATCACGCCTGACTATGCCAATGCGAAATATTTCATGGGCTTGGCGCAAAGCAGGCTTGGACAAGCTGCTGACGCGCTTAAGACTTTCCAAGAAATAAAAGTCACCAATCCAGACAACAAAGATTTGGATAAAATTATCAGCAACTTGCAGGCCGGCCGAGATCCGCTCGCAAACCTCCAAGCGCCGCCAACGACGAAAGTTGATAAAAATTCTAAGCCGCCAGTAACCGAAAAAGATTCCACATCTAAAGTTCAGCCTGACACGGCAGGCCGATAAAATAATGGTCAAAAGGTTTCTGAATTTTTTCGGCAAGGAAATAAATGGTTTGCACGAAGCCGCCTATCTGCTCGGCGGCTTCGCCATTTTGTCGCAAATCTTGGCTTTGTTTCGGGACCGATTGCTCGCGTACAAATTCGGTGCGACCCACGTTCTAGACATTTACTACGCGGCTTTTCGGATTCCGGATTTCATTTTCGTCACCATTGCTTCCATGGTTTCCATTTCGGTGCTAATTCCGTTTCTTATGGAAAGGCTCGACAGGAGCGAAAAAGATGCGAAAGAATTCATCGACTCGGTTTTTACGGTTTTTTTCTTCGTCATCGGCGTCACCGCGGCGGTGGCATGGCTCGCCACTCCGTTCCTTCTTAGACTTTTATTTCCAACTTTCGAGCACGATTTTTCTGCTTTGGTTACTATGACGCGCATCATGCTCCTGTCGCCGATTTTTCTTGGTTTTTCCAATTTTCTCGCGAGCATTACTCAAATTTACAAGCGCTTTTTCATCTACGCCGTCAGTCCGGTTGTTTACAACATCGGCATTATTTTCGGCGCAGTTTGTTTTTATCCGACGATGGGCATTTCCGGCTTGGCTTGGGGCGTGGCGCTCGGCGCGTTCTTGCATTTTTTCATTCAAACGCCGTTCGTCTGGCGCAAATCACTTTTTCCGCGTTTTGCTTTTCCGGTGAAGTGGCAGATTGTCAAAAGGGTGGTGCTCACCTCGTTGCCGCGCACCATTACGATTTCTTCAAACGAAATTGCCGAATTTTTCCTGATTGTCCTTGCTGGCAGCTTGGCTGGCGGCGCGATTTCGATTTTTAATTTTGCTTGGAATCTTCAGTCAGTGCCGCTTTCGGTCATTGGCGTGAGTTATTCCTTGGCCGCTTTTCCGGTGCTCACTCGGCTTTTCACTTCCGGCGATCATAAAAAATTCTTGGAGCAGATGATTGTTTCCACCAAGCACATTGTCTTCTGGTCGGTGCCGATTATGGTTTTGTTTATCATGGTGCGCGCGCAAATTGTTCGCGTGATTCTCGGCTCCGGCCGGTTTGATTGGTCAGACACGCGCCTCACCGCCGCCGCGCTCGCCATGTTTACCATTTCGCTCATTCCGCAAAGTCTCACCGCGCTTTTCGTCCGCGCCTACTACTCGCGCGGCAACACCAAAAAGCCGCTGCTCATGAATGTGGTTTCGGCCGGCTGCATCATTCTATTTTCTTATCTTGCGGTTTATTTCTTCAAAACCGCGCCAGTGTTCCGATTCTTCATAGAAAATCTTTTCAGAGTGGACGATGTGGCTGGCACGGTCGTCCTCATGCTGCCGCTAGGTTTTTCACTCGGTTCCATCGTCAATATGGTCATCCACTGGATTGCTTTTGAATTTGATTTTCGCGGCTACACCGCTGAAGTTTTGCCACCAGCCTTTCAAGCGTTTTCCGCTTCGGTTTTCATGGGTGTCGTGACTTACTGGCTGCTCGCGGTCTTTGCCAATTATTTCAATCTCGATACTTTTTTCGGCATTTTCCTGCAAGGTTTATGCGCCGGCGTCATCGGCATCGTTTTGGATTGCGCGATTTTAATTTTGATGGGCAACAGGGAAATCCGCGACATTGCCCGCACTTTGCATCATAAAATTTGGAAAGCCAAAGTCATTCCCGCCGACCCGTCGGGCGTGTAAAAGAGAGATGAGTTATAATAAACACCAATGAAGTTTATCGCACGAGTTTTAACTGCTGGACTTTTGCTCGGTTTTGTCGGCTTTGCGATGGCGGCTGAATATACTTCGACGAATTTCAAAACGCTTGATCCGGTTATGGTGCCGGCGAGTCATTCCACGTCTGCCGGTTTTCAACTCACCGGTGTTTTAAGTCAGGTGGGCGCTGGCGCAAGCGCTTCCGCTTCTTTCGGCGTCAATGCCGGCTTTTTATATTTTCCTTTTGTAACCACGCCGATTGTTTCTGCAGCTGGCGGCGTCACTAAAGTGGATTTGTCTTGGACCACGGCGACCGGCTTCGTGGGCTGGACAGTTTCCGGCTATGACATCGGACAAGCCAGCTCAGCCGGCGGACCTTACTCTTACACTTCAGTTGGCAATGTTTCCACTTATTCTGTTACCAGCCTCACCGGCGGTTCAACTTATTTCTTCGTCATTCGACCTCAGGATGCTTTCGGCAATGCCATCGCGACATCTTCTGAAGTTTCGGCAATGGCCACTTCCGGTGGTGGCGGTGGTGGAGGAAATGGTGGAGGCGGCGGTGGCGGAGGTGGAGGCGGCAATGGCGGCGGCGGTTCCAATCAAATCAATTTTTCTGGCCGCGCATATCCAGCGAGCTTGGTTACGCTCCTTAAAGACGGCCAAGTGGCGGCCACCACCGTTGCAGGCGGCGACGCAAATTTTTCTGTCAGTCTTTCTGGTTTGACCGCCGGCAGCTATGTTTTTTCAGTTTTCGGCACGGATAATAAAAGCAACACTTCGCCGCCTTTAGCCTTTCCCATTACTATGACTGAAAAAGTGACTGTGAACGTCACCGGCATTTTCATCGCGCCCACCATTGGTACCGACAAAAGCGAAGTGAAAAAAGGGGACAACATTACGTTCTTCGGCCAGTCCGCGCCGAAAACCGACATCACCATTGCCGTCAATTCCAACGACGAATTTTTCGTGAAAGCGCCTTCAGACAAAGACGGCATTTACCTTTTTGCTTTTGATACTTCACCGCTTGAAATCGGTTCACACACGGCCAAATCCAAAGCAGCGGTGGCTGGCGAAATCAGTGGCTTTGGTAATGCGGCCGGCTTTTTGGTTGGCAGCAAAAACGTGGCGGCCACGGCGACGGTGAAAAAATTCCTCAAAGGCGATCTCAACGACGACGGCCACGTGAACCTTGTGGACTTTTCCATCGCTGCCTATTGGTACAAGCGCACTTTGAGCGCGAGCTTCAAGCCGATTGAAATTGAGCGGCTCAACAGCGATGGTAAAATCGATCTTGTGGACTTTTCCATCATGGCTTACTACTGGACCGGCTAAAATTTATGCAAAAAATCTTTTATCTAATTTTTGGAATCCTGTTTCTTGTTTCGCCAGCACTTGTACAAGCGGCTGAGATTTCTGTCGTGCCGGCCGGCGAAAAAAGTTTTGTGGCTGGCGAAAAATTTCAAGTGGATGTCGTGCTTGATACTGCAGGCGAATCACTCAACGCTTTTCTTGGCACCATAAGTTTTCCTGAAAATTTACTTTCGCTTTCGGAAGTGCGTGACGGCAATTCCATCGTCAATTTCTGGATTGAACGGCCTAAAATAAGCCCGCTTTCGTTTTCCGGCATCACGCCGGGTGGCTATGTTGGCAGCCACGGACTGTTGCTTTCGCTGGTTTTCACGGCGCAAAAAAGTGGTGCTGGCGTCATTTCGGTTGATAATGCCGAGACCTTGCGCAACGACGGCAAAGGCACGTCAGTCAAAGTTTCCGCAAAAGATTTTGCATTTTCGGTAAAAACAGCGAGCGGAGCTGTGCCAGTTTTTCAATCAGCGGAAGACAAAGATCCGCCGGAAAATTTCACGCCGACTCTAGCGAAAGATCCGAATCTTTTTGACGGCCAATGGTTTTTGGTTTTTGCCACTTCCGATAAAGGTTCGGGCATTGATCATTACGAAGTTTCAGAAGGTAAAAATAATTGGGTGGTGGCCGAAAGTCCTTATCTGCTGAAAAAACAAAACTTGCTAAGCGACATTTTCGTGAAAGCGGTTGATAAAGCTGGCAATGAAAGGCTCGCGGTTATCCACACGCAGCCGTGGCTCGGATACGTCATGCTCGCTTTGCTTGCTATAATTGTTATCACAGCCGCAGTTTTCTATCGCAAGCGTTTAGTTCGCCATCGTAAATGAAAAAATATTTTCTAATTCTTCTCCCGCTTCTTTTCTTCGCGAGCACTGCGCATGCCGCCGATTTGCGCTTGTCACCTGCGTCCGGTTCTTTTGCGGTGGGCGACACGGTGCAGGTTTCGGTGTACGTGACGAGTCCTGATCAGGCAATGAATGCCGCATCCGGCGTGGTCACTTTTCCTGCCGATAAACTCCAAGTTATTTCTTTGTCCAAAAGCGATTCGGTTATGAGTTTGTGGGTGCAAGAGCCGTCATTTTCCAACACCGCCGGCACGGTCAACTTTGAAGGTGTTGTGCTGAACCCGGGTTTTCAAGGTGCTTCCGGAAAAATTATTACGATTTCTTTCAGAGTGAAATCAGCCGGCACGGCGCTCGTGAATTTTTCCACTGGTGCTGTGCTGGCAAACGACGGCGCTGGCACGAGCTTGCTCGACAAGCTTCAAGGCGCAGTCTTTTACCTCAGTGGCGCGCCAGCCAAGCTTCCAGTGACGCCGGCACCAGTTGAACCCGCGAAAAAGCCGACTAAAAACGACCAGTTCTATTTCAACATCGTTGAAGTTTCCAGAAAAGACATCACCGAACCGCAAGCCACATTTATTTTTGATGCAAAAGATGCGCTCGCTGAAATTGATCACTTTGAAGTTTCT
>CAYXSG010000019.1:0-9690 GCA_964467325.1 uncultured Candidatus Saccharibacteria bacterium
TAAACGCCGCAATTAAAACCAAAGCACTAAGCTTGATAATTCTTCTATTGGTGGTGAGATTTTGATCCATAAGTTGTTAAATGAAAATGAATAGTAATAAAAAGCATTATACCGCCTAAAATCCAACTTTCAAGGACGTCTGAAAGCCAGTGCACATTGAGAACTATGCGGGAAAAACCGATGAAAATTACAAACAGTGTTGCGAGCGTGGAAACCAAAACTTTCTGCCATTTTTTTTCACAAAGCCGAGCGCACCAGTAGCCAATCAACCCATAAAGCACAACTGCGAGAAAGGCGTGGCCAGAAGGAAAAGCGTAGCCATACTGGACATAGCCATATAGTTTTTGAGCTGGCCGCAAGCGCGCAACATAATTTTTCAAAAAATCTATAACTACCGAGCTCACTGCCACAGCCGTCACCGCCGTCACAAAATTACTGTTTCTTTTCAAAAGAGAAATGACGCCGATAATCGCCAACACAAAAATAATCGTGTTCATGTCGGCGAAAAAAGTCACTGCTTTAGCGAAAGTGCCGAGAGCCGGCGAAGCATGGCTTATAAAAAAATCACTGACGCTTTTATCAATAGAAAAAATAAACTGAGACATGTTACATGGACCCGGCAAACCAGCGCGCGAAAATGCCAGCTGGAAGCAGGCCAGCGTTTTTTGTTTTAATCGCCAATTCCCCGCCCTCGACTTTGCCGCCAAAAGTTTTCATCATTTCTTCTAGTGCTTTCATGTAAGCCAGAGCCGAATAACCAGAGGCGTAGCCGTTTATGAGCACGAAAAGTGGCTTGTCTGTGAGAATTTTTTTGCATGCTTCAAGCAGCGGCAAGAATTTTTCTTCTATTTTCCAAACTTCTCCTGCCGGCCCGCGACCGAACGCCGGCGGATCCATGATGATGGCGTCATATTTACTGCCGCGCCGAATTTCCCTTTCCACAAAAGCGAATGCATCGTCCAAAATCCAGCGAATCGGTTTTTCTGAAAGGTCAGAAAGCGCAGCATTTTCTTTCGCCGCCGCAATCGCCACTTTTGACCCGTCCACATGCACCACCTCCGCGCCCGCTTTCGCCGCGGCGAGCGTGGCCCCGCCAGTGTAGCCAAAAAGATTTAGCACTTTCGGTCTCTCCTCTTTTTCCAAAGAGGAGTGTCGAGTCTTCGAGACGAGGTGTTCAATCCATTTCCAATTTTCAACTTGCTCCGGAAAAACCCCGGTGTGTTTGAAAGAAGACAACTTGATTCTGAATTTCAAATCGGCAAGAGCAACTTCCCATTGCTTCGGCAAGCGCGAGTCAATTTGCCACGCCGCCTTTTTCGCAGCCTGTTCAGCGGAATTCATTCGAGAAAACTTCGCTTGCGCCCCGTTCCACTGCACTTGCGGCAAACTTTTCTTTGGTAGCGCTTGCGGGTCCGGCCGCACCACTAAAACCTCGCCATATCTTTCCAGCTTTTCACCTTCGCCAAAATCGATCAGTTCGTAATCCGCACTCGGATCGGTAATGAGAATTTTCAGTTCCATGTCGCTATACTAGCACAATCTACTTCCGCTTTCGAAAAAATTCCAAAATGATGGGCGCGACGGAGATGAGAATGATGAACGCGATGATGTATGCGAGATAGCGGTCAATCCCTGGAATGACGCTGCCGAGGAAAAAGCTGGCACCGAGAAAGCCGACCGCCCAAAGTGTGCCGCCGATAATATTATTGAAAAGAAAGCGACGATATTCCATTCTGCCAATGCCAGCCAAAATCGGCGCGAAGGTACGGACGATTGGAATAAAACGTGCAAGAATGATAGTTTTTGAGCCGTATTTTTCGTAATAGGCTTCGGTCTGCTCCACATATCGACGTTTGAAAAGCAAAGAATCTTCTCGAATAAAAAGTTTCGCGCCAAAATATTTTCCCATCCAGTAACCGAAACTGTCGCCGAGAATGGCAGCGGCCACCGTGAGCGTCATGACAATAAAAATATTGAAGTGGCCGCGCGAGGCAAGAATGCCGATGGTGAAGAGTAGTGAATCGCCCGGCAGAAAAAAACCGAACAAGAATCCGGACTCGGCGAAAATCGCGATGAAAATCCCGATGTAGCCGGTGGCGATGATGATGGCGGTAAACATGAAATTATCGATGGCGTCGGTGCGAAAGCGCGAAGACGGCAAGCAGAGCAAAAACCGTAAGTGACATGAGCGGAATCGTTATGTAATTGAAACTGGTGAAATAAATTTTCGCACAAGACACGGTGGTCGCGTCGCAAGCAGACAGCAAACCTGGATTGAAAGTTTGCGCATAATACTGATAGAGCGCGAGCGCGCCGCCGAGGATGGACAGAATGAGACTGATTGTGATAATCATGACTTCAGAATGGCCACGCTTTTTATAAAAATAAGCAACGGCAAAAAGAACGGCTTGCGGGTACACAAAAATTCTCTGCCACCAGCAAAACTCGCAAGGCGCAAAGCCAGCAATCGCTGAGTAAAACAAACTCAAGAGGATAGCGCCGAGGCTCACCGCAAAACCCAATTCCAAAATATATTTTGATACGAAACGCGAAAGCGAATGCCGGTAAAGCAAGCTAACAAAAACCGCAAGCACGAAAACCTGCGCAATGATTGTCGCGACCGAGAGAATAGCAGTGATATTTTGAACTAAAGGCGTCATGTTTTTATGGCGTAGTTGTCGCAGTGCTGGTGGCTGTGCTGGTAGCAACTAAAGTTTCTGTGGTGCTTGAGGAAGTAACATTTGGCAACAAAGTACAGCCGGATTTTTGCGCCAAATCATTCAAAGAAAGCGAACCTTTTGGTGGAATAGCTTCGCCTGAAAGCTCGCCAGTGAGGCGTGAACCGTCAGGAAAAACCCAGGTTGGGTAACCTTCAATTTTCTGGTCAATGCAAATTTGAAGCTGACGCTGACCGTCGGCAGTGGAACACTCAACGTACGGCAGTTTGCTTTCTGCATCTCCAAAAACTTTTTTCGTCGCTTGGCAGTGAGGACACCAAAAAGCGCCGTAAAACAAGACTTTCTTATCGGTTAAACACTGCGCAAAAGCGGCCAGATTGTATTGCGAAGGCGTTTTTGGCTGGTTGCCAGCAATGAGTGCCACCGCACCGACAATAATAACGATGCCAATTAAAAATCCAATGATATATTTTGTGTCCATAATGTCAGCCATTGTAGCACAAATTTATTGCGTGGCGCAGGCGTTGAAATCGCGCACATGCTGGTTGTAAGCGTCAATCATAGCGCGCAAATCGCTCACCGCCGCATTGTATTCTGAAACGGTATTGTTATATTCAGTAACTTTCGCATTGTAGGCGCTGTCTTCTTCAGCGGTTGTCCGAGGCATTTTATCCAAAGTATTTTTGTCGTCGGTAATCTCACTATTTAAACTGTCCACATTGGCACGCGCAGAATCAATGCTCGAGCGCTCGGCCGAAGTGGCCGACGGACACGCACTCGTCGGCTTGCCAAATTCTTGCACCGCCACGTACACTCGGTCGCCGTCAAAAATCCCCTGACCCACTGCCACGCCGATATCTTGATAGCGCACATTGAGAATATTTTCTCGGTGGCCCGGACTGTCCATCCACGCTTTAATTAAGGCCGCATCGTCTTTAAAATTGCCGAGCGCTAGATTTTCACCAATGACCACATAGCTGTAGCCGGCCGTGTCGGCAAGATAGCCGGGGCCGTTGCCGTCGGGCGAAATGTGATCGAAGTATTGCCGATTGAAAATATCCTGCACCTTGAGCATGGCCGATTTGTCGAGCGAAGCATTTTCTTTCAAGCTCGCGCTGCCAGCTTTCGCTCTTTCTTGATTGGTAAGCGTGATGATATTTGAAGGCGAAAGTGCGGCACCGGAGCCGGAAAAACTACCACGCAGCGGCGCAGAGAAAATTTCTTGCTTAAATTCTTCCAAGACGGCGCTGTGGTTGCTGGAATAATTTTCCACCAGATTGAGAATTTTGTTTATCGGAGCGCGTTCAAAGAAAAGCGTCGCCACCACAGCAACCACTACACAAACGCCAACGATGATTTTTCTCCACGAAGGTTTTTTCATGCCATTTTAATATCGAGATGAGCGAAAAAGGCTGCCAAGGCCGAGCGATTCTTTCTTTTTGCTGAAGACCAGAAGATACAACAGAATGATGATGTAAATCAAGTGCTCGTCCACAATGTAATAAGATGTGCCAACTCGCGGAAAGTTGAGGATGGCAAAATAGAAGAACGCCATGAGGAGAATGCCTAGAAAAGAAGCGATGCGCACGCCGATACCTAAAATGAGCAGCACACCGGAAATTATAAAAATACCTTTCGCCGCGTAAGTGGCATACTGGAGAAAAATCGGATTGGCGCTAATCAAATTGTAAAAATCAGGAAAAGTTTTAGCGTCTTTGATTTTATCTAGGAGCGACCAGCTGGAATTTTGAATCGCTAGTACGCCCTGATATAGAAAGAGCCAGCCGACGGCAATTCGCAGAAGCGCAATGAACAGCTTCGGTTTTCTCATGAAGATATTGTAGCACATTCACTTGCTACCAGAACAGAAATGCCGTGAAAAGCGCAGCGAGAATTCTGTAAAATCCAAAGATTTTAAAATCGTGATTCTTGACGAAAGCCAGCAGAGCGCGCACAGAAAAGAGCGCAGCGAAGAAAGCGCAAATAAAGCCGACGGCAATCAAGCCGAAATAGGAAGCAGAAAAACTGCCGGCACTCTTTAGAAGATCGTAGCCGGAAGCCGCGAGCATGGTGGGCACGGCGAGCAAAAAAGAAAATTCCACCACCGCTTTTTTGCTGACGCCAAGACTTCGGCCGGCAACAATGGTCGCGGCGGAGCGCGAAACACCCGGAATAACCGCGAGCGCTTGCGCCAAACCAATCCAAAAAGCGGTCGCGTACGGCATGATTTCCAATTCGCGCGTGCTGTCCCCCGTTTTATTATCCACTAAAATATATTCGCAGAGAATGAGAATGATGCCGCCGAGGCCGAGCGCCAGCACCACCGCGCGCATATTGCCGAGCAACTGATTCTTAATAAGCTTATAGAGCACAAAACCGACGACACCGGTCGGCACAAACGCCACCAAAATTCTTTTCCAAATTTCAAAATTCTTTTTGAGCGTTTCAAAATAAATGAAAATCACAGCAAGAATTGCGCCGAACTGGATGGCAATCTGAAAAGTTTTGACAAAATCGGTTTCCGCCAGACCCATGAGCCGAGAAACAATTTCCATGTGAGCCGTGGAAGAAATCGGCAAAAATTCCGTAATGCCTTCCACCACCCCAAGAATGAGCGCTTGAATGATATTCATAGATGAGTTTGGTTATTGGCAACTTTTCGCGAATAATCATTCCAAGCCAGTATCTGCCAGCCTTTGGTTTCATCTTTTCGCCTTTGTGGATCATATTCACAAACCGTAATGCTGGCATTTCTCAAAGGATAGACGAACGACATTTTAGTGTAACCTTGCGGCGTGAGCGCTCGACCATATTCAACATAAGCGCCAATCATGCTCAAGAAAATGGCGTGTGTGACGCACAAAATTTCGCGCTCCGGCCGAGCCGAAAGAAAATCCAAGAGCTTTTCCGCGCGCTGTTTCAAATCTTCAAAATTTTCTTCATCAGAATAGCGCAAGTTACCTTCGTGGAAACTTTTATCAATCAGGTCAATGATTTTTCTGACTTCCGGATCGTTACCCCACTTGCCTATCACTTCGGACGGATTGCGCCGCTCCGCGAGCAAATCGCACTTCTCCACTTTTTTATGCAGAAATGAATTGATAATTTCCGAAGTTTCCAGCGTGCGCTCGTACGGACTCGTCAGAATAATCTTGATTGGAAAAGAAGCCAACCGTTCGCCGGTGGCCGCGACCTGCTTGCGACCAAGCTCGCTTAAATTGCCGTCCGGACCTTGGCGGATGTGGCCGGCGTTGAGCACCGTTTCGCCATGGCGGATGAAATAGACTCGTTTGGTTTTATTCAATCTGAAAAGGCGCGAGAAAAAAATCATGTTGATTGTAGTACTGTTATAATATCACCATATGCTAGAATTAAGCATTATAAAGTTACTCACACAAATTATTTACGCTTATGTCTAAAAAAGTTATCATCACCATTTTGATTTTCATTGTTTGCGGCGGTGGCTTGCTGTACATTCTTAAAACTGGCGGACCGAGCGAAGCAAAGTATACGCTAAACGGCACGATTGCCATTTGCGGCACCGGCCAAGATTCGGTTTATCAATATTCACCAAACCTCGCCAGTCCCGTACCTCAGCACTACACCCTCGCCGGCGTGTCCATTCCCTGTTCATTTGAAAACGGCATACCATCCTTAAGCTGCAAAAAATTTATTTCAGCCCTTAAAGATTGCCGTGTCATTTACCGCACCAACAAAAATCTCCGCTCGCTTCCCGGCATCTATGAAGCCGGCGCCGCGCAAGCCCTTGCCACTTTGCAAAGCAAAGTCCACTAGTTTTATTCAGCGTCAGCGGGGAAAATTTAGAAAGTTGCTGTGAGATTAAGCGGGCTCAGACCCGAAGTGATTGCGTTGTCTGTTGTCGATGAAGTTGGGGATGAGTTGTAGTATATTTTTGCAACACCGAGAGTAGACATGCCGCCGCCGGCCGGAGATTTCAAAAGGCCGTAAAGGGTAAATGTTCTGGTGCTGCCTGCTGGAATGTCGAAAGTGGAAGAAGTGTCGCCTGGTAGTGCACCTGGCGAAGCTACCGCAGCACTAATGCTCGAAGAGGCCATATTTTTATTTTGCGCAATCATCGAAGTTGGATTTTTAAATAAATACAGATCGGAAGTGCCCGCATTAACAGCGGTGAAAGAGTAGCTGCAGCTGTAAGCGACGGTGCCTGCAGTTGTTCCGGAAACTGGACCATTAACTGCCATCCCTAAAGTCGCAGTCGCATTTTTCACCGACAAACCGGTCAGGGTCTGGATAAAGGTAATTGGGCTCGCTGTGATATCTGAAGCATTAGTAATATCCAAGGACTTGCCAATAGTACTCAGACCAACAACATTTGAAGCAATCAGAGTTGGTGAAACAGTCACATTATTTGAGATGTAGCCCGGAGCGACATCCGCCATAAGAACCAAATCTTTCCATTGATCAGCAGTCAGAGAAATTTTCACGTTGGTAAACGAAACTTTTCCATTTACAACCGCGTTGGCACCGAAAGTCAGGCCGTCCACAGAAAGCCGAATGTTGCTGAAAATAGGAGTTGTGCTTGCCGCATAAGAACTTGTGCCAATAAGGAAACTTACGCTGCTAACGGTGGCATTTTGATTCTTAACGCTAATACCAAAAACCCCGAGAGTTACTCCGGCGGTAACCGTTGACGGCGAGACGGTGACAGTTCTTTGTGCTGGAGAATTTGGACTAAGGCGGGTATACAAGTAAGCAACTGCAGCCTTGCAAGAATTATAAGCGGTCAAGGCATTTTGGCTGGTGCTGGCTAAACTCGTTACGGCACTAGTCATGCAACTCTGATATAAAGTAAAGTCGGTATCGCTTGTGTGACGGTGTATAAAGGCATTTCCGCACATCATCTTAGAATTATCATAAGATGTTCCGGCATAAAGCAGCGCCTGAGAATAAACCACATTACACATGTTTGCAGTGGTCATGGTACTACTGATTGCCGACTGAACTTGTGCATCAGAAGCGGTGCTTGTAATCGAATTAGAAACCTGTGCCAACTGACTAGAATCAGATCCACCAATTCCCTGAGCAATAAAATAATAGCCACCCGAGACAACAACTACAGCCGCTAAAACAGCAATATATTTTTTCATACCTGATAATAAAACTAATAATTAATAGAGGCTTCTGTCTTTTATATTAGCATAAATGAAAAAGCCGTGCAGAGGTGAACCTGCACGGCTTGGCGTATCCAAATCGCAAAAAGAAAAGAAATCAGTGACCGAAGAAACCGCGGCCGACTTTGTCAGGGATCATGTACAGCGCGATGTTATGATCTGCACAGACTTTGATCGTCTCATTGTCCCGAAATGAACCGCTGCTCGTGAAGATGGCGGTGATGCCGGCATCAATGAGCGCCTGCGGCCCGTCCGGAAACGGAAAGAACGAATCGCTATACGCGGAAGCACCGGCCGTGCTGTGACCCGCACGATTGGCGCGATCAATTGCAAGCTTCGCGGCACCAACTCGATCCTGCTGGCCGACACCGTTGCCGATAAGCTGACCATCTTTGACGAGCGTGATGGTGTTACTGTTGCTGGTGGAGCCAATCGCCCAAGCCAGCATCATGTCGCACTCTTCCGACTGCGAAGCCTTGCCGAGACAGATCTTGATGGAGCCGTCCGACAAACTGGGAACAAAGGTGTAGTTCGGCTGAACCAGAATGCCCCCGCGTACGTAGCGGAAGCGCTCTGCCGTATCAAGACTACCCTGATCCAAACTGACAAGCGCCGGATTGGTAACAAACCGACACTTGTCATTCTTGCGCCTCAGTATTCCAATTACTTCTTTTGAGAAATTTGGGGCCACGATAGCGTCAAGTTTCTTGCCAGCCAAGGCTTCGGCATGATATTCACTGAACGGGAACGTGGTCATGAGCAAGCCGCCGAAAATCGCCATCGGATCGCCAGCCATGGTCCTGTGAAAAATATCCGATGGGTCGTTGCCGAGGGCGGCGCCGCAAGCATTGCCGTGTTTGACGCCCACCGCCACCATGTAAGTTGCAAGATACTGAAAGTTCTTAGCTTTGACCGCCATCAAGTGAGTCACCGTTTGAAGCGCCCGCTCAATATCAAGAAGGTTGTTGTAACCCAAAGGCATGCCTTCGACCAAAACAAACTTGTCCAGAGCGAGCGGATCGTCCGTGCCGGATGAATAGAGATACGCCGGCGCTTGCCAAGCATTCTCGCCATACCGACACTCAATGACTCGCTCACCGAACAATCCGATGTATTTGCCGGTACTCAAGTATCGAGCCGCAGCCTCGCAATACTTGGCAACCGTAAACTCGCCTTTTGCAGCAAGGTCTCTCACGAAATAATTATCGGGAGAGCCGGCATTGAGCCAGCTAATTACCAAAGCGCGGTCTTTCGGATCACAAATGACAATCCGACCACCTTTTGCGCCGGAGCGAATCATGGTTGGGCCGCCGATGTCAATCATCTCAATGACCGACTCGCGCGTGCTGCCCGACTTTGCAATCTCCGCTTGAAGCGGATACATATCAACGCACACAAGATCGATACGCGGGATGGCCAGACTCGCCAATTCCGCAATATCTGCTTCAGTGTTTTTTGCGAGGAGTCCGGCATGGACTTCGCGCGAGAGCGTCACCACCCGATGACCGAGAATCGCCTCGCCACCAACCAAATTGGCCACCGGCAAAACCGCCACGCCATTTTCCGAAAGATACTTGAACGTACCGCCGGAAGCGTAAATCTTGAAGCCGTGCCCGATGAGTGCCTGAGCAAATCCTACGATGTCGGCTTTGTCAAAAACTGACAGCAATGCAACTCTTTCTTTCATGGGATATTCCTTTCAATTCAATGATCAAATGCGAAAAGAGTCGCATCAGCTCTCGGGGAAAATCCCCCTTCAATCTGCGCCAATACTAAATAAAAACAAACAAAAAGCAACTGTTACATAATCGCTTCTCATCCGTCCTATATATGTAGGGAGTATTATTAATTATTAAATAAGC
>CAYXSG010000020.1:0-9200 GCA_964467325.1 uncultured Candidatus Saccharibacteria bacterium
ACGAAAAGCGAAAAATGCTAGAACAATTACTCTCGAACGCAACGTTCAAAAACAAATCGGTGGCTCAATACATATTCAAAAACCCATTTGCGATACTGGCAAAAACACCTAAAAATGCTGATTTACCGAGAATGCTGCCGGACTTGGAATCGAACCAAGATACTAAGCTTCAAAGGCTTATGTCCTACCGTTAGACGATCCGGCAATGTTGCCACAATACTACAAAAAAAGCCCTATTTCAAGGGCGAAACAGGCTGTACATATCTCTGTAGACGACGGAAAAGAGTGCGGTATAATTATGGATAGAAGGGTCGGCTATTATTAATCATAGAAAAAATATTTTTATGAAAATGGGATTTCTCGGATGGCTTTCGTTCATTCTTCTCGTGGTAGGCGGACTAAACTGGGGCCTCGTTGGCGCTTTCCAGTACAACTTGGTCACGAGTATTTTTGGCGACGGCATGTTGTCCAACATTGTTTTTGACCTTGTTGGTCTTGCGGCAATTTGGGCAATTATCGAAATGTTGATGAAGAAAGGTGGTCAGCAGCAGATGTAAGAGTGTTTTAGGATAAGACGAATTAAAAAACTCCCTGTTGATCGGGAGTTTTTTAATTCGCGAAGAGAAGTTCCAGTGGCAGTTCTGGAATTGGCGAAATGCGCATTTCTTCAGCCGCTTGAAGCAGAGCGAGAATGGTTTTGGAATTGATAGCTGAATCTTTTTCAGCAGCCAGTTTTTCTAGAATAGCAAAATCTTCAGCTGAATATTTTTCTTCAAGGGTTTTGCGCATGTCAGCGCTAGCACGCAAGAGCATCACTGTGCGAATTTTCTCCAACACGAGCCTGAGGAAAATCGTCATGTCTAAGTTGTGCTCGGAAGCGGCGGCGACGGCTTTGAGGCCAGCGGCCGCGTCTTTTTTCGCCAGCGCATCCACGAAACTGTTAACCAAAGCTGTTTTCGGAGCGCCGGTCACGAGCTCGACTTCTTCGCGCGAAATTTTCTTACTTCCCGAGCTGCCTGTGGTGAGCGGAGTCGAACCAATCACCTTTTGCAAAATGCCGAGCGTGTCGCGGAAGGAACCGTCACCGAGGAGTGCGATGAGCTCGGCCGAACCGGCGTCGAGCGTGTAGCCTTCTTTTTTGGCGACGGCGAGCGCTGCGTCTTTGAGCATTTTCTGCGTCGGTTTTTTGAAAACAAAAGTTTGGCAGCGGGAAATCACTGTCTCCGGTAATTTTTCCAATTCGGTCGTGGCTAAAATGAACACCGCATGCGCCGGCGGCTCTTCCAAAGTTTTAAGCAGTGCGTTGAACGCTTCTTTGGTGAGCATGTGCACTTCGTCCACGATGTAAACTTTGTACGGCGACTCAAACGGCAAAGTGGAAACACCGTCGCGAATTTCGCGTATGTCGTCAATGCCGCGGTTGGACGCTGCGTCGATTTCATAGAGGTCGTTCGTGCTCGTGCCAATCGCCGCGGCAAAAATTCTAGCGACGGAAGTTTTACCTGTGCCGCGCGAGCCGGAAAAAAGATAGGCGTGCGAAATGTTTTTGAGCGCAATCGCGCCTTCCAGCACTTTCACGATGTGATCTTGGCCGATGACGTCTTTAAATTTTCCTGGCCGATATTTTCTGTAAAGCGCAACGTCTGACATGGGTACATTATATAGTATGGCGAAAAATGAGAAAGCGGGCCGCCGAATGGGCCCGCTAGATATTGGATCACCTCCCCTCAAAAACCTTGGGAACGAAATTGACGGAAAGCACGATAATCTGCATCATGCGAAACCTCCTGAGTGAAAAAGGGTTTAGTCGGAACTGATACTAAATACAGAATACTAGTTTAGTTTTGAAAAGTAAATATCCGGAAAAAGAAAAAGAGCGGCTCCGGTGGTGGAACCGCTCTCTGTTTGGATTGTCTTGTTAATCCTCGACCGATGTTCAATCCAGCATCAGTGTCTCCGGATTCGCCACTCACACGCTTGTGTGAATGGCTACGAATGGCCTTCAAGCCTTCCCATCGCGTGCTCCTTGTTGATGGCTGGGGCGGTGAAACGCACTACGTTGTGGGTCCCGCCGGCCGTAGCCCGGTTAGGTGGCACTGGCGCCGGTGATGTCGTTTTTCAAAAGATTAAAATTGTTGACGACACACGGGGGTCCGGTATTGGAAATGTTCATACTGGCTCCTTTCAGCCGTATCAGTTGCCTCGAGAGTTCGCTCTCATTCCGCAACTTGTCTGCCAGTATCATATCATAGACAAATTATTTGTCAAATATATGAGTACAGTAGCCTTATTTTAGGCCATTTTTTAAATAGTCTGTGATAATTTTTTTTACTTCCCTAGCTGAATTGGTTTCCATGAGCTTGGCGCGCAATTCGGCGGCACCGGAAAAGCCTGAAACGTAAGCTTTGAAATGTTTTTTCATGACCGAGAAATTTTTCGTGCCAGTCAGAATTTTTTCAAAAAGCAGAGTGTGTTCAAGGAGGACGAGAAGTTTTTCTTTCTGAGTTGGGTTTTTTTCTGAAAACAACCATGGATTGCCGAAAATCGCGCGGCCGAGCATGACGCCGTCGGCGCCGGTCGCTTCAACTTTTTTTCTTGCGTCTTTTATGTCGAGCGCGTCACCATTGCCAATGATTAACGTTTCGCTTTTAAGTGCATTTCTGATTTCCACTGCTCGCTTAACCATGTCCCAACGCGCCGGCACATCCGACATTTCTTTTCTGGTGCGCGCGTGAATGGTGATGGCCGCTGGATTTTCGGCGAGAAGTTCTGGCAGCCATGTTTCCAATTCGTTTTTATTGTAGCCAATTCTGGTTTTTACTGAGACAGGCAAATTTTTTGCGCCTTCTTTGGCTGCGCGAACAAGCTCGCGCGCAAGCTTTGGGTTTTTAATGAGCGCGGCGCCTGCGCCCTGTTTTTCCACTGCGCGGTCGGGACAACCCATGTTGATGTCCACGCCGTCGAAGCCGAGCTCGCTTGCGAGCTCGGCGGCTTTTTTCATGTGATCGGGATTGGCCGTAAAAAATTGCGCGACAATCGGCCGTTCGCTTTCGGTGAAAATAAAACTCTTCAAGAGCTTTTCTCGGCCGGCTTTTGGCGCCAGCGCCAAGCCGTCGGCGGAAACAAATTCCGTCCACGTCACATCAGGCTTGCCATACTTCGCAATGAGCTGGCGAAAAGGCGCGTCCGTCACGTCGGCCATGGGCGCCAAAACGAAAAACGGTTTAGGTAATTTTTTCCAAAATCCAGATTTCATCCTGTCAAACTACCACAAACTTGATTTACTTCAAATCTTTTTCCGTCAGCCGAATTTCACTGCCAGCTTTGAAATCACCGCTAATCATTTTGTTCGCAACCGCTTGTTCAATACTGTCTTGGATTGCCCTGTTCATCGGACGCGCGCCAAACTTTGGATCAGAGCCAAACTTGAGCAAATAATTGACCAGCTCGTCAGTAATGATGAAATTTAAGCCGCGCTCAGCAAGCCGGTCGGCCAATTTTTTAAGCTGAAGCCGAGCGATTTTTTCCAGATTGTCTGCTGTAAGCGGATGGAAAATAATCGTGCCGTCAAAGCGGTTTATGAGTTCCGGCTTGAAAATGTGCGCTTGGATAATGGCGTCGATAATCATATCTTTTGAATGGGAAAGATCGTCGCCTTTTTTCACTGCTTCCCAGATGAGATCGCTGCCGGCGTTGGAAGTGGCAATGATGAGCAGGTTGCGCGCGTTTACCTTTTTGCCGCTCATGTCGGAGAAAAAGCCTTCGTCCAGAATTTGCAAAAATAAGTTCATGACCTCCTGCGTGGTTTTTTCAAATTCATCCAGAAGCAGAACGCCGTACGGATGGTCGCGCAGCATGGCGGACAGCACGCCGGTTTTGCCGCCTTCAAACGAGCCGATGAGTTTGGAGAGCGCATCGCCAGAGGAATATTCCGACATGTCCAGTCGGAGAATTTGCGCTTCTCGGCCGAAGAACACTTCCGCCAGCGCTTTGGTTGTTTCCGTTTTGCCGACGCCAGTTGGACCCAAGAAAAGAAATGAAGCGAGCGGTCGATTTGGATTGTTGATGCCGGAGCGAGCGCGGCGCACTGCATTGCCAATAGCTTTCACCGCTTCGTCTTGGCCGATAATCCGATGATGCAAAATGTCTTCCAAATTTAAAAGTTTGCCTTTTTCTTCGCTGCCGACGTCGCCGACCGGAATGCCGGTTTTAGTTTGAACAAGTGCTAGCACATCTTCTTTCTTTACTGAGTGTGCACCTTTTGATTTGATTTTCGGCGCAATATCAAACAATAAATCAATGGCCTTGTCTGGCATGATGCCGTCTGGGAAATAGCGCTCGGCACTTTCCGCAATGGCAACGAGCGCGGGATAGGTGAAAAAAATGCCCGAGCGCGTTTCGAGCGGAATGATTTCATTTTCCAAAACGCGGACCGTGTTGCCTTCGTCAATCTCCTCCACCATAATTCTCTCGAAACGTTCCATGAGCAGGCCGTTGTGCTCAATCAGCGCATGAAAACGCTCAACGTCGGAAAGTGCCACCACTTGAAGCTCGGAAGAAGCGAGATACTGATCAAGAATGGAAGCGAGGTCAGCGCCAAGCGACGCCGCTGTTTGCAGAAACGAAGGAAAATCCGGCAAAATCAAAATAATATTGCCGGAATTGTAAGCTTCGCGAAGCATGTTGACGAGCAGCGCTTCAAAATCGGATTTGTTTTTCGTGGCGGCCACCACAAGGTCGGTGTCTAGCATGATGAGCCGCTTATGCTCAAGCTCCGGCATCGCTGTGCCGTCGTCAATCATAGCGTTCAAGCGGGAGATGATGCGCAAGTTGCCGGCATTATCGTCGCCAACCAAAAGCGCGTTGGAAGATTTGGCGCGAATTAAAACTGACTCAAGCGCTTTGAGTTCCTTTGAGCCGTAAACATCGTGCACTTCGTACTCGTCGCCTTCAGTCTCGGGAATTTCGCGGGTGTATTTTTCAATATTGTAAATTTTGCCGTATGACCAGTTTTTGCCGATGCCCGGAATCCGGCCAAGCGATTCGCGCGACCACCAGCGCTTCTTGCTTTGCAAAGCCGTTTCCCTTTCCACCACCCAATTCACAATGTTTATAAAATCATTTTTCTGAATACCGTGCGCGAAAAGAAATCTGCCAAACTCAGCATCGGCGTCAAAAAGCGCGCCGGCATAGCTTGCGGCAGAAATGTAATTATCAGCAGAATCAGAAAGGTTAAGATTTTGAAGCGGCGCGGCGCGCTTGCTCATAAAAGCCGAAACTTCTTCCGGCGCAATGCCAACGCGCGCCATTGTGTTCCAACCTTCGTCCGACTCAAGAAAACCTTGAAGAATATCTTCCGTCACCGACTGATAAAGAATCCGTGCGAGCTCAAACTGCATGGAGCCTTTGGAAAAATAAATGGACAAATAAAACATATGCACCGCCGCAGCGGCCATCCAAAAGCCGAAAACCAAAAAGAAAATGCCAAACGCTTTCGGCACAAAAGCCACGGCGTCAATGCTCGCGTTAGCACTTTGACTTTGCGACAAAGCGTACAGAAACACAGCAACAAGAAGAAGCACGCTCCAAGCCAAGCGCAAAAACTGCAGCAAGCGCGCGCCGCGACCTCTCGGCCAGAGTTTTTCCAAAGCCAAAGCCGGATAATATTGCTTGAGTGCTAATTTGCGAAGCTCTTGAAAATTCATGATGGTCTAACTAAAAGAATAATGCCGAAAATTATTGAAGCTACAATCGCCGCCGGCAGCGCCAGCCACACGCAGAGAAAAATCGCAGAAACAACCGTGGCGAGAAAAATCGCCAAAAGGCCGATGGAAATAAAAGTGAGCCGGACAATTGCGCCGACCACGCGCATAATGAGGTTGATTAAGAGTGTGCCAAAAAATCCTTCAATGTCCAAGCCGCGCTCGCGTTTTTCTTGAAGCCGCTCCCACGGCGCAAAAAGTGTTTTGGAAAGAATGCCGATGGAAAAAAAGTGCCACAAGAACCAAACAATATTCAGAAAAATATCGGCCACGCCCTTTAGCGCTCGGCCGTAATGCCAGCGCAAATAATATGGAATGAGCAAGCTGACTCTCATGCCTCCATTATACTGCGTTTATGGCGAAGCCTGAATCGCGTTATCCCCGACAAATTTGTAGTAAACTTTGTTGCCAAAGCGCATATCAATGTAGTCCAAAGGCTGTGCACCTTGGTTTAAAATGCTGGTTTGAGACTTCACCATGCTAAGCGATGAAATAAGCATCGCTGGATCTGCCGTATTTTTAAAAATAATCTTGCCGCCGGAATTCAGATAAAGCTCGCGAGCGCCATCCGCGCTGGAATTTTCCGCAAAAGTGGGCAAGCCGATTTTGACAAGCCCACTTTGAATCAGATTTAAATCTTCAAACTGCTTAGAATCAAGATAAGTGAGCCGCACCGGATTGTCGGCAGAAATCATTCCGTAATAGGCAAAGTAGGTATGACCGGAAAAATTGGGAGCTTCAGAAAAAATGTAACCGGCGTTGTCCATAAAATAACAAGTGCCTTGATTTTCTGGCGTACCGGCACACCATAGGTAAGCCGGCACACGTTCCACCACGGCAATAGCAAGAGTTTGATTTTTAACCGTAAGCTCCACCCTAGAAATTCCTGGAAAATCTTGCAGAACTTCATTCTCAATCTTTTTGCCGGGATAAATGAATTTATTTGAGCGCGGAAAAAGAAAAAAATATGCGCTGGCAATATTGCTTTCGGCAACACTCTGGATTTCCGAAGCATCCACATTTATGTTGCCGGAAATTTCAACCTTGGCAATCTGAAATTGCGGCTGGCGGGAAAACCACGTGGTGCCATAAACGCAAAGCGCGACAAATAAAATATAAAAAATTATTTTGACAACAAAAATTTTCCGCTTGCGCTCAGCAAGACGCGAAGAATTGAGTGGTGTACGCTTAAATAGAGCCATTACTTCTTGATAACTTCCCTGCCGCCCATATATTTTCGGAGGATTTCGGGAATGACGATTGAACCGTCGGCCTGCTGGAAGTTTTCAACGAGCGAAACGAGAATGCGTGGAGTGGGAATCGCGGTGCTGTTTAATGAATGTGCGTATTTCATTTTACCGTCAGTATCGCGGTAGCGAATGTTGAGCCGGCGAGTTTGAAAATCGTGGAAATAGGAAGCCGAGCTGATTTCGCGGTAAGTTTTTTCGTTCGGCACCCAAAGTTCAATGTCGTATTTTTTCACTTGGCCGAGACCTAAGTCGGCACCGCAGTTTATGACCGTGTGATATGGAATACCTAAAAGCTCGATGAATTCTTCCGTGTTTCTATTCACTTCTTCATGAAATTTTACCGACTCGGCATGGCTCGCTTCACACAAAACCACTTGCTCAAGTTTGTAAAATTCATGCACGCGAATTAAACCTTTCACGTCTTTGCCGTGGCTGCCGGCTTCACGCCTGAAGCACGGCGAGAAAGAGAGAAATTTTTTCGGCAAATCAGATTTTTCCAAAACATCGTTGGCGTGAAAACCCATCGTCGCCACTTCCGCCGTGCCGGCAAGAAAATCGCCGTCTTGAGTTTTATATAAATCCTCTTCGCCTTGCGGTAAGTAGCCAGATCCAATTAAATTTTCCCGCTTCACGAGAGATGGCACAATCATGGGTGTGAACTGCTTTTTCATGAAGTGCTCGAGCGCCGCTTGCCAGATTGCAAAAGAAAGTAGCGCGCCGTCGTTTTTCAAAAAATAGCCGCGGAAGCCAGCCACTTTCGTACCGCGGTCCAAATCCACCATGTCCAAATTTTGCATGAGCTCGATGTGCGACTTGAGCGGAAAATTAAATTTCGGAATTTCGCCCCAAGTTTTCACTTCTTTGTTGTCGGCGTCGCTGTCGCCTTCCGGCACAGACATGTCCGGCAGATTTGGCACTTTCACCATGAGAAGCTGCCACTCTTTCATCACCTCTTTGAGTTTTTCTTCTTCGGATTGAAGCTCTTGCTTGACCAACTGCATACTACTAATAAGAGCCTGCTTTTGACTCGCATCTTTAACACTCACAATTTTCTGACTGGTTTCATTTTGCTCGGCGCGCAGTTTTTCCACCGACGCCATGAGCGCGCGACGTTTGTCGTCGGCCACCAAAAGTTCTTCCACCTTGAAATCAATGTGTTTTTTCCTCGCCGCTTCTTTGACCAAATCCTGATTGTCGCGAATAAATTTGATGTCCAGCATGTTCTTTTTATTGATACCTATCATAGCAGAAAGCACGAGATTCTGGTAGAGTAATGAATGTATGAAGTCGTTTTGGCGCCATTTAACCAATTTCTGGACACTTATATTTTTTATCGCGATTGTTTACGATTACGTTCTCGGAAATGCACTTGACCGTAACAATACCATTCTTTTAATTTCAGTTTTTTATACCACCGCGCTCGCCATTTACAGCGCCGAAAAAGAATTCAAGCGCTGGCATGACAGTCACAAAACTCGGCATCCAGGCGAAACCTACGTCATCATTTGGACGCTACTCGTTTTCGGCCTGCTCGCTATTAAACTTTATTTCCACAGCGCCTACGAACTCCCGCCGGAAGTCCGCGCCTCGTATATTGTCGTAATCGGCGTCCTCGCGCTAACCAAAGAATCCAAGTATTTGTATCTGGCGAAGAAGAAGTCTTCACGTTGATTTTACTTGACAAATCAAGTTATAAATGATATGTTTTTAGTGTTGACGAAATGTAAGTAGTCAGCCGTTTTGCCTGACGCATAGGCAATAGTTCTTTTTGAAAGGAGCGCCATATGGCACTCACTCCGGAACGTATCGGTCAGGTTGCGATGTTGTTCTTGCAGAGGAAGCTGGAAGATGATGGTGGTCTTCGCTTGAGGCCAAAAGAGGTCAGGCGAGAAATCATCAACGTTTCCAAGCGGCTGGGAATTACACCGCAGGAAAGCGCCGAGTTGGCCAAGGTCATTCTTAAGACGGCCTATGACAAAACCGTCGCCGAGCTCGACGCGATACTCAAAACGGACAAGGTTGAAGAATAATTTCTTCGTGAAGGGTTAATTCCGATTTGTCAGTAGCCGGTCTGCTTAGGCCGACCTGCGTAATGCAAATCTAAGAGAACAAGAACCCTACCCCTCCGTGAACCCTCGAGCCGAAAGCTTGAGGGTTTCTTTTTATATGTGGATATGCCTTTATAAAG
>CAYXSG010000021.1:0-9133 GCA_964467325.1 uncultured Candidatus Saccharibacteria bacterium
AAGCGGTTCGGCCGTGCGGCTTGACTCAAGCTATGGCGCGGGCAGCGGCGCGATTGTCTCAGATGGTATTTTAAATTTGTCAGGCGGCGGCAACTTATACGGTTCGGGCCAGAGCACAAGCTATCCGCTCTTTTTAACAACCAGCAATTGTCCGGTTGGACCAACTTGCGCCGGCGCGAACGCCATTGAATTTTCCGGCGGTGCTGGCGCGGTGGTGCTCTATGCGGAAAACGGCACTTTGCACATGTCGGGCGGCACGAGCGCGCGCTCGATTTCGGCCAACCAAACCATTGTGGACGGTGGCGCTACAGTTATTTACGATCCAAACATTGCCAATCTGAATTTTTCAAGCGGTCCTTCCGGCGAATGGAATGTCAGCACTTGGCAAGAAGTGCAATAGACCACCCCGCCTCGCCGACTCGGCACCCCTCCTTGGAAAAGGAGGGGAGGGACATGCTACAATGTTTTTATGACCAAAAATCAAAAACTCATCGTCGGCAATTGGAAAATGAATCCGGAAAGTTTGAATGAAGCGCGCGAAATATTTTCCGGCATTTCAGAGGGTTTGACCAAAAATAAAAAAGCGGCGGTGGTTATTTGTCCTTCGTTTGCGCATCTCGCGCCGCTGGCGGAAATGAAAAAAGACAATCTGATTCTTGGTGCTCAGGATGTTAGCGGCGAACCGAAGGGCGCGTTCACCGGCGAAGTGTCGGCCGCGATGCTCAAAGATTTGGGTGCCAGCTACGTCATTGTTGGCCATTCGGAGAGGCGAAAGGCCGGTGAAACGAACGATAGCATCAACAAAAAAATTCTTTTAGTTTTAAAATCCGGCCTCATGCCGATTTTGTGCGTGGGCGAAAGCGAGCGCAATGATGACGGCCGGCACCTTATGGTTGTACGAGAACAAATCGAAAAAGCTTTGGCGGGCATGGAAAAAAAACGCTTGCCGTCGCTTGTCGTTGCTTACGAACCAGTTTTCGCCATCGGCGCGGCCACTGCGATGGAAGCGCGCGACGTACACGAAATGATTTTGTTTATCAAGAAAGTAATTGTGGAAATGTTTAAGCTCAAAACCGCCGATGGACTCACCGTGCTTTATGGCGGGGCAGTGGATGGGGCGAATGCCAAAGGCATTCTCACGGTCGGCGCGGCTGACGGACTTCTGGTCGGCCGGCAAAGTTTGGATCCGAAAAGCTTTTTGGATATTATCGCTTGCGCTTAATTTTTCACTATGGATTACAAAACTCTTAAAGATTTACCCAACGTGAAAGGTGTGCCGATTCTGGTTCGGCTCGACCTCAATGTGCCGGTTCAAGACGGGAAAGTGGCCGACGATTATCGGATTAGAAAAGCTTTGCCGACTGTGAATTTTTTGAAAAGCAAAGGCGCGAAAGTCGTTCTTTTGAGCCATATTGAAGGCGATGTGAAAAGTTTGCGGCCGGTTTTTGAGCGCTTGGAAAAAGATTTGCCGATTTCTTTTTGCGACGACGTACTCTTGCGTGGTTCCGAATACGTGGCCACCATGGCTGCTGGCGATGTGCTTCTGTGTGAAAACCTCCGGATGTACGAAGGCGAAAAAAACAATGATCAAGATTTTGCAAAAAAGCTTGCGAGCCTAGGCAAGATTTACGTCAACGAAGCGTTTTCCGTTTCGCATCGCGCTCATGCTTCCATCGTCGGCGTGCCGCGCATTCTGCCGAGCTTTCTCGGTTTGCAATTTGAAGAGGAAATCAAAAATCTTTCGCTGTGTTTTGAACCGAAGCATCCGTTTGTTTTCATACTAGGTGGCGCAAAATTTGATACGAAAATGCCGCTGGTAGAAAAATTTTTAAATATTGCCGACGTGCTCATAGTTGCCGGCGCTTTGGCGAACGACATCTTCAAAGCGCGCGGTCTGCAAATCGGCAAATCGCTTTTTTCCGATTCCAAGCTCAATCTGGCAAACCACATTTCTAATCCGAAAATCATCACGCCGACCGACGTGGTGGTGCTTGCGGCCGACGGCGCGCGGGTGATTAAAAATCTTGAAGAGATAAAACCGGAAGATAAAATTTGCGACGCCGGACCGCAGTCCATTAAGCTTTTCAAAACCATTATCGCGCAAGCGCGCACGGTCCTTTGGAACGGACCTTTGGGCGAATATGAGCATGGTTTCAAAGAGCCGACGCTGAAAATTGCGGAAAGCATTGCCGGCACAAGCGACGCCTTTTCCGTTGTTGGCGGCGGCGACACGGTGGCGGCCATTTCCGAACTCGGTATGGAACAGCGTTTTTCTTTCGTTTCCACCGGCGGCGGCGCGATGCTGGATTTTCTCGCCAACGAAACCTTGCCAGGAATTGAAGCGCTGAAAAGATAATTTTAGAAAATAAAAAGGTCGGGGACATTGCTGTCCCCGACCCCACTCTCCCTCAGGACAAAGACGGAGAGTGTGTGGTGCTCGTTTTAGTATTTCTACGTAATCTGCTTGGAATCCTATTCCTATTTCAAGATAAAAGCAATCGCAGCTTCTCCGCATTCTCTTTTAGATTTTTTGGATCGCTTGCCTCGCCGACAGGCGGGCCTTTGGCTTCGTGGGGATTTGGAAAAACCCAAATGTGTGCATGGAAAATTTCGTCGCCCATGACTTTGCTCCAAATAATGTCCGTGCCGAAAGCTTTCTGCTGTGCCTTTGCGATTTTCTGCGCCACTGCAAAGTACTCTCTGGTATTCATTCCGCCCGCCTCATCGGCAGGTAAATCCCAGACGAAGCGATAGTGCTTTTTTGGAATAATCTGCGTATGGCCGGCCGACTGCGGATGAATGTCTAGAAAAGCCAGAAAATTTTCATCTTCATACACAATCTCCGCCGGAATTTCTTTCTTCACAATTTTGCAAAAGATGCACGAGTCCATGAAGGTAGTATAGCAAAAAATTGTATAAAACTTGAAAAAGTATTACTCTAGTAAAAGATTTTACAAAGGAGAATATTCATGTTTTCTCATGTGGACATTAGCGACGATGAGATTAGACGGGCTTTTGCTGGTGTTGAAACAATCAGTTTCCGGGCAAAACCCTTCAATTCTGTAATGAACAGGTTCGTGATTTTTGGGGATATCCCTTTATGGATGCCTTTGGAGCGTGTTCTTCGTGTTATCGGCATCAAACCTGATGTGTTGGTGTCGGTTTTTGGTGTAGCGTAAGGTACGAGTAAGGTCGAAGAATATGATCAACTCGGATCGTTCCAATTTAAGCCCGAAGCTTTTTCGTGGCTGGCTAGGATTTTTGGTAAAAATATCAGGGTTTACTACGAGTCTTATGTTGAGGAGGATGCGAGGGAGGATTACCAATACGTATTCACGGCTTACATCTTTGGTATAGTAGGGTGTGATGATGAGAGATAAACTATGGCGATCAGGTCCGGTTTCGGTTCAGGTCACTCGTACGCGGGTGGCCTTTTTTCTTGCAAAAATCTTTAGAAAGATTTTAACTCCAAAATGCTAGGCTGAAAGTGTAGTATTATTAGCTAGTAAATTTATATGGAAGAAATCACAAAAATCGCCTTGTTTAAAGGTAAAAAGATTAGGAAAACTCTGCACAATGTGGAGTGGTGGTTTTCGGTGGTGGATGTGGTGGAAGCTCTTACTGATAGCCCGAATGCCAATGATTATTGGTATCGGATGAAGGTTAGAGTGAAAGATGAAGATGGATTTGAACTGTCGACACTTTGTCGATGGTTGAAATTGGGGGCGCTAGATGGCAAGATGCGAGAAACCGACTGTGCCGACACGGAAGGTGTTTTCCGGATTATCCAATCAATTCCTTCGCCCAAAGCTGAGCCTTTCAAAAGATGGCTGGCAAAAGTGGGCTACGAGCGCGTGCAAGAAATTGAAAATCCGGAACTCGCGACCAAGCGCACACGGATGCTTTATAAGCTCAAAGGCTACAGCGACGATTGGATTGAAAAAAGAATGCGTGGCATTGCAATTCGCGAGGAGCTGACCGACGAATGGCAGAAAAGGGGAGCGAGCCAGCCCGACGATTATGAAATCCTGACCGCGGAAATTTCCAAAGCGACTTTTGGCGTGACGCCGAGCGAATACAAAAAACTCAAAGGCCTGAAGCGACAAAATTTGCGCGACCACATGGACGATTTTGAATTGATTTTTAATATGCTTGGCGAGCGCGCAACAACCGAAATTCACCGCACCGAAAACTCCAGAGGTTTGCCCAAACTCAAATCAGACGCCAAAGCAGGTGGCGACATTGCCGGTGGCGCCCGCAAAAACTTGGAAAAACGCCTTGGTCGCTCAATCGTCACAAAAAAGAATTTTCTAAAGAATCAGAAAAATTTTAGATTTCGTCGCAATAGAAATTGATTTAAAAAATTGGACAAAACATGTAATTTGTATCAAGCCGAGGTTAGGGCTTGTATTTATTTTGTATCTTTGTTAACATAATGACATTAGTACTAAATATTTAAAATTTATGGAAGAAAAAAAAATAGTCATATTGAAACTTAGTGGTGGAATTTCTTACGATAGAGAAATCTCTGAGGCTTTGGCGGTTCAGATTATTACTTTGTGTGTTCGGGGAAATGATGCATCTCATGAAGTTGAGCCTGATAACACAAGATTTTCAGTTAAGGAATCAGCAACTGAATACATTATTCGTGTTGGCGCAAAACGTATCCCAGATAAAATTCTTGCTTTAGCGAGTTATCTTCGAGAACATCAGCAAAAAAATTCAATTTCTCCAGCTGAGCTCAAGCTAATGTTTCGTGATGCGGGGGAATCTCTTCCTGCCAATTTTACTCGGGATTTTAACGATACGACAGCTTCTGGATGGTTGGCGGCAGAACCTCAAAAGAAAGGATATTTTTATGTGACCAGAACTGGCCTTGATATTATCAGTAAAGGTTTTGATAAGGCACAAGTAAGAAGGGCAAAAATTAGTAAAAAAAATGTTAGCGAAGTAAAAAAGACATCAACTGCATAAAATATTATGAATGATTCAGGATCATCAATTTCATCAAAAATTTTCGGCAGACATAATTCTGGTAAAATGATGATCTGTTTTGTTGTTTTAATATTTCTTGGGTTATCAGGTTTGGGTGTTCTAAATCGCTATGATTTAAAAACAGCAATAGAATTCTGGAAAGTTGCTATTACCCCAGCTTTAATGGGTATTCTGGGTTATGTAAACGGTTCTAATTCATAATGCTACAATGCAGGGATGAAAAAATACGCGGAAAGGGAGGAAATACAGAAAGAGGTGAGTGAAAATTTGAAAGCGTATCCGGAACTTTTTAGGAAACTTTTGGTGGCGAGAGGGTTGGACACGAGGGAAAAAGCCGAGGAATTTTTAAATCCCAATTTTGAAACTGGCGTGCATGACCCGTTTCTTCTCAAAGACATGGACAAAGCCGTGGCGCGGATTTTGCGGGCGATGGCCGACGGCGAACGGATTTTAATTTACAGCGACTACGACGCCGACGGAATTCCGGCGGCAGTGGTGATGCACGATTTTTTCAAGCTCGTCGACTATGACAATTTTGAAATTTATATTCCGCATCGGCACACCGAAGGCTACGGCTTGCACTTGGAAGCGATTGAAACTTTTGTGGAGAAAAAAATTAAGCTTTTGATTACGCTCGACTGCGGGATTGTGGACCACGCCGAGGTGGCGCGAGCGAAAGAACTCGGAATTGATGTGATTATTACGGACCATCATACTCCCAGCGAAAAACTTCCCGACGCATTTGCAGTCATAAATCCAAAGCGCGCCGATTGCGACTACCCGTACAAAATGCTTTGCGGCGCCGGCGTTGGATTCAAATTAGTTCAAGCACTACTGAGAAGCTTGGATGGGAAGCGGTCGTGTGAGGGAGTTGCACGAATTGAGCGAAGCGAAACGGAGTGCAAGTCCCTCGCTAAGACTGCGCCCAAACCCGGTCAAGAAAAATGGCTTCTCGACATGGTTGGCCTCGCGACGCTTTCCGACATGGTACCGCTCGATGGCGAAAATCGCGTGTTCGCTCACTACGGTTTGAAAGTGTTACGAAAATCCCGCCGGCCCGGTTTTACGAAATTGCTTTCCATTATGAAAGTGAACAAGCAGTTTCTCACCGAAGACGACGTGGGTTTCATGATTACACCGCGGATCAATGCCGCGTCGCGCATGGGCGTGCCGACCGACGCATTTCATTTGCTTTCTACGGCCGAAGAAAGTCGCGCCGAAGAACTTGCAAGTCATCTGGATTTAATCAATAAAGAGCGGAAAGTGTTGGTCGGCGTGACGGTCAAAGAAATCAAGAAAATTTTGAGCGAGCGCGAAGATCACTTTTTAGGTAAGCAAGTGATTGTGCTCGGCAATCCGCTTTGGCGGCCGGCGATTCTCGGTCTCGCTGCAAATACGATTGCCGAAGAGCACGGCAAGCCGGTGTTTCTTTGGGGTAGGGAGGATGGCAAAGATATTAAAGGCTCCTGCCGAGCGGGCGGGGCGGTGCACGTTGTCCGACTCATGGAAAAAGCCCGCGGCCATTTCAAAGAATTCGGCGGCCACGCATTTTCAGGCGGCTTCGCAGTTCTCCCCGAACTCGTGCACACTTTGGAGGAAGCCTTGAACGACGCATTCGCCGCGCTCGGTCACGAAACTGAAACTCCGGAGCCGGAAATTTTTGACGCTGTCCTTGCACTTGATGAAGTTAATTTCAATTTATATAACCAAATCGAAAAACTCGCGCCGTTTGGCACCGGCAATCCTAAGCCGCTTTTCATGTTTCAAAACGTCAAGCCTAAAGAAGTGAAAATGTTTGGGAAAGCAAAAGAACATTTGGAACTAGCTTTTCAAGTTGGTGCTTCCTCGCCAAAAAAACTCCGCGCCATCGGTTTTTTCATGAAACCGGAAGATTTTGCTGTGCAACCCAAAACCGGCTTGCCAATAAACTTGCTCGCCACCTTAGAAAAATCCTACTTCGGCCGCTACCCGGAGCTACGTTTGCGGATTGTTGACATTATTTGACCAAACGGCAAAAGCGGGTTAATCTCTTGGAGGACCAACAGTACTTTTTATATCCCAAAAGGGAAAAGGAATAACATGCCTAGGACAGCAGTAGTCGCGGAGGTGGCGCGGGCGAAGTCCGCAGTGGATGATGAGAAAATCCTGATGGCAATTCTCCATTTTGTGCAACCCAATCTCTTGTTGCACGTGGAGAGCATGCATCGGGTTTTGAATGAGAATGCCACGCGTTGGGCAGGTATCTTTGATAGTTTTCGGGTGGTGGGCGGTAAGACTTGCCCGCGCTTGGACCAAATTCTCACGCATCTTCGGGTTCAGCGTAGGCTCATTGGCCGATCTGAAGATGGGCGCTACATTCATTGTAACCAAAGTGCCAGCAGCGCTCTCAAGGCTGCGAAAGAAGGATTCACAACAGCCCAGCTGCATTTGTTTCAGGAAATTGCCCACCAGTTCATGGATGCGGCACACTAGCCGTGCCATCACCCGCTCTAGCTTTACTCATTCGTGTGTAAAGCAGGGCGGGCTTTTTTTTATGTTAAAATCGCTCTATGAAACCAAACGAAATTACGATTTTCACCGACGGCAGTTCAAAAGGTAATCCGGGGCCGGGCGGCTGGGGCGCGATTAT
The DNA here is from genome assembly GCA_964467325.1 of uncultured Candidatus Saccharibacteria bacterium. GTDB lineage: Bacteria > Patescibacteriota > Minisyncoccia > Phycocordibacterales > JAKAEA01 > JARIGY01. The sequence goes on from CAYXSG010000021.1 coordinate 7,625, forward strand.
TAAAACTGACGGAAAAGTGCGCGAGCTTGGCGGCAGGGAAGAACATACGACCAATAACAGAATGGAAATGATGGCGGTGATTAAAGCGCTGGAATTTGTTTGGGAAGGCCGGCTCGGCCTGCCGGAGGTGTTGCGCTCCGTTTCGCTTCGCTCAATTCGCGCGACACCTCCGTCCGGCTTTACCGAACAAACTTCAGATTTGCTAAACATCACTATTTTCACCGACTCGAGTTACGTCGCTAAAGGCGCAAGCGAATGGCTCGCGGGTTGGCAGAAAAAAGGCTGGAAAAATTCGCAGAAGCAAGCGGTGCTCAATCGCGACCTGTGGGAAAAAATCGCCGAGCTTAAAGAGAAATTTGCAATCACGTGGAAAATCATTCCCGGCCACGCCGGCATTCCTGAAAACGAGCGCTGCGACGTTATTGCCACCTCTTTTGCCGACAATTCTCCTGTGAATTTGGCTTCATAAAGATTTTTGGCGATGTGCTACAATATTTAGCATTAATAACTCATTATCAGTTAAATGCAAATGAAAAATCTGAAGAAAGTTTCTTTGTTGCTCTTGGCCCTTGTTGTGTTTCTTGGACCAGCCTCGCTTACGTATTATTTAACAACTAACTATCAACAAGCCCAAACCGCGGCCGCTGCCGCGACGCAACCCGCGAAAAAAGATGTTCTGGTCATCTTGATGGAATTTACTGACCTTAAACATGACAAAAGTTCAGAGACACAAGCTTCAATAATGGGGAAAATTCTGACCGATAAAGATTCGGTCAATAATATTTACAGAGAGAATGCCTATTGTAATACCAATCCAACTTGCAATTGGAAAGATCTGACAACTGTTGATGTGACAGGTTGGACAATGGTTAATGATACTTCTGTCTTCCCTAATCCAGGAGATCAAACTTCAACTTTTAATAAATATAAAAGTTGGGTAGACCAAGCAGTCGCTGCTGTTTCAAATGGAAAAATTTATAATCCATCAGACTATAAATATATATTTGTTGTAGCGCCTAAAATACTTCCATGCAATGTCGGCGGCTCGTGCGTAGATGTTGATAAAACAGGAGTTGTTGGCAATAGGATGTTTATAAACGGCGGCATGCCATCTTCAACCTATGCTCATGAGTTGGGGCATATGATTTACGGCCTTAGCCATATTGGCTCAACCAGTTGTAAAAATAAAGATGGCTATAATGGTCTTGATTGTGTAGAAAAAGAATACAGTAGAACCCTGATGGGGAGTTTAGATGCTGGTCACTTGCCGGCCATTGAAAAAATAAAGGCTGGGTTCATAAAACCAAGCAGTCTTGTTGGGGTATCGAAGACGGGAGTTTACAAGATTTCTCCGATTGAGACAAAAGAAGATGCATATCCAAAAGCCTTGAGCATTCAACCTCCAACATCCAGCCTCGTAAATTATTATGTTGAATATCGCCAGCCGATCGGTTTGGATAATATAGATACATACAGCGGATCGTGGATCGCCATGACAGATGAATTGGG
>CAYXSG010000022.1:0-9116 GCA_964467325.1 uncultured Candidatus Saccharibacteria bacterium
CTTCAAAAGCGTCTTTCGGCAAAACGGTGGCCAATTCATAGACATATTTCTGGGCGCCACCCCGGTTGCCCTTTGTGACCACCAGCATGATTTTTGTGGTATTTATTGCCATTTTTGGTATAGTATACCTTAATTATTCCATGCATGCTCTAAGTAAAAAAGACCCGTTGCTGCTTTTTGTCGGCGATATCGCCATTTTCTTTGCGTCTTTGTGGCTCATGCTTTTTGTCCGCTATTGGGAAATTCCAGACGAAAAAATGCTCCAAGACCACTTGCTGCCATTTTCCATTTTATTTTTGGCATGGTTTTTGATTTTCTACATTGCCGGCTTATATGAAAAGCGCGCGGTCATTTTGAAAAATCGTTTGCCGGCCACCTTGCTCAAAGCCCAAATTGCCAACACGGTGGTGGCGGTGATTTTCTTCTACTTCATTCCATACTTCGGCATCACCCCGAAAACCAACCTGTTTATTTACCTCGCCATTTCATTTTTCTTGGTGCTCATCTGGCGCATTTACGGCTATGTTCTTCTCGGTCCGACGCGCAAGCAAAACGCCATTTTGATTTCCAGCGGCAAAGAGATGAAAGAATTGCGCGATGAAGTAAACAGTCATGCGCGTTACAATCTTGCTTTCATTTCTTCGGTGGATTTGGACTCTCTTGCTGAACTTGATTTCAAAGAAGAAATTTTGAATCGGATATTCAGCGAAGACGTGTCGGTCATCGTGATTGATTTCAAGAATGAAAAAATCGAGCCGATTTTGCCCGCGCTTTACAATCTCATTTCTTCCAAAATCATGTTCATCGATATGCACCGGATTTACGAAGACGTGTTTGACCGGATTCCGCTTTCGCTCATTGAATACAGCTGGTTTCTGGAAAATATTTCTTTGGCGCGCAAATCCACTTACGATTTTCTCAAGCGAATTATGGACATCGCGCTCGGTTTTTCGGCCGGTTTGGCTTCACTCATTTTTTATCCGTTCGTGATTTTGGCCATCAAGCTGGACGACGGCGGACCGATTTTCAGCGTGCAAGAGCGAGTTGGACAGGACAATAAACCCATCAAGCTTTTCAAATTCAGGACCATGTCCAAAGCCAATGATGGCGGCAAGTGGGGCGAAGGCAATGTCAACAAAATTACCCGCGTTGGCAATTTTCTGCGCCGGTCTAGGCTGGACGAAATCCCTCAGCTTTGGAACGTGGTCGCTGGCCACGTATCGCTCATCGGGCCGCGGCCGGAATTTGCTGATGCGGTGAAAAAGTACGAGCAAGAAATTCCATACTACGCGGTTCGTCACCTCATCAAGCCTGGACTTTCCGGCTGGGCGCAGATTTATCACGACAATCATCCGCACCACGGCGTTGCGGTGGAGCAGACCAAAGAAAAACTTTCTTACGATTTATTTTATCTAAAAAACCGCTCGTTCATTCTCGACATCACGATTGCGCTCAAAACCGTGAGCAAGCTCTTGTCCATTATGGGCGTTTAGCGGAGTTATAAATTATATGAAAAAAATAAAAAAGGCGGTGGTGACAGGCGGCGCTGGTTTTATCGGTTCAAATTTGGTGGATGAGTTGGTGGGGAAAGGTTTTGAAGTGCATGTCATAGACAATTTATCGGGCGGTAAAAAAGAGAATGTGAATCCGAAAGCGATTTTTCACCAGACCGACATTCGCGATTTGGTAGCCATAAAACCCTTATTTATAGGCGCGGATTACGTTTTTCACTTTGCCGCTTTGCCACGCGTGCAGTTTTCCATTGAGCATCCGGACGAAACGCATGGCGTAAATATTACCGGCACTTTGAATGTCCTGATTGCTGCCAAAGATGCTGGCGTGAAACGGGTCGTGTATTCCGCTTCGAGTTCTGCTTATGGCGATCAGCCGGTCATGCCGCTTAAAGAAGACATGCCAGCGCATCCGAAAAGTCCATACGGTTTGCACAAATACGTCGGCGAACTTTACTGCAAGCTTTGGAGCGAGGTTTACGGTCTTGAAACAGTTTGCTTGAGATATTTTAATGTATACGGTCCGCGCCAAAATCCGGACGGCGCATACGCACTCGTCATCGGCAAATTTTTGAAGCAGCACGCCGAAGGTAAAGCCATGACCATCACCGGCGATGGCGAACAGACCCGCGATTTTACCAGTGTGCACGACGTGGTGCGTGCGAACCTCTTAGCTTCGGAAAGTAAAAACGTGGGCAAGGGCGAAACTGTAAACATTGGCGCGGGCCGAAATTTTTCCATCAATAAAATTGCCAAGCTCATTGGCGGCAAAGTGGAATATTTGCCGGCGCGCTTGGAACCGAAAGATACGCTCGCCGACAATTCGCTCGCGAAAAAACTTTTGGGTTGGACACCGGAAGTTTCGCTCGAAGACGGCATCAAAGAGCTTTTATCATAAAAATAAAATCGTAAAAATAGGGGATAACTGCGCAAATTGGCCGGCCAAAGCTTGTATAATTAGCGCATGACGCTGGAGGAAAAGCTAGAACGTCTCAAAGAGCTCCAAATTGGTTCGCTCAAGAGGATTGACGATATAAAAAAACGCTACCGCGCCGATGTTAGCCGCATCATGGACAGCATTGAAAAGCGCAAGGTGGACAAGCTGCGCGCCGAGCTCGGTATATAATGTACGCACATGCCAGAAAAATCTCCAAATGAAAAAAATGAACAGGTTACAGGCGCACCGACTGAAAGTGTTGAGGGCGGTATGGTTGTAAAAAGTGAATTGATGCGTCGGATTGAGGAGTTGGCGGATGGGATTAATCAAGATGTTGCTGATGTAAGAAAGTTGACCGGTGAGGGTTTGGAAAGAGTAAACCGTGAGTCCGAAGCGACGCCGGCAGAAAGGCAAGAAACAGAAAATGCCGGCAAAAAAGCCGAATCTGAAGCCTCGGCGGTCATGAGCGAGTTTAATTCTGGAGTGGCGGCGATCAACGTAACTGAATCCGTGCCAGCTGAAAGTCAAGCTTTTACTACTACAGTTGAAATCAGTGCGCCGGACATCCAAGTAACGCAGACAGAATCAACTCCCACTAAGGAGCAGATGCTAAAGCAAGCTGATGAAGTTCTCAAAACCTCTGGCAAGGTTTTGGAATACTCAAAAAAAGTATTGGGTGAAAAGGAAGAACCTCAAATTGATCCTAGTATTGCTCCGCCTGCGTCGCGTTCCGAAGTGGTTTATCCTTCTACTGAATTTGACGAAGCGCAAAAACTTGAAGAAAATAAGCAGTCGAAAATCACTCGGGTTGAAATGCTCAGACCGACTCAAAATGTCGATGAGCCGAAAACTGAAGTGGTTGAAGGTTTGGGCGGTGTCGTTGATAAGTCTAAACCGGAAAGACCAAGGATCAATATTAGTGAATTGCAATCAGTGATTGGCTTGGTGTCGCCTGTGGGTATGGGAACTCCGGCCGAAGCATACATGACCGATGAAGAGAGGGCGTCTGCCAATGCTCTGGCGGCGCATCTTGATGTAATAAGAGAAGAACCGGTGCGTGAGTGGTGGGGGCCAATACAGCGTCTTCGAGATAATGCAGACAGTAAAAGTTTTAATAAGAAATTGGATGAACTTTCGAACGCAGCCGCTGGGTTAGAAGGTACACAGAAAAAGTACGCGCTTGAAATTGAGGACAGTGAGAGAAAACTGAAAATTGCTGAAGAAAGCATCAAGAAACTTGATCAAAATAATACTTTGACGCCGGAAGACAAAATTACTGCCAAAGAAAATTTTGATAATTATAAAAAGCAGCTTGAAGGTAATAAGAAAAGGTTGGAAAGTTTGAAGAAGGAAGCAGAAAAAAATCATCATTCTTTAAAAGTGCAGATGAAAGGTTTTGAAGAACAGCAAAGAGTTATTGCCAACCGAGTTGAAAGAAAAAATCTTCCGAAACTGGGGTCGCTCAGAGACCAGGAGAAAACTTTAAAAGCTGAGAATGAAAGCTTGGTTAAACAAATTATCCATTACCAAAAAAGAATCGAAACTTTTAAAGCTAAAAAGGAAAGTCTTAAGGGTCGCGTAAAACAAAAAGCTTTAAATCAATATGATGCCAGCATCAGTGATATGGCGATTGCGATTGATAAGTTGATAGATAAGAGAACTAAGAATGAAAGTAGTTTTGTGAAAGTGTTGGACAAAATTGATGCTATAGAAGTGGAGGCAAAAGGTTTTGTGGAAAAATCAGAAAGACTTTTGTCAAAAGACCACCAAGATCTGGGTGAAAAAGTGCCAGAAAAAACTTCTGTCCCAGCTCCGGCTCCTGTCGAAAATACTCAGGCAACTACCAGTAACCCGCCATCTTTTGATTCTTATGAAACTTCTGATAGCGAACCGGAAACTGAAATTTCTGCACCGGAAATTAAGAAAGAATTGCCGAGAGTGCCGAAAAAGGTTGTTGGTTTTGACGTAGAAAATACTTCTGTGCCGGAAACCAGCGTTTTTCCGGAAGCGCCAAAACCTCAGCCAAAAATTCCAGAAAATCCTCCCCAACCAAAACCGAATATAGAAGTAAAACCAACTACAAAAGCACAAGAAGCGAAAGTTGAAAAGCCGCCGATTATTACAAGAGGTATTGTGCCAGAAAATTTGCCGACCGAGATGCCCACCCTGAAAAAGAAAACTAAAAAGTTGGAAGGAAAAGAACCGACCACGTTTCATCTTTTTCAAGCCAAACTCAAAAGACTTGGTTTTGATAAGAAGTTCATAAGACAATACACCTCTTTTCAAAAGAGAAAGATTAAATTTACTAAGCAAGCGGCCGATCGTTTTCGCCAGATGAATCAACAAGTAAATGAGAGGGAAGAAGCTAACAAAAAGCCTAAAGTTAAATAATCATGGCAAAAACTCAAACAAAAGAAAAAACATCGGAAGAAATAGAGTTTGATATTTTGTTGGATGAAATTGATATCGCGAAAAATTCTTTTAAGAAAGAGATGGCTTTGAGAATGCATAAAATTGAGGGCCGCCAAGAATTGCTAAAACACAACATTTTAGTGGCTGAACATGATTTGAAGCAAGATATTGCCGGTGGCGTCAGGCAGATGCAAAAAGCGGCTGACGCTATCATTTTGCCGGAAGATGTTGTATGATGGCGAACACTAACTAGAAAAACATGACAAAATACCGCTCTTGGGCAACTCTTTTGGTGATTTTGGTAATTTTAATCGGCTGGTTCACCTACGCTTCGCAGTTTGGCGGATCTTCCGTCGTTTCTAAATTTGCTTTCAAACTCGGCCTTGACCTCGCCGGCGGCACCGAGCTGATTTACAAAGCCGACGTTTCGCAGGTCTCTTCCGGCGACGTTTCTGGCGCTTTGAGTTCTCTTAAAGATGTGATTGAACGCCGCGTCAATCTTTTCGGTGTGTCCGAGCCGGTGGTTCAGCTTGAAGGTGCAGGCACTTTCAGCAAAGACAATAAATTGATTGTAGATTTGCCGGGCGTGACCGACGTGAAGCAGGCGATTGCGCAAATCGGCCAGACGCCGCTTTTGGAATTTCGATTGTTGCCGACCAATTTTCCATCGCCCGCTTCCACCTCGGAGCAAATTTATGAACTGTCCACTTCCACCGGACTTTCCGGCCGTTTTCTCTCGCACGCCGATTTGCAATTCAATAATCAAGTTGGCGGCACGCCGGTGGTGACGCTCAGTTTCAATCCTGAAGGCACCACTTTGTTTGCGAAAATCACTCGGGAAAATGTTGGCCAGATTCTTGCGATTTTCTTGGACAAGCAACCGATTTCCACACCAAGAATCAACGAAGAAATTCCTTCCGGCAATGCGCAAATCAGCGGCAGCTTCAGCGCTTCGGAAGCGCGCGACTTGGTTCGCAATTTAAATTACGGCGCATTGCCTGTGCCGATTGAGCTCGTGTCAACGCAAACCATCGGCCCTTCGCTCGGCGCTTCGGCTTTGCATGCCGGCATTGATGCTGGTCTTTGGGGTTTTCTAATTCTTGCTGCTTTCCTTATTCTTTGGTACCGACTTCCAGGTTTAATTGCCACCATTGCGCTTGTGATGTACGTCATCATTTCGCTGGCGATTTTCAAACTGGTGCCGGTCACTTTGACTGCCGCCGGTCTCGCCGGTTTCATTCTGTCCATCGGCATGGCGGTGGATGCGAACATTTTGATTTTTGAAAGAATGAAAGAAGAACTCCGCCGCGGTAAACATTTGAACGTGGCCATTCACGAAGGCTTCCACCGCGCATGGCTGTCTATTCGCGATTCAAATATTTCCAGCATCATCACCGCGGTTGTGCTATTCTGGCTCGGCACTTCAGCGGTGAAAGGTTTTGCGCTCACGCTCGGCCTCGGCGTTGTTATCAGCATGTTTACCGCCATCACCGTTTCACGCACTTTCCTTTTTGCTTTGCCGCAGAAAGGCGAGAGCAAGCTTTCAAAATTTTTGTTTGGTTCCGGTCTCAGAAAGACTAATATGAATAATAAATAATATGTTCGTCGTAAAATACAAAAACTTTTTCTTCGCGCTTTCAGGAATTCTCATTCTGATTTCTGTCGTGTCGGTTTTCATGTTTGGCTTCAATCTCGGCATTGATTTTAAAGGCGGCACCATCACGCAAGTTTCCTACGGCAAAACCGTTTTCAGTCCATTACTCGCTTCCACCACAAGCGCCACAGCAAGCCGACCGGATCAAGATTTAATTAAAGAAAGTCTTTCTAAACTCAACATCGGTAGTTTAGTGATTCAGCCAACTGAAAACATCGGTTTCATTTTGCGCACGCGCGATCTTTCCAAAGATGAAAAAGAGTCTGTGATGAACGCGTTTTCACAAAATAATGCGAGTCCAATTACAATTGACCGCTACGATTCCATCGGACCTGTTGTCGGCGCAGAGCTGAAAAGCAAAGCCATGACAGCCATTGTTGTTGTGATAATTTGCATCGTGCTGTTCGTCACTTATGCTTTCCGCAAAGTGTCCGAGCCAGTCGCAAGCTGGAAATACGGCTTGGCGACCATCATTGCGCTTCTTCACGACGTCATCATCCCCACCGGCATTTTCATCATCTACACGCACTACACCCACAGCGAAATTGACATCCTGTTCGTTTCCGCGATTCTTTCCGTGCTCGGCTATTCCGTCCACGATACCATTGTCGTTTTTGACCGAGTGCGCGAACACTTGCGCGTCAATAAAGAAGAGCGAAAAAAAGAAAGTTTCGACGTCACCGTCGGCAAATCAGTTTCCGAAACCTTCGGCCGTTCCATTAACACTTCGCTCACAATTTTCCTCGTTCTTCTCGTCCTCTTCCTCATCGGCGGCGCCACGACCAAAGATTTCGCCTTCGTCCTCCTCATCGGCGTCATCGTCGGCACCTACTCCTCCATCTTCGTCGCCTCGCCTTTGCTTGTGGTGTTTGAGAAATGGCAGAAAAAGAATTAATCTGGCCTTGTTAAATTAATTTTTGCAACAAAAAAGAACGCCACGAGTATACTCGTGGCGTTGTTGTTTTTTCGGGTTCGATTACAGAGTATCCGCATCTCCCTTGAAGTGGTGCAGTCGGCTTCTAGTTGGTCCATTCACCCTTACCGCGTTAAAAGCTTTTCCATCCACTCTAACGATCGGGATTTTGATGTATTTTACAAGAATACCCCATCTGTTGTTTGTGTGAAAAATATCACCACGCGGCCGACGTTCAAATTTTACGAACGGTAATGTTTGCGGCATAATACCCAGCCTTTCTTGGTTTGTTTTGGCTACTCACATTTCGCCGTTTGTCTGCCCGAAATAGTAACACAACCTCAATAAAAAAGCAAGTGTTTTGGACTGTAAAACACCTAGGCTCAACCTCCGCAAAATAAGGCTTTTTCTTCAGAATTCCTTTATCTTTTCTTTATAAATATTTTATCTCGGTGTAGTATAGTAAGTGTGATGAAAAATAAAAAAATCACAAAAGAATATGGCGACGCTTCTGAAGCGCGAATGCAGTCTTATATAAGGCAGGTTCGTGATGAAGTTAAAGAAGATATGCAAAATCTTCGCGTTCAAGTTGGTGAAGATATGCAGACTCTTCGCGTCCAGGTTAATCAGGACATGGAAAGGCACGCTGGCGCTTTGAGTGAAGAATTTCAGGGTAGATTAAAAGGCGTTGCTGAACTTGTAAGTCACCACGCTGAAAGATTTGATAATGTTGATGAAAAGTTGGAAACGATAGTTTCTAATATTCAAGAAATTAAAGTTGTGTTGAATACTAAAGCTGATCATGAAGATTTAATTGTGCTCAAAAAAAGAATGTCTGCATTGGAATTAAAAGCGGGTTGACGCATTTCTTTAGTTTGCTACACTTTCATTTATGAACTTTATTTATAAGACCCTTCGCACTTCCATTCTCGCCCTTAAACGGGTTGAGGGTTTGCGCGTGTCTTGTAGATAAACTAATTTCTAAAAGTCACCCGAAAGCCCTCAACGTGAGGGCTTTTTGTTTCGTAATTGTTCTTTCAAGGAGAAGTCATGAAGACTCCCAATGGTTTGAATGGCGCGCTTCGAAGCGACATTAGCGAAGATGTTACGAGGCGTGAATCGGTGACCGGCGAAGTGCTTGATTCTCTGCGTGTGCGCGAGGAAAATCCAAAACGGCTGAGCGACGAAAACGTGGCTGGCGGTGGGGATTCTACGCCGATTGTTCGTTACACCAAATCGGATCGCTTTCCGTGAAGGGTCTGGGAAGGTCTGAAATATCTAAAAACCGCCGAAGTTCGGCGGTTTCTTTTTATCCACTTTTCTATTCCGGCTATATTTATGGCTCGCTTGACACCATTTTTCTATCATATATACTAGCAAATACCTCTGTAAAGCAGAGGTTTAATTTGATGGTACTTTGACAATTTAGATTGAAATATAACATTGAGAAGCAAGTCTCAAGTTTATTTCTTTGAGCAAATGATTTCCGGATTTTCTTTCTAAAAGCAACAGGAAAGAAATCCAAAAAGCTAGAATCAAACTAGGAATGAGATAAAAAATTTATTGTTTTTTATTTTGTTCCGTTCTTTGTCTGCCTAACGGCGGATTTAAAATATTTAAGTCAAACTTAATTATTAATTAGAGTTTGATCCTAGCTCAGGATGAACGCTGGCGGCGTGGATAAGGCAT
>CAYXSG010000023.1:0-8936 GCA_964467325.1 uncultured Candidatus Saccharibacteria bacterium
CAAGCTTTGGACCTATCTTGCGGTGCGCGAAGATGCGCTTGACCTGTACGGCTTTTTGGAAAAAGAAGGTTTGGATTTTTTTGAGTTGCTAATTTCCATTTCCGGCATCGGTCCGAAAAGTGCGCTGTCCATTTTAAACTTGGCGACACTTCCCACTCTTCACAAAGCCATCGCTTCCGGCGACGCCAGCTACCTGACGAAAGTCTCGGGCATTGGGCGGAGAAATGCCGAGAAAATCGTTTTGGAATTGAAAGATAAATTAATTGTCGTGCTTGGCGAAGGCGAAAAAGTTCAAACCAGCAGCCAATCCGACGCTTTGGAAGCGCTCAAATCGCTCGGCTACAGCGAACGCGAAGCGCGCGACGCCCTGAAAAAAGTTTCTTCGGAAATCACCGACACTGGCGAATGCGTCAAAGCCGCGCTCAAGGTTTTATCTAAGCAAAATTAAATTATAAAAATTAATGGATACTATTCTAAGGCAAATTAAAAAAATCATTCCGAAGAAAGTTTTTGCGGCGCTTCAACCGATTTACCATTACAAGCTCGCACTGCTTGGCGCACTGATTTACCGCTTCCCTGCCAAGAAACTCAACGTGGTTTTTATCACCGGCACGAAAGGCAAATCTAGCACGACGGAAATTCTTAATGCTGTGCTGGAAGCAGCCGGAAAGAAGACCGCGGTAGCAGGCACTATCAGATTTAAAGTCGGCGAAAAAAGCTGGGCCAATAAATACAAAATGACTATGCCGGGGCGATTTTTCTTGCAAGGTTTTTTGCGTAAGGCTGTGAACGCCGGCTGCGAATACGCGATTGTGGAGATGACGTCCGAAGCGGCGCGGCAGTTCCGTCACAAATTCATCGCGCCGAATGCGCTCATTTTCCTCAACATTTCGCCGGAGCACATTGAATCGCACGGCGGTTTTGAAAATTATTTGCGCGCCAAGCTTTCGCTCGCGAAGGCTTTGGAAAAATCTGGGAAGCGGCCGAGAATTATTGTGGCCAATGCCGACGACAAAGAACATCAAAAGTTTTTGAATATCGAGGCCGAACAAAAACTCACCTTCTCGCTCAAGAACGCCGAGCCGTACATTATGGACCATTTCGGCGCGTATTTTTCTTGGCAAAGGCAAAATTTGCGCACGCACCTGCAAGGCACGTTCAACATTTCCAATATTTTGGCCGCACTCACCTACGCAAAAACTCAAGGCGTGACGGTTGAGCAAGCGAAAATCGGCCTTGAAAAACTCGCGATGATTCCCGGCCGCGTGCAGAAAGTGACTTTGCCGGAAAATCATCCGCTCGTGAAAAAACAAAACTTCAACGTGGTAGTGGACTATGCGCATACCGCCGACAGTTTGGAAAAAGTTTACGGCGTGTTCAAAGATTCCAGAAAAATTTGCGTGCTCGGCAACACTGGCGGCGGCCGCGATACTTGGAAGCGGCCAGAAATGGGCAAAGTCGCCAACGACAATTGCTCGCACATTATTTTAACGAACGAAGATCCGTACGATGAAAATCCCGAGAAAATTATTGCTGAAATGCTGCCGAAAATCACCGCCACGCCGCACGAAGTGATTATGGACCGGCGCGAAGCGATCAGAAAAGCTATATTTTTAGCTGGAAAAGACGACACAGTAATTATCACCGGCAAAGGCACCGATCCGTACATTATGGAAGCGAACGGCAAAAAAACTCCTTGGAGCGATTTTAAAGTGGCGCAAGAAGAGCTGGAAAAAAATTTAGCGCAGCGCTAACGGCGTGTTGTCATACGAACCGAAAAAATCCTGAATGCCGAGATAAGTGTTGTACGCCATTCTATTTAAAACAGATTGCCGAACCGAATCGGATCCAAACCAATTTTCGTAAATGTAGCCGTACTCAACTAGGATGCTGGCGGCATCGTTCGTGTTGCCAGCGCCGAGTGCAATCAGCGTTTGATCAGGCAAAATACCAGCGTTCTCTTTTGGTAAATTGGAAACCGGCGCGAACGAAGCAAGTCTGGAGAAAACTTTTTGCGAAATCGGCAGCGACGCTTTGGCATTGGAATATTGCGAATCCGGAACGTAAATTGAAAAGCCGCGGTAATCGCCGGCCATTTTTGTGTTTGAACGCGGATTGTCGTTGAAGTGGATGTTGATGGCGATATCAATGTGGTTTTCATCAATCCATTTATTGATGCCATACATTCTCAAAGCCACGTCGTCCGGTGCCACATTGTGGATCATGCCGTCTGTAGCTTTCGAAACTTGTCCGTCGGCCATGAGTTGATTCATAACCGTCTTCTGGTTTTGCCTAAACTGCTTGATTTGGTCCCAATTTTGGTCAAAATAATTTTGCAAAACTGGATTCCAAGCGTTTTTGGTCCGAGAAACGATGACGTTGTAGCGAGGATTCGTTCTTAAATAATTGGCCAAGTCGTTCCCCAAATCCACCGTCATGTCGCGCTCTTTGAGATTTTTATATTCTGCGCCGCCGAAGTTTGGCTCATGGCCAGGGACAACGAGAATGTTGAGCTTCCGTCCGTAGCCAGCACCGGCGTAAGTTTTCTGCAAATCGGAAACGGTAATGCTGTCCGCAAAAAACACCGCCGAGAGATTTTGAATTTTTTCTCCAATAAAATCCAAATGAGTCGCCGCGAGCGCAATCAAAACGGCCAAACTCCCGACGATTAAAATATTTTTCATAAAAAAGAAACTTACAGATTAGTATACAACAAAAATCGCCCAGCGACGGAATCGCGGGGCGAGGGTTAAAGAACAAAGTTGAAAGAGTTACGAAACTACTGCACGAAGCCGCACGAAGCCGGGTGAGTGGTGGGCATTGAACCCCTGAACGGAAAGCTCGCCATCATCATTATTCCAATACACGATCGGCGTGAAGCCATATGTGAGGCGAGAGTCAGCACAAAGGGTAATACTTTTCAGATCAAGATGCTTTCCTGTTGTGAGAAAGTAAGCCAGCCCCAAAAGTAGCCGCTCCAGAAACGTCACACATTTCACGCTGTGCGACCTATGCTTCTGATCCGGATCAGCTTCCACGGTTTTCCGAAACAAAACAGTGTATGAGCCATCTCGGTTTGGATCACGGTCGTTCACTAAAACATCCTTGTCCAGATCTTCTACATACTGGTAAGTCTCAACTTCCAGCTTTCTGAAAGCCGCCATGACTGCGTTTAGTGTTACCCCTTCCAGAACTGGAACAGCCCAGAGGCCGGGACGTGGCGTGAGCTTGGCTTCGTTCGCCTTTGCGAATTCCACAAACTCGCCCGACATTCCCAAAACCTCGTAGACTTTTGACCAATCCAAGTCGAGCAAGTCGTTAGTCGCAACTGGCGCAACTGTGATGTTTTCACCAAAAGGATTCTGGTGCTCCAGAAACGCCTGGAGCGTTTCGTAAGTGATACCTCCATCGTCAACCTGACGAAAGAAGTCCTTCAACTGGCCAGCCGTCACCGACGACCCTGCCACGACCACCTTTTTGTTGGCAGCCATAGAACACAACCTTTCCATACTAAGTTTCAACGTGCAACAGAGAGATTTGGAACATCCAAATCTAACCCTGTTTTTCTGCTCGAAATAGTAGCATACTATGTCATATCTTGTCAAGCACGAAATTTTCTGCTATTTTAGAGGAATGCCCGAACTTCCTGAAGTCCAAACGACGGTTAATGGCCTCAACCAAGAGGTGCGCGGTTTGAAAATTGCCGAAGTGTGGACGAGCTATAACAGCAAATTTCATGTGGGGAAAAATAATATTAAGAATCCGGATTATTTTAAATTATTCAAAAAAGCGGTCGTTGGCGCAAAAATCGAGAAAGCAGAAAGAGTGGGAAAAAATATTTTGATCAGATTGACGGGTTCAACAAGCTCGCCGCAAATAAACCAAACGATTTTAATTCACATGAAAATGACTGGGCATTTGCTGTATGGAAAATACGAGAAGGGCCCCGCCCTCTGGCGGCCAGAGGGCGGGGCTGGTCCCCTTTCCCACTCTCGCAACCAGTTTATCCGCCTGGTTTTTTCCCTTTCAAACGGCAAGCACTTGGCTTTTTCCGACATGAGAAAATTTGCGAAAGTTTTATTTTTTGAAACGGCCGAAACAGAAAGTTTAGAAGATTTGAAAGTTTTAGGACCGAATCCTCTTTCGGAAGACTTTACCCAGAAAGTTTTTGAGGCACAAATTTTTAGAAAACCCAATTGGCCAATCAAACAGGTTTTAATGAGTCAGGAAATAATTGCTGGCATAGGCAACATTTACGCCGATGAAATGCTTTGGCACGCCGGTATTCATCCGCTTTCCAAACCGAAAAAAATTCCAAAAAAAGAATTGGTGCTGCTCTTTAGAGCGATGAAAAAAGTTCTTTCTCAAGGAGTGGCGCTCGGTGGCGCCTCCGACGTGGACTACCGAAATATTTACGGCGAAACCGGCCGTTTTCAAGAAACCTTCAATGCCTATCGGCTAACCGGCGAGAAATGCAAAAAACGGAGCTGCTCCGGAAAAATCGAAAGGATTAAAGTTGGCGCGCGCTCGGCCCACTTTTGCAACGTCCACCAGATTAAATATTAAGCATTCGGAAAAGCGCGACGCCGAGTGAAACCGCCACATTGAGCGATTCTTTTTCGCCTTTCATGGGAATTTCTGCAACAACGTCACATGCTTCAAGAATTTCTTTTGGTAAGCCATCCACTTCGTTGCCCACAATCAAAAGCGTCGGCTGTTTTATTTCTAGCTTTTTATAATCAATAGAATTTTCCGCTTGCTCAAGCGCGACAATCTGCACCTTTTGCTTTTTCAAATCAGTAATTAACTCAAGCGCATCGAGACGCCGCTCCCAAGGCAAAGTTTGTTCCGCGCCGAGTGCCACTTTTGCAATCTCTTTTACATGTCGGCCGAAGCGGTCAATCGGCGCCGGCGTTGAGCCCGAAAGAAAAATTTTTGCGACACCAGCCGCATCGGCTGTGCGAAACATGGAGCCGACGTTGTGCGCGCTCCGGATGTCGTGAATCAGAAGAAAAACTTCGTTGCTGGTTTTCATGTGTGCCCCCAGCAGGAATCGAACCTGCATCACCAGCTTCGGAGGCCGGTACTCGATCCATTAAGCTATGAGGGCATTACCATTTTCAATGTCCGCCCAGTAGGAATCGAACCTACGACCCTCTGCTTAAAAGGCAGGTGCTCTACCAACTGAGCTATGGGCGGTTTAAGCTTTTATACCACAAAAAACCCAAAAAACGAAACTCCTACACCTGGAGCGCAAATTTTTCAAGCGCGCCAGCAAAATCCAGCTTGCCACGATGAGCATCGTGATACATAGAAACGAGCTTGAAAGAAATTTCTTTAAGCTCGTCCAACTTGAAATTGTGCGCGAGGCCAAGCGATTTTTGAAAAACAAAAGGCTTGAGGCCAGCCGCTTCGGCGCTCTTGGACTGCGAAGCTAGAAGCATCGCTTTCACCTGCCAAAAAAGTATGCCGTGAATTTCTTCGTCGGCAATATTTTTCATTTTGGCTTTTGTGAACAGCGTCCAGAGAACTTTCCTGTCACGGTGACCAAGCGCGTCTGTCAAAGAAAAAATATTAAATTGTGTGTCACGCGAAGCCGCTTCGGCGGAGCGGGAGAACTCCTGAATTTTCTCAGAATTTTTCTCAAACTTTTCCAGCGTCTTTTTATCCAACTCACCTTCTAAAAATACGAAAATATTTTCTGATTCTTTAATCTCTTTAAGTTTTTTCAGAACTGCTTCTTTCGCTTCTTTGTTGGCAAAAAGATTATCGCCCTCCACGATCATCTTCTGCGAAAAAAGCCCTGCGCCGCCGACGCGCTCGGCAAGCTCCGCCCCGGAAAAACTTTCAGCCGTCATCTTAACATGCGATGCATCCGGCTTTTTCTTAATCAAACCGCCCACGAGCTCACCAAGTTTTCTTCGCGCCTTTTCCCTATCCGAGCCATACAACAAGTAAATCATACGCCAAGCATATCAGATTTTTAAAATTTTGAGCAAATAAAAACCCTCGGTCTCGCCACTGGAAGTTGGCAAAACCGAGGTTTGAAAGAAACAAGTCAGCGGCAGTTGGGACTCATTAATTTCCGCGTTGCGATCGACGAGTCCTGCGCCTGACCCTTTCCGAACGTCTATGGACAGGACGCAGATTGTGGTTGAACCTGTTGATTTCGTCCAAAGGGGTTTCCCTTTTAACCACCTTTTGAACAACAAGCTCACCAGCAAGGAGACAATCAACTCCTTCTTCACCTCCCAGCATGTTCCAGACCGCCTCAACACGCTCAAGAGTCCTCCGATACTTGGTCATGGTACACCTTCTTTCTTGGCTTTTTAAGCCAAAATATTTTCACTACCAGTGAGATAAAGGCAATAATCTCAAAGGACAATACATCTAAATCGTACACTTCTTGTTAGTTATGTCAACCCGCCCCAATTTGGGCCAGATTCGGATTCGACGATGAGTGGAACACCATGAGTTTGAGTAGTTAGAGATTTTGAGGAAGAAAGGACATCTTGCATAATGTTTTTGACCGGTTCGGAAAATTCGGCGAGGAGAGAGGTGGAAACTTCAAAGATGAGTTCGTCGTGGACCTGCAAGAGCATGCGCGCTTGGTTTTTACCAGACGCATTATCCCAGCTATTTTTCTTGATAAGCGCGTCAATGCCAATCATGGCGATTTTCAAAATGTCGGCGGACGTGCCTTGAATCGGCGCGTTGATGGCCATGCGTTCGGCGCCGGCGCGGATGTACGGAATTTTGGAATTGAGACCTTCGAAGTAGCGGCGGCGGCCGAAAAGCGTTTCCGTGAAGCTGTTTTTTGCTGCTTGTTTTTTTATGTCTTCCAAGTAGTTCGCCAAGCCAGTGAACGTGTTGAAATATTCATTGTAGAAAAGTTGGGCTTCTTCTCGGCTCGTGCCTTTGCCGAGATTGGCGCGCAGAGCGTTCACGCCCATACCGTAGAGAATGCCGAAGTTGATAACCTTAGCTTTTCGCCGCATTTCTTTATCCACTTTGTCCGCTGGAACTTTGAAAACATTAGCGGCGACTTCGGTGTGCACGTCGCGACCGGATTTAAAAATTTCAATCAAACCTTTGTCGCCGGAAAGCATCGCGGCGATGCGCAGTTCAATTTGCGAATAATCCAGTGCGACGAGCGAGAAACCTTTTTCGGCCACGAACGCTTTGCGGATATTTCGGCCGAGCTCGGATTTAATCGGAATGTTTTGCAAATTCGGATCTTTGGATGACATTCGGCCGGTTGCCGCGCCGATTTGCTGGAATGTTGTATGTAGACGCCCATCATCGCCGATTTGGTTTGGAATGTTGTCTATATAAGTGGAAAGGAGTTTCTGCAGCTCGCGATATTCAAGAATACTGCCGATGATAGGATGCAAGTCGCGCATTTTTTCCAACTCGGACTCGCGCGTGGACATCGCGCCGCCCGCGGTTTTTTTCTGATTCTTCACTTTCAAACCCATTTTCACAAAAAGCATTTCACCGAGCTGTTTCGGCGAGTTCACATTGAATTCTTCGCCTGCTTGTTTCCAAATTTCTTTCTGAAGCTTCTCAAGCTCCGCGTGATATTCCACGCTCAGCTTTTTCAAATACGCTATGTCCACTTTTATCCCCTGCTTATGCATCTCATCTAAAATCGGAATGAGCGGCAATTCGATTTCTTGATAAACTTTTTCCAAATTACGCTTTTTGATTTCGGCCAAAATAATTTCTCGCGCTTTTTCAAAAGAATCGGTATTCGCAAATTGCAAAATGTCCTCGAGCTGCGGATTGCTTTGGTTGGAATCTATGACGGAAAGTGCGAGTGCGGTTTCGCGCAAATCTTTCAAACTCGGATTTAGGCCGCCAGCACTGCGGTGCGAGTTTTGCGAAGGTGAATTTAGTTGCGAAGCAAAATGAGCACCGCCAGTGCTGGCGGCCACTCCGGCTTCATCTTTTTGCAAACCGAAAGCATCAGTAAGCCCTAAAACTTCCTTAACCCGCACGCCAAGAGACCGAAACTCTAGCGTTTTGAAAAGCTCTTCCACTTTTTTCATATCCACCGACTCCTTCCACTCTTTTTCCGGCAACTCAAACTTGATCGGCGCATCGCGGCGAATGGTCGCGAGCATTTTTGAAAACTGCGCTTCTTCCTCACCGTCTTCCAAAAGTTTGATAATCCGGTCGGTGATGCCCGCTTTCTTAAATGCCGCCTTTCCCTGCCCCGAGTCTGTCGAGGGGTTTTTTAAGGCTTTGTAAATTTCCTCAATCGTGCCGAATTTGGTAATCAAGATCGTGGCGGTTTTTTCGCCGATGCCTTTGATGCCGATAATGTTGTCGGACGGATCGCCACGCAAACCTTTGTAGTCGGGCAAAAGGAGCGGCCCGAAACCGAACCGCGCTTTCACCGCTTCCTCGTCGTACAAAATCGTATCTTTAATGCCCTTCTTCAAGGTGTACACCTGCACACTTTTTCCTGTCACAAGTTGCAAAGTATCCATGTCGCCGGAAGCAATCACCACGTCAACATTTTTAATCTGCTCGCAAATCGTCCCAAGCATATCATCAGCCTCAAAGCCTGGCTTGTCGTACATCGGAATGGAAAACGCATTCATCAAGTCACGCGAACGAATAATTTGCGCGACCAAATTTTCATCCGTCTTCGCCCGCCCCGCTTTGTAATCCTTGTACGCTTCGTGCCTGTAAGTCGCTTGCGGCAAGTCGTAGCACGCAATCACGTAATTCGGCTTCAATTCTTCAATAATTTTCAAAATCATCGTCGCCAAGCCGTACAGCCCGCCCGTCGGCTCGCCTTTTGAACTCATAAAATCCGGCAACGCATGGTACGCCCTATGCAAAATCGCATGAGTATCAAGCAAAACCACCCTTTTTGTCTCCTGTTTTCCCTCTTTCTTTTCCGCCTTTTGCTCCGTATTTTTCTT
>CAYXSG010000024.1:0-8055 GCA_964467325.1 uncultured Candidatus Saccharibacteria bacterium
CACTGAATCACCGAACCGCCAGCGTATCACCAGCGTACTCAATACCCTTCGGCTTGATGACAACGCTCTTGTTGCCGGTCTCGATGTGTCCGGCCACAAACGCGCGTAGACCAAGCTTCTTGGTAATCCCAATCACCTGAGCTGCTTGATTTTCACTCACGTAGAGCGCAAAGCCCGCGCCCATATTGAAATTGCCGTACGCTTCAAGATCTTCGACCGGTCCATGTTTCTGGATAAAATCGAAAATCGGAAGCTGCGTCGGCAAAGTCTCAATCACGTACCTGAATGGCTGGTTTGCCCGCATAAGCTTGCGCCAGCCGTGGCCGGTGATGTTCACTGCGTAGTGAATATCAATCCCGGCATTGAGACAGTCTTCAACGAGCCCAACGTAAATGTGCGTCGGATCGAGAAGAACATCGCCGTACGCTCGGCCGCCAGAAAGTTTCGTGAGATACCCTTCCGGCAGTTTGTCGGCAATCTTTCGTGCTAGCGTGAGTCCGTTGGCGTGAATGCCGGAGCTCTCAATCAGGACAATGACGTCGCCACGGCGAATCTTGTCGGGAGTAATCAAGCGGCTTTTCGGCTTTATGATACCGATTGCCGAACCAGAGAGTACGGCTCCTTCGGGATTAATAATGCCTTTGAGTGCAGGCGTCTCGCCTCCACCCCAAACGCAACGGGCGAGATCGCAAGCGTTCTTCCAACCGCTAATCAAATCGCCGGAGCGAACCTCATTACTGAACCAGCCGGAATCACCAACTGCGAGATGCATCGCCACCGAAAGCGGTAAAGCGCCAACGGTGACCATGTCGTTCACGATCATGGCCACAGTGTCCTGCGCGATATGATCGTAATACGACTTGCCAGTGAGAACATAATACATTGCATCCGCGACCAGATTCTTGGTGCCGAGACCTTCTTCGACATGCGCCAAGTAACATTCCACATCGTCGATGAGGTAGGCACTTTCACCTCTCGACGGTTTGAATTCCCGGAATTCGCCGTCATTGAGACGTTGAATGTTTCCGGCAGTTTCTCCCGCAGCAAGCTGGCACGCCAACTTGAATGGATCCATTGCGTCGTAATCGACGCCCGACTGCGCGTAAGTCATGTTTGGCATGAGTTACTCCTTGTAAAATTGTTGTAAAAGATTCAGTTTCTGTAAGCAGATTACTGAAAATTCGGCAAATGTAAAGCTGACAAGAAACTGCGGCGGTGAATCTCGCTTACGCCATGTTTTTCTATGAGCTGATAGTGAAGAGCTGTGCC
This sequence comes from uncultured Candidatus Saccharibacteria bacterium, assembly GCA_964467325.1. Lineage (GTDB taxonomy): Bacteria > Patescibacteriota > Minisyncoccia > Phycocordibacterales > JAKAEA01 > JARIGY01. The sequence goes on from CAYXSG010000024.1 coordinate 1,270, forward strand.
GTAGCCTTTGTGGATTTCAAAAGAGTAATTGGGAAAGATTTTTGCGAGCTTTTTCATCTTGCGGTCGCGCGTCACTTTTGCGGCAATGGAAGCAGCCGAGATAATTTTTTCTTTATCGTCGCCGCCGATGATGGTTTTTTGATCTTTGAAAGCGGCTGGCGCTTTGAGCGAACCGTCGAGCAGAACGCGGGAGCGCGCCGGCGAGGCTTCGAGCCGGCGCAGACAGCTCGCAATCCCCTTTCGGATTGAGAACGAAATGCCTTTCGTATCAATAATTTTCGCTCCAATAAGTGAAACTTTGAAATCCAGTTTCTTTTCTTTGCGCCACTGTTTGAGTTTCGTAAACCAACTTTCGCGCTGAAGCTCTGAAAGTTTTTTCGAATCCCGCACGCCTTTCAAAAGCTTAAAATCAAAATTGTCGGCACACATCACCACCCCAACCGAAACCGGCCCCGCCAAAGGCCCGCGCCCCGCTTCATCTATGCCGATTAAAAATTTCGGCTTGATTTTCATAGTTATTTTTTCTGCGCCAAAGTAAATGCCTCCACCACATTTTCAAAAAGGCACGCAACCGTCATCGGCCCGACGCCGCCCGGCACCGGCGTAATTGCCCGCACTTTATTTTTAACTTTTTCAAAATCCACGTCGCCAACGACCGTTTTTTTATTTTTATCTTTTGGATTTTTAATAACAGTAATGCCGATATCAATCACAATTTGCCCTTTTGAAACAAATTTTTCAGTGATGAATTTTGGTTTACCGACTGCGGTAATAAGAATTTCCGCGTGCTTAGTTTCTTCCGTCAGTTTTTTTGTTTTGGCGTGACAGATTGTAACAGTGGCATTTCGGCCGAGCAAAGCGAGCGCCGTCGGCTTGCCAACCAAAGAAGACTGGCCCACGACAACCACTTTTTTGCCGGCGATATTTATTTTTTCATAGTCCAGCAAAACTAAAATAGCTTTGCTCGCCCCAGAAATAAAACCTTTTTCACAATCAAAAAGCAGCTTCGTGCTGGCCGCCGTCATACCGTCCACATCTTTTTTTGAGTCTATAGCTTCCAAAATCCTGCTCTTGTCTAAATGTTTCGGAATCGGCAACTGGACAATTAAGCCGTGCACCGAAGAATCAGTATTATAATTTTTTATATCAGTAATGATAGTTTCAGTGATGATATTTTCAGCGTATCTTTTGTGTTCCACCAAAACTCCGATTTTGTCCGCAAAAAGCTTCTTATGCTTTATGTAGGTGTTGGACTCCTCAAGATCGCCCACCTGCACAATTACAAGCTTCGGCTTGTCATCAAACTGCCTGATTTTCTTGGTCAGCCGCAAAGCAATCTTGTCGCTTATGATTTTCCCATTAAGAATTTTTGACATACTCACTAATCTACCATTTGATAAATATTTGACAAGATGTTATAAATATTCTAATTTTGAGTTAGAACAAACCAAAGGAGACCTGTATGAAAAAGAAAGAATCTTTGCTACTTGGAAAAACCCTGCAAAAAATCGCTCCTCGTATAGGAGCAAGGGTTTTGATGGAGCCGGAATGAAACATAGTCGGCCAGATCACATTTAAGAGCGGCCAGCGTTCCTATTTCAGGTACAACACGCTTGATCTTAATCCGATGGGCGGTTCGGAAATCGCTCGGGATAAGGACTACGCAAATTTCTTCATGCGAAAAATGGGCTATCCGATAGTCCCAGACAGCAAGACGTTCTTCGTAGATTTGTGGGGCAAAGCAATCGGCTCGCCCCGCAGAAACATTGACGCGGCGTATCGGCACGCACGAAAAATCGGATTTCCGGTAATCGTCAAACCGAACAGCGGCAGTCAGGGCGTGGGAGTTGCCCTTGTCCACAACAAGCGCGAGTTCTACAAGGCTGTACGCATTGTGTTTAAGAACGACAAGATAGTACTGGTTCAAAAACCAGTCAGCGGCAAGGATTACCGCATTGTCGTTCTAGACCAAAAGGTGATTTCGGCCTATGAACGAATACCGCTCAATGTGGTCGGCAACGGAAAATCCAGCATTGAACAGCTCTTGAAAGCAAAACAAAAGCAGTTCGTTGCCTCTAGCCGCGACACGAGAATCAAAACGGGTGATCCGAGAATTGCAACCAAGCTCAAGCATCAAGGACTGACGTTTCAATCGGTACCAACAGTTGGGCAAAAGATTTTCCTGTTGGATAATGCCAACTTGTCTACTGGTGGTGATTCGATTGACGTAACCGGCAAAATTCATCCGGAATTCAAGAAGCTCGCAGTGAAACTCACTCACGATATGGGACTGCGCCTCTGCGGCGTAGACCTAATGATTGAGGGTGATATCAGTGAGAAGCCTGCAACGTATTGGGTTCTTGAGATCAATTCGGCGCCCGGCCTTGACCACTACGCCAAGATTGGTAAAGCCCAAGAAAAAGTGGTTGAGGATTTGTACCTTGAGGTTCTCAAACATTTGGAGCGTTAGTTGGATTGCCGGAGTTTCACAACTTCGGCAATTTTTATTTCTGATTTTCGTTTGAAGTAAAAATATTGGAAAAAATATCTTTTTCTGGCTCCAAAGCCAGCTTTCTTGATTTCTTTGAAATAGTTCTTGCAGTAAATTTCACAGGCGCATTTTTGATTATCACAAAAGGAATCTGCTCATTGCCTTCACCCATTACTAAAACTGCCGCGGCCGCCAAACCATCTGCGTGATTGCTTTTTGTAACCCGACTTTTCCGACCAAACAAATCTTTTTTACCAATATAACTTTTTATCGGTTCAAAGCCGGCAAATCCAAGCGCACGACCTACGGTTCCAACCCTAAGCGAGACACTTCTCGTGTCAGTAATCAACACCCCAAATTTTTTAAGAGAATAATGTTTTTTAATAATTTTTTGAAGATTTTTAGCTGTTTCAAAAGAATTTTTCGGCAACATAATAAGTTTCTTTTCCGCGTTTGATTCATCTATGCCGGCGTTAATGCCCCAACCTTCATCATTTAATGTTAGAAAAGCCCACGAAGTTTCAATAACTTTTTTAGATTCTTTAAAAATGAGCTTGTTTTTTTCTTCTATTTTGCCGGTCCGACCCTCAGACAAAGCAACTATCTTTGAAGTTACAACTAAAATATCGCCACTTTGCAAACCAAAAACATGTTTCTTTATAAAATCTGCCAAAGAATTATTTTCTAGAAAGATTGGGGTTTTGATGCCAATAACATGCATAAAAGCATTCTATTGATATAATGCTTTTATGTCCAGATTCGTCCACTTGCATGTTCATAGTCATTATTCTTTGCTCAATGCCCTGCCGAAAGTGGATGACCTCGTGAAAAGAGCGAAAACGCTTGGCATGACCGCGCTCGCATTGACCGACGCCGGCAACATGTACGGCACGATTGAATTTTATAAAGAATGTTTGAAAAAAGGTCTTAAGCCGATAATCGGCGTTGATGCGTACGTGGCCGCGCGCACTCGGAAAGATAAACAAGCAGGCGTGGACAATCGCCGCACGCGCCTTGTACTCTTGGCTAAAAGCGAAAAAGGTTACAAAAATCTCATCAAGCTCGTCACCGATTCCAACCTTGAAGGTTTTTACTACAAACCACGTCTCGATAAGGAACTTATAAAAAAATATCCGGAGGATTTGGTGTGCATCATGCCTTCTTTCAGCGGTGAGCTCACGCAAGCAGTAAAAAATAAAGATTTTGAAAAAGCGAGAGAAATTATTGCTTTCTATAAAGAAACTTACGGCGCGGAGAATTTTTTTATAGAAATTACGCACCATCCTGAAATTCCCAATCACGAAGACTTGATGGAGGAGCTCAAAAAAGTCGCGAAGGAAACTGAGACGCCAATTGTTGCGGCGCACGATGTCTATTATTTGGATCCCGACGATCGAACCGCGCGCAACACTCTGATGTCGATTCAAAATGGCGGCGGTGGAAGCGAAAACGGCGAGCGAAGTTTTGATGATTCGGAAGAAGATTTTTCTTTTATTACCGGCGAAAAGGCTGACGAGTTGTTCAAAAATGAACCAGAAGCAATCGAGAACAGCGCGAAAATCGCCGAGATGTGCAATGCCAAAATCGATATCAGCACTTGGTTTTTCCCAGACATTAAAACACCGGAAGGTAAAACTCACGACGATATTTTACGCGAGCTGGCGTACGCTGGCATTGAAAAGCGCGGCCTTGTAAAAGACGAAAAGCTCGTGAAGCGTTTAGAATATGAATTGGAAGTTATCAAAAATAAAGGCTACGCAAAATATTTTCGCGTCGTATCCGACCTTTTGCATTTTGCTCACGAGCACCAGATTTTGACGACGATTCGAGGTTCGGTCGCAGGTTCCTTGGTCACTTATTTAACGGGTATTACCAATGTAAATCCGCTGGAATACAAACTGCCCTTCGAGCGCTTTTTGAACCCTGAACGTCCGTCCGCGCCCGATATCGATATGGACTACGCCGACAATCGCCGCGACGAAATGATTCAGTACGCACGCGACACGTACGGCGCGGACCACGTCGCGCAGATCGGCACGTTTGGTACGATGGCTGCGCGCGGCGCCGTGCGTGACGTAGCCCGCGCGCTCGGCTATCCATACGCGACCGGCGACCGAATTTCCAAACTCATTCCGATGGGCTCGCAAGGTTTTCCGATGACCATTGATCACGCGATTGAAATTACGGAAGAGCTCAAAACCATATACGAAAAAGAGCCGGAAGTGAAAGAAATTATTGACTTGGCGAAAAAAATCGAAGGCTGTGCACGACACATTTCCGTGCACGCCGCGGGCGTCGTGATTTCTCCCGACCCGCTTACCAATCACGTCCCGCTCCAATTTGACCCAAAGGGCGAAGGCAAACTCATCACCCAATACGACATGCACGGCGTCGGCGAAGATGGCGTCGGCCTTTTGAAGTTTGACTTTCTAGGCATCAGAAACCTTTCGATTTTGGCGGACGCGGTACGGCTCGTAAAGCAAATTGAAAAAATTGATGTGGACATTGAAAACGTGCCACTCGAAGACGCGAAGACATTCAAAATGCTCGCGCGGGGCGAAACCGTCGGCCTTTTCCAACTCAACGGCTCCGGCATGACGCGCTATCTCAAAGAACTTGAGCCGTCCAGCATTCACGACATCAATGCCATGGTTGCGCTCTATCGTCCGGGCCCGATGGAAGCGATTCCGCAATATATTGAACGCAAACACAATCCGCACCTGATTCATTTTCTGGATCCAAGAATGAAAGATTATTTGGACATGTCGTACGGACTTTTGGTCTATCAAGACGACGTTATGTTGACTGCCATTCACCTGGCTGGCTATTCGTGGCTCGAAGCCGACAAGCTGCGCAAAGCCATGGGTAAAAAAATTCCGGCGGAAATGGAAGCGCAAAAAACCAAACTCCTCGAAGGTTTCGTGAAGCACGGCCTCGATGATAAAAAATCCGAACTATTGTGGAAACTCATCGAGCCGTTCGCCGCGTACGGTTTCAACAAAGCGCACGCCGCAAGCTACGGCCGCGTCGCCTACCAAACCGCGTACATGAAAGCCAATTTCCCAGCAATTTACATGAGTGCCGTGCTCACCGCCGAGTCCGGCGACGTGGAAAAAATTGCGGAAATCATCGACGAGTGCAAACGCATGAAAATTCCGGTTTTGCCGCCGGATATCAACGAAAGCTACGGTGGATTTACTGTTATTAAAAATTACAAAGACTCAGGCAAAGACGCCATCCGCTTCGGCCTAACGACAATTAAAAATTTCGGCGAAGGTATCGGCGCCGTGATTATTGCCGAACGCAAACGCGGCGGTCATTTTGCTTCTTTGGCTGATTTCTTAAACCGAATCAAAGATCGGAATTTAAATAAAAAATCTCTAGAAGCGCTGATAAAATGCGGCGCGATGGACGCTTTCGGCGAGCGCGGCCACATGATTGCGAACTTGGACGATTTGCTTTTATACAACAAAGAGTCGGCCACCGAAACCAATCAAGATTCTCTTTTTGGTCTCATGGCTGATGCATCCACCGTGCCCACTTTGCGACTCAAAGATGCACCAGCGGTTTCCGTGCGCGAACGCCTCGTTTGGGAAAAAGAATTGCTCGGCTTATACGTGTCCGGCCATCCACTCGAAACTTACAAAGACAAATTGGACAAGCGCGACCTGTCCATCAAGCAAATAAAAGAAGGTTTGAAAACTGGCATGCAAGTGGTGGCTTACGGCGTGCTGGAAGAAGTGAAACCGATTCTCACCAAAGGCGGCGATAAAATGCTGTTCGTAAAAATCGGCGACGAAACCAGCAGCATTGAAGCCGTGGTTTTTCCAAAAACTTTAAAGCAGCTTGAGCAAATTTTCATGCAGGACGCCTGCATCGCCATCAAAGGCCGCCTGTCAAACCGCAACGGCGTCGCAAGTATTGTCTTGGATAAAGCGCGAAGTTTGTAATTAAAATTAATTATCTCTTCAGATTTCCTTTATTTTTTCTTTATAAATATTTTAACTCTGTTTTGTTAGAGTACTTTGATGATAAAGAGGTTTTTGGAGTGGATTGGAATTAAAGAAAAAATCCATAATTCAGAACACGAACCGCCACTTTTCAAGGAAGGTGAGATTTGGTGGTGCTATCTTGGTGAAAATGTTGGGGTGGAAATTAATGGCAAAAGCGAACAATTCACCCGACCGGTTCTAGTTCTGAAGAAATATGATAGATTTTCTTTTTTTGCCATTCCGCTTACAACAAAAAACAAAATCGGCACATGGTATTGCAATTTTACTCACAATGGCAAATTT
>CAYXSG010000025.1:0-7925 GCA_964467325.1 uncultured Candidatus Saccharibacteria bacterium
ATTTCACAAAAAAACCAACGGACGCCTAGGACGGCCGTCGGTTTCACTGGAACAATCCAGAGAAGGGATTTTGAATTGTGTCGGTTGGGCTTTCGGCCTTCCAGCTGGGAATTGCCCTCCGACTACCTTCCCCTTGTTGCAGCGAGTGCAGACTGAGCCCCTGCATTGGAATTGCAATCGCCAGACCACGTTGCTGCTCCCACACCATACCGCATATTAAAATTCTGTCAAATCTGTGACCCTACCGGGAGTCGAACCCGGATTTAAAGCTTGAGAAGCTTCCGTCCTAACCATTAGACGATAGGGCCGTTCGAGACGGCTCACGGCAAGCCGCAAAAAAACAATAACAGATTTTGGAGGTGAAATCTAGCGTTTGAGCCATTCTGGCTCTTGGCGCACGAGCAGTTTTTCTTTGTCTTCCGGATGTGCCATGATTTCTTCCACCGCGCGTTCCATGCGCATGGATTGCGAACCTTTGATGAGAATAATGTCGCCGGCGCTTACAATTGTTTCCAAATATTTTCCCGCTTCTTGAGATTTTTCAAATTGGAAAACCGCATTTTCATCCATGCCCGAGTCAAGCGCCGAGTCCGCGGTGGCTCTAGAGCGAATGCCCACTGCGACCAAAACGTCGGCCACTTTCGCCGCGGCTTCGCCTACCCTTTTGTGTTCGTCCACAGAATATTGCCCGAGCTCAAGCATGTCGCCCAAGACAGCGATTTTTTTGCCGGCGCACTTGGCGTCAGAAAGCGCGCGCAACGCTTCGTATACAGCAATCGGCGAAGAATTGTACGAATCGTCAATCACGAGCGAATTTTTTATGCCAGCAATAAGCTTCATCCTCGCTTTCGGCGTCACATGAGTTTTCAGCGCTTCAGCGATTTTTTCGTGGCTGATATTTTGAGAAATGCCCACCGCGACACCAGCCAAAAGCGGATACATGTGATGACGACCAAGATTGCCCAGAAGTTCCACCGGAAAACTTGAACCGTTGCAAGAAGCGGAAAAAGAAATGCCGACGGGAAATTCCAAAGCTGAGGATTCATATTTGCCATAAATAAAAGCTTCGTCACCGCCGGCGACGCTGGAGCCAGGATTGAAGCCGAAAGAAATTTTCTTGTTTGGAATGGATTCGGCGAAATCCACAATACGTTTGTCGTCGGCATTGTAGATGAAAATGCCGTCCGGTTTGAGCGCGCGCGGCAGAAAACCTTTTTCGTTTACCAAATCTTCAATGGACGGAAAAAATTCCACATGCACTGGCACGTCGCCGAAGCGCGTGAGAACCGCAATGTCCGGCTTTATCCACTTGGCAAAAGATTCAATGTCGCCCGGCTTGTCGGCGCCCACTTCAAGCACAAGCCATTGCGGATATGGTTTTCTGAATAAAATTAAAGAAAGTCCGATGAAAAAATTTTTAATCCAAATGAAAGGATTTGACCAGCCGTTAGCGCAACCAAGAATCGTGAGCGGCAAGCTGATGTCGGTATTGAAACTTTTTTCGCTTCGGCGTGTGAAAAAGCTTGAGGACAAAACGGTGTAGATGGCATCTTTCGTGGAAGTTTTGCCCACCGAGCCGGTAATCGTGGCGATTTTCGGTTTGTATTTTTTGAGGACTAAACCGGCTTCCCAAGTCATCACCTTCACAATTACGGATTTAATGGCTTTTTTCATAGCTTTTATTTACCTATCTGGCGGCACTTCATATGAGTTTATCAGATATTTGGCGATATTCATAAACGGCGCGGTGAGCGTGTGCGAAGCGTAAGGCTCGCCCTGCGGTTCAACCGTGTAAAGAAAAACTAAGAATTTCGGATCGTACGAAGGAAAATAGCCGAAAAACGAGTGCAAATATTTGTCGGAATAATAGCCACCGGTCGGCGCCGCAATCTGCGCTGTGCCGGTTTTTGCCGCAATGCTGTAGTGTTCCATTTTAACCGTGCCGCCGAGAAGCGAGGTGTCCACCACTTCCGTAAGCATCCGAGAAATTTCATGCGAAGTTTCTTGACTGATCACTCTCGCACCTTGCGGATAAGTTATTTCGCTGGAAAAGCCGGTTTTGTAATCAATTCTCTCGGCCAGATGCGGCGTGACAAGCGTGCCGCCGTTTGCGAGCACCGAAAGTGCGCGGGTAATGGTGATTGGACTTATCGCAATACCCTGCCCGAAAGATGCGGTGGCATATTCAATGTCGCGCGAGGATTTCAGGTTTGTCACCAAGCCAGCCACTTCGTTGGGCAGATCAATGCCGGTCGTCGTGCCAAGCCCAAACTTGTACATATAATCGGCAAAGCGCTGATTGCCGAGCTTGCTTTCCACGAAAGCCGCGCCGGTGTTGAGCGATTCATCCAAGACAGCTTGCATGTTGATGACACCTCGGCCAACTTTGTCAAAGTTATAAATCGTCCGACCGTTCAAAGTGAGAAAACCATTGTCTTGATAGGTGGTTTTGGCGGTGACCACGCCAGCATCAAGGCCGGAAGCCATCGTGAGCGCTTTGACGATTGAACCCATTTCATAAACATTTTGCACAAGCGGATTGGTAAACACACCGACGTTTTTTTCGGTTTGGAAATTATTAGGATCGTAAGTCGGCACAGCAGCCATGGCATAAATCTCGCCAGTTTTCGGATTGATGACAATTGCTCCGGTAGTTTTGGAATTGTATTTTTTGTTGACGTCCGCAATCTGACCCTCCACGTATGACTGCACGTTCGGCTCAATGCTGGCCACCACGTCGCCTTCGGCTTTGTCTTTCGTGGTCAGGGTTTTGCTGATGTCAGAAAAAATTTCCGCGAAAAAATTGACGTACATGTTTTCGCTGGACCGTTCCAAATTGGCATCATAATAATTCTCCAAGCCATAACGGCCGCTAAAATCATCGCCTTTATAGCCAACAAAACCAAGCACATGCGCCGCAAGACTGCCGCCCGGATAGTAGCGCCACTTGTCTTGATAAACGCCAACGCCGGAAATTTTCAGCGCGCTGATTTTTTGCGCCGCGTCTGGGTCAACACGCTTTGCGATTTCTTCGTAGGGATCATTTTGTTTCTCCGCCTTAGCTAAAAACGTGTCATGGTCAAAAGTTAAATATTGGGCAAGCTGTGTGTAGACATTTTCCGGCTCTTTCAGAATTTTCGGATTGATGGCGACAGTGTAGCCAGTTTTCAAAGACGCCGCCGCCATGAGCGTGCCATCTTTAGCCTGAAAAAAAATCGTACCGCGGTCAAAAACACCGTTCTCTGGCATGACGTATTGCCGGTCGGCACGCGCAGCATAATCGCTGCCGGAAATTATTTGCACCAAGTAAAGTCTGGCGATGAGAAAAAGCGAGAAAATAATTATGAGAACAGAAATGGCGCGGATTCTCGTGGCGTGATCCCTCATGACAAAATCAGTATATCACGCCAATTAGCGCGAGTTGTAGGAAATCGCGGCCGGCATAGGCTTTTGAGCCAAAAAGGTGCTCGGCATGGCGTCTTCAAAGCCTTTTGAATAAGCCAAATCCAATGTGACAGATTTTTTCAGAGCCATATATTTGAATTCAAGATCGCCCATGCTGGAAGAAAGCTCGCTGATTGAACTTTCGGTTTTGCTGCGCGCCACCACGTTGGAAACCGTCTTATTCACCAAGAAAACGTAGGAAAAAAACATGGAACATGTGGTGGCTGCGAGTATAAAAAATGTTGTTCTGCCCGTCATTTTATTTTAAATTTAAATTTTTTCGATAATTCTCAATTTTGCGCTTCTTGACCGCCGATTATTTTTCTCTTCTTCGTCGCTCGGTACGATTGGCTTCTTGGTGATAAGCTTTCCGGCTAACTCTTTCGCCTTTTCTCGGAAAAAGTTTTTGACGATTCGGTCTTCAAGGCTATGAAAAGAAATTACAGCCAATCTGCCTTCTGGTGCCAATTTTTCAAAGCTCGCCGTCAAACCTTCCTGCAAAGCGCGTAATTCGTCGTTGACTGCAATTCGCAAAGCTTGGAAAGTGCGCGTGGCAAAGTGAGTTTTTCCGTGAAGATAGCGATTTGGAACAGCTGACTGAATAATTTCCACAAGCTCATTCGTTCTGACTATCGGCTTCACTTCCCTCGCCAGCACGACAGCTTTAGCAATTTGCCGCGAAAATTTCTCCTCGCCGAAACCTTTCAAGATCGTCTCAAGGGTTTCTTCGCTCCATTCGTTCAAAATGACGGCAGCCGTCACTTCATCGCTTTTCGGCGTCTCTTTGAAGGTCATCGTCAGCGGTTCGTCTTTTTGAAAGGAAAATCCCCTGCCCGATTCTTCAAGCTGATTTGAACTCAAACCCAAGTCCAGAAGAATTTCATTGACCTTGGTAATTTTCAAAGCATCGAGGACTGTATCGATGTTCCGGAAATTTCCCTGAACGAATTCAGCTTTCGTGCCAACTTTTTCAAGCCGCGTTTTTGAACGCTCCAAAGCTTTTTCATCCATATCGATGCCGATAATTTGCACTTGGTCGCCGAAAAGTTTTGCCACTTCTTCGGCATGGCCGCCCGAACCGAGCGTCCCGTCCACGTAAACGTCACCAGCTTTGATATTCAAACCGTCTATCACTTCATGTAAAAGAACTGTTTTGTGGCCGTATTCAGTCGAATCTTGCATGTTGGAAATTATTTAAAACGCGCCCACCTCGCCCAGCTTTTCCGCCAAACCGTCTGCTTTTTCTTCAATCTTTTTCTTATACTCAGACCAGATCTCTTCGTTCCAAAGCTCAATTCTGTTATGGACGCCGGTGAAGACGACTTTGCCACTGAGCTTCGCAAAACTTTTGAGATGTTCCGGAATGAGCATGCGCCCGACTGAATCCACATCCACATCGGAAGCACCGGCGAGCATGAAGCGATTGAATCCTCGGCTATCGGCTTGGCCCATGCTCAAACCCGAAAGCTTGCTCGCGATCTTCTCCCATTCTTTCAGCGGGTAAAGAAATAAACAGTTGTCTAGGCCGTGAGTGACGACCACTTTCTTGCCGACTTCCTTCCGAAACTTGGCCGGAAGCGACGTGCGGTTCTTGTCGTCAATCGTGTGTGTATATTCGCCTAGTAACATTTTCGTTTACCACTTTCTCCCACTTGAAACCATTATATCCCACCACCCACCACTTGCAACCAAAGTTATCCACTTTTTTGCATAACAAAAAGCTCTCTGTGAGAGCTTTTTTAATTTGAGATTTATCTTCTAAAATTTAATCTTTTTTCTATAAACACTAATCAGAAGCAGGCTGTTGATTCCTACTAGATAAACGGGAAAAGCAAATTGAGAAAAGACCCACACAGGAATCGCCGCAAAGCCAGTAAGTGCGTTAAATAATCCAGTTGAGTAAGGAATACCCGTTTCTGTTTCAGGATGAGTCCAAGCTTTAACGAGAGTCGGCACGGCAGCAAGACCATCACTCATAATCGCAAAAACAATCGCCACATTTGGCTCTTTAGTAATTCCCCACAAAATTAAAGCCAGCAAAGAAAAAATTCCACACAAATAATCAAAAATTTCTAATTTCCAATAAGACTGCTTATTAAACAAAGTAAAAATAAAAACTATAAACGGTCCGAAGCCAGACATAAAAACAGGAACAACTGCCCACGTCACACCTTTACTTATGGCCGCTATGGTTGCAATAAGTGGAGCAATACTCCACATAAACCAAGTCACTCTGTTTGGTTTTACCTTGCCGCCAATTATATCTTTTACATAATAGGCAATCCCCCACAATTGAACAATAACACCAACCAGAACCAAATATTTAAGCATTTTAATTTACTTAGGACGCATCAGAGGGAAAATCTGCGTTTCGTGGACGGGTTTGTTGGCGAGGAACGCGAAAAGGCGTTCGGAAACGCCGAAGCCGCAGGTAGGCGGCATGCCGTATTCGAGCGCTTCCACGAATTCCCTGTCGTTCATTTGCGCTTCTTCATCGCCGGCGGCGCGGAGTTTGGCTTGATCTTCAAAACGCGCCGCTTGATCAATTGGATCATTGAGCTCGCTGTAACCTTTGCCCACTTCTGAGCCAGCAAGCAAAACTTGGAAGCGCTGAACGGTCTCAAGGTTTTCTGGACGACGTTTGGCAAGAGGCTCAAGCTCCACCGGCACATTCACCAGAAAAGCCGGTCCGGCAATTTGCTTCCGGCAATGCTTCCACAAGCTGTCGATCGCGCGGGTTTTATTCCAACCTTTATTGTCATATTTCACTTTGAGCGTTTGAAGCGTTTTTTCAATATCTTTGAGGCTCGCAATCCAAACATCCACGCCAGTCATCTTCTTGATCGTTTCCGCAAAATCGTAATGCTCCCATTTTTTGCCAAGATCCACTTCATGCTCGCCGATAGTGAAATTTAATTTGCCAAAAGTTTCTTTGGCGACATGTTTGTAAAGTTTCTCCACCAAATCCATACCCATGTTGTAGTCGGCATAGCCCCAATAAAATTCCAGCTGAGTATAATCCTGCAAATGCTCGGCCGACATGCCTTCATTGCGGAAAATCCGGCCAATTTCAAAAACCTTCGGAAAACCCGCCACCATCAAGCGTTTTTGCCAAAGCTCGCCAGCAGAAATGCGCAAATAAACGTCTATATCTAAAGAATTGTGATGGGTTTTGAACGGTCGAGCGTCGGCGCCGCCCGTGGTGTTTTCCAGAACCGGCGTTTCCACTTCCAAAAATTTTTCTTTGAGGAAAAAATCGCGCATTGATTGCCAAAATTTGGATTTCTTCTCAATCAAATCCCGAATTTCCGGATTCATTAAAATATCCAGATATCTTTTTCGAAAACGCTCCTCCGTATCTTGCAGGCCGTGCCATTTTTCTGGCAAAGGCAGCAAACTTTTGGTCAACATTTTCCAGCCGGAAACTTGCAGCGTTTTTTCGCCGCGTTTGGTGGCAAACAGCGTGCCGTGAACTTCTAAAAAGTCGCCAATGTCTACGGTTTGGGAAAACAAATCAAAAATTTCGGCGTTTGCGTCTTCTTTTTTTAAGAGCGCTTGAAATTTACCTGTGCCATCAAAAAGATCAAAGAAAATCAAAGCGCCTTGCGCGCGCATGGACATCACTCGGCCAGCAAGGTAAACCACTTCGTTTTCCGAAGCCAGCTTTTCAAATTTTTCCACTAATTCTGAAAGCGAAAAATCGCGCCGAGCCTGCGCCGGATATGGATCAATGCCATTTTTCTTGAGCAGATTGAGTTTTTGGAGCCTCGCCTGCCTGAGTTCTTCAAGATTTGCCATGTGACTATAATATCACAATTATGTGATGCTTATAATTTTATATTTCACTTGTCCAGCCGGAGTTTGCACCGTGAACGACTCACCCTTTTTCTTGCCTTTGAGCGCCGAGCCGATGGGCGAAGTGACGGAAAGCTTCATGTGAGCCATGTCTGATTCCTCGGAACCAACAATCGTGTAGGTAACCGTTTCTTTTTTACCTTCGCGCTGAAGCTCAACGACTGAACCGACGTTTGCGACGTCGGTGTGGTGGGTGCTGACAATGGATGCGCCTTTAAGAAGATTATCCAGCCGAGCTATTCTTTCCTCGAGCAAAGCTTGTTTCTCACGCGCTTGATGATACTCAGCATTTTCGGAAAGGTCGCCGAGCTGTTTTGAATATTCCAACTCTTCTGCCACGTCTTTTCTGCCAACCGAGCGAAGCTGTTCAAGCTCTTTTGACAGCTCGTCGTACTTGTCTTTGGTCAAGTAATGATTTTCAGTGTTCATGGGTTCAAAAAATTTAAAACAATTAAAAAATTACGGCCATTATACTCTTTTGAGCGATAAAGGTCAACCAACTTAAGAACTGATTGCAAAGTACTCTGGTGTGGAGACGTTCATCCAGTCAAAAAGTTGCCGAGCGACAAAAGGCGCGCCGATGAGGTTGTGAATCGGACCGTGTTCCATGAGCACCACAAAAGCGT
>CAYXSG010000026.1:0-7856 GCA_964467325.1 uncultured Candidatus Saccharibacteria bacterium
CAATGGATCCGTCCGGCATCCGACTTGGCACAGCCGCCGAAACCACTCGCGGCCGTCGCGAAAAAGATATGAAAAAAATCGCAGAGAAAATTGATAAGGTGTTGAGGGGTGAGTGAAATTATGCCTATAACAATCAAATTCAAAAAGTTGCACAAGGATGCGAAGCTTCCAAGTTATGCTCACGAGGGGGATGCGGGTTTTGATATGTTTGCGATTGAGAAAGTGGTGCTCAAAGTGGGTGAGAGAGCGAGTATTCCAACCGGCTTGGCGATGGAAATTCCGAAAGGCTGCGTTGGTTTGTTTTGGGATAAAAGCGGTTTGTCGCACAGGGCGGGGATTAAAACTTTGGGCGGCGTCATTGATTCGAGCTATCGCGGCGAAGTGAAAATTGGCGTGGTCAATCTCGGCCAGGCGGATTTTATTTTTGAACCGGGCGACAAAGTTGCGCAGATGCTCATTCAAAAATGCGAGACGGCGAAAATTAAAGAAGTTTCGGTTTTGAAAGACACAACACGAGGCGAGAAAGGTTTTGGCAGCACGGGGAGGAAATGATTGACCGATTTGTGTTAGAGTATCTTCAATATGATTGAGCAGAAAATTACAGACATTATTTTAAGAGCGCTGAAAAAGCTAGGCGTGCCCGAGGGGATGGTGCGGATTGTCCTTGAGCATCCGGCTGATCCGAAGTTCGGCGATTATTCCACGAACGTGGCGATGGCGCTGTTTAAGCAACTGGGCGCCACGGCCAAATCGCCGCTCGCGCTAGCCGAGACGATTGCAAGCGGCATTGCCGAGGAAGTGAAATATTCGCAAAGTTCGCCGGTGGCGAGCGTGGAAGCGGTGGCGCCGGGCTTCATCAATTTTCATTTAACGAAAAAATTTCTCAAGGATTCGGTGGCGGACGCAATCAGCAAAACTGCCTTTTTCGGCAAAGGTACGAAGCTTTGGAACAAGAAAATTATTATTGAGCACACCAATTTAAATCCGTTCAAACCTTTTCATATTGGCCACTTGGTGAACAATGCCATTGGCGAATCGCTCACGCGACTTTTAGAATTTCAGGATGCGAAGCTGGTACGCGCGAGCTACGGCGGCGACATCGGCCTGCATGTGGCAAAAACTTTGTGGGTTGTCCGAAAAAATCAAGCCGGCATTCCGAAAAACGCTCCGGCCAAAGCAGTGGTGGATTTTCTCGGCAAAGCCTACGCCGAAGGCAACGCGGCCTACGAAAAAGATTTGATTGCTCAGAATGAGATCAAAGAGCTCAACAAGAAAATTTTTGATAAGAGTGATAAAGCGCTCAACGAGCTATATGATTGGGGTCGGAAAAAAAGTTTGGAATATTTCGCCGAGCTCTATAAAAAACTCAATACGAAAATTGACGTGCAGTTTTTTGAGAGTGAAGTGGCCGAAGATGGTTTGAAGGTGGTGAAAGATTTTCTAGCACGCGGTGTGTTTGTGCAAAGCGAAGGCGCGGTAATTTTCAAAGGCGAAGATTATGATTTGCACAGCCGAGTGTTCATCACTTCGCAGGGTTTACCGACTTATGAAGCCAAAGAAATCGGTTTGACGCGGCGCAAGTTTGAGCTAGACAATTTTGATTTATCAATTGTTGTCACTGCCAACGAACAGAACGACTACTTTGACGTGGTTTTGAAAGCATTAAGTTTTATTTATCCGGAAATCGCCAAGCGTACGGTGCACCTCGGTCACGGCATGATGCGCCTTGAGTCTGGAAAAATGAGTTCGCGCGCTGGCACCGCTTTCGGCGCGGAAGACATGATGGCGGAAGTGGAAAAAATGGTCGCCGAAAAAATCAAAGATAAAGATTATTCTGAATCGGAGAAAAAAGAAATTATTGAAAGAGTGGGTTTGGGTGCCATTCGCTATTCCATCTTAAAGCAATCCATCGGCAAAGATATTATTTTTGATCCGGAAAAATCGCTCTCTTTTGAAGGCGATTCCGGACCTTATTTGCAATATGCCTACGTGCGCACGCATGCGATTTTGGAAAAAGCCGAGCGCGAAGGCATTTTACCGAATGCAGAAGGCCAATCTTCAGACAACGAATTGCCTCTGGAAAGGTTGATTTACCGGTTTCCAGATATTGTGGAACGAGCCGCGGAAGAGCGTGCACCGCAACTCATTGCGACATATCTTGTGGATTTGGCTGGCGAATTCAGCAAATATTACGCCAAAAATAAAATCGTGGATAAAAATGATGCCGGTTCGCCATACAAATTGGCGCTCGCTGACGCGGTGCGTTGGACGCTCAAGAACGGCTTATATTTGCTCGGCATTCAAACTCCTGTGCGAATGTAGTACAATTGAAAAATATGGCAGACAATACCAATAAAAGCCCGATTGCAAAGCGGGAAGGGGAAATTTTAGAGTTCTGGAAAGAGCGGGAAATTTTCAAAAAAACGCTTGAGAAGCCGGCGCCGCGCGGCGAATTTGTGTTCTATGACGGGCCGCCGTTTGCCACCGGCTTGCCGCACTATGGCAATATTCTGCCAGGCACGATGAAAGACACGGTGCTGCGCTACAAAACCATGCGCGGTTTTCGCGTGCCGCGCCGCTGGGGCTGGGATTGCCATGGCTTGCCGATTGAAAACCTCATTGAAAAAGAGCTGGGTTTGAAGTCCAAAAAAGACATTGAAAATTTTGGCATTGAAAAATTTAACGCGGCGGCGCGAGCGAGCGTGCTTCGTTACGACAGCAATTGGAAAGAAATTATCCCGCGCACCGGCCGCTTTGTGGACATGGATAATGCGTATCTGACGATGGATTGGCGCTATTCGGAATCCATCTGGTGGTCGTTTAAAAATTTGTACGATAAAAAGCTTATTTACCAAGGTTTCAAAGTTATGCCGTATTGTCCGCACTGCGGCACTTCGCTTTCCAATTTTGAAGTCACTCAGGGTTACAAAGATATTGCTGACATTTCAGCTTATGTGAAATTTGAATTGGTTGACGAGCCAAAAACTTTTTTGCTTGCTTGGACGACAACGCCTTGGACTTTGCCGGGCAACGTGGCACTCGCCGTGAATCCGAAAATAGAATATTTGAAAGTGAAAATTGAAAAAGATTTTTTTATTTTGGCGAAAGAAAGACTAGTCGCTTTGAAAGATCAGAAGCATGAAGTTGCGGAAACGCTTAAAGGTTCGGATTTGATCGGGAAGAAATATAAGCCGGTTTTTGATTATTATCTTCACGAAGATTTGGACGACAAGCAAAACGCTTGGAAAGTGGTGGGTGCGGGTTTTGTGACGACGACCGACGGCACGGGGATTGTGCATATTGCGCCGGCATTCGGCGAAGACGACTACAATCTTTCATTGGCGGAAGATTTGCCGTTCATTCAGCATGTCGGCACCGATGGCAAATTTAAAAAAGAAGTGAAAGATTTTGCCGGCTTGAGCGTCAAGCCGATTAGCACAAAAGAAGAACCGGCGGCGCACCAGAAAGCCGATGTGGAAATTATCAAGTTTCTAGCCAAACAAGATTTGCTGTTTGCCAAGGAAAAAATCATGCACTCATATCCGCACTGCTGGCGCTGCGGCACGCCGCTTTTGAATTACGCGACCAGTTCTTGGTTTGTGAAAGTTTCCGATTTCAAAGACAAATTGGTGTTTGAAAATAATAAAGTTAAATGGGTGCCGCCGGAAATTGGCGCGGGTCGATTTGGAAAGTGGCTTGAGAATGCGCGCGATTGGGCAATTTCGCGCTCGCGTTTTTGGGGCGCGCCGCTGCCGGTGTGGCAATGCAAAGACTGCGGAGAAACGGAAGTGCTTGGTTCCGTTGAAGACATTCGCAAACGCACTCGCCGAAATAATTACTACATCATTCGGCATGGCGAAGGTGACCACAACGTTGAGGACATTTTGAGTTCAAATATAAAAAATCCTCATCATCTCACCGACCACGGCCGGGAAGAAGTGATGCTCACGTCGCAAGCGCTGAAAGATAAAAATATTGATATCATCATCACTTCGCCCATGGTGCGCACGCGCGAGACCACCGACATTGTGGTGGAACAGCTCGCTTACCAAGGCGCGGTGGAAATTGACGAGCGCATTTCCGAATTTAATTTCGGCGATTACAATCTCAAAAATGTTGAGCTGTATCACAATTATTTCAATTCGGTAAAAGAGCGGCTGACCAAAAGGTTGCCGAACGGCGAGTGTATCAATGATGTTCGTTTGCGCATCGGCGAATTTTTGTATGAAACCGACGCCAAGTACGAAGGCAAAAATATTCTGCTCGTGACGCACGATGGTCCGGCCACCATCATGCTCGCGCTCGCGGAAGGCGGCGACGATAAGCGTGTGTTGGAAATGTGGGGCTTTGACGTGGATTTTCTGAGTCTGGGCCAAGAAACGAAAATGGATTTTGCGCCGATTCCGCACAATGCCATGTACGAGCTGGATTTGCATCGGCCGCACATTGATGAAATTACTTTTCCTTGTGCTTGCCGCGAAACGATGACGCGCGTGCCGGAAGTTTTTGATACATGGTACGAGTCGGGCTCCATGCCGTTTGCCAGCATCCATTATCCTTTTGAAAACAAAAAAGCGTTTGAATCCGGTGAGCGCTTTCCGGCCGATTTCATTGCTGAAGGTCAGGACCAGACGCGCGGCTGGTTCTATTCTTTGATTGCGCTTTCGGTCGGACTTTTTTCTAAGGCGCCTTACAAAAACGTGTTGGTGAACGGCACAATTTTGGCGGAAGACGGCCAGAAAATGTCCAAGAGTTTGAGAAATTATCCCGACGTTACTAATCTGCTCAACCTTCACGGCGGCGACGCTTTGCGCTATTACCTCACTTCTTCGCCGGCGGTAAAAGCCGAAGATTTTAATTTTTCTGAAAAAGGCGTGGATGAGGTGGTGAAAAAAGTCATCATGCGCTTGCAAAATGTTTACGCGTTTTATGTTACTTATAAAAATGAAAGTGAAAGCAGCGCTCAGGAAGTTGGTCGGCCAGTTTCAAAAAATCCTCTCGACTTGTGGATTCTGGCGCGCTTGGACGAAACAGTTGCAGAAATTTCCAAAGCGCTGGAAGCTTACGAGCTTGACCGCGCCGCGCGGCCGCTCGCGCTTTTTGTGGATGATTTGTCCACGTGGTATTTGCGCCGTTCCCGAGAGCGTTTCAAAGGCGATGACGAGAAAGATAAGCGAGCCACGCTCGCTACCACCCGTTTCGTGCTGCGCGAATTTTCATTGCTTTTGGCGCCGTTCATGCCGTTTTTGGCCGAAGATTTGTATCAGAAATTGAAAATGCCAAACGATCCAGAATCGGTGCATTTGTGTGTTTGGCCAGCGGCCCGCGCTACGGACGAACAAATTCTCAAAGACATGGCGCTGGTGCGGCAAATTGTGGAACAAGCTTTGAAATTGCGCGCGGAAGCCGGCATAAAAGTGCGCCAGCCGCTTGTTTCGCTTTCATTAAATCCTAAAAATTTTGCTTTAGAATTGGTCTATTTTGACATTTTGCAAGACGAGCTGAACGTGAAAGAAATTATTTCGGACAAAAAACTTTCGGACGAAACGCCACTTGTTCTCGATACGAAAATTACCGCCGCGCTTAAAGCGGAAGGGCAGGCGCGCGATTTCATCCGGCTCGTTCAGGATTTTCGCAAAAATCAGAAACTCAATCCGCTTGAGACGGTTTCTATCGTTGTTGGCACCAATGATGAAGGCAGAAAAATTATAGAAGCGTTTAAGAAAGAAATCATGAAAACGGCTTTGCTTTCAGAAATTAAATTTGAAAAAACTGAAAGTGAAGAGTTTACCTTTGCGCTTTCAAAGTAACGTGGCTCACCACATTTACACAACCGATGCGTATGTTTTAGACCGCACGGCCTCGGGCGAAGCGGACGAATTTCTTACGCTTTTTACGCGCGACCTCGGCCTCGTGCGCGCGGCCGTGCGTGGCGTGCGCTTGGAAAAATCCAAACTGCGCTACGCGCTTCAAGATTTGTCGGAAAGCCGCGTGTCGCTGGTGCGCGGCAAGGAAGTGTGGCGCGTTACCACCGCGGTTTTTAAAGACAGCTTTCACACTCGCTACCGAAATCAAAAGCCGGTGCTCGCAGTGGTCGGCAATTGCGCGGCGCTTCTGCGGCGGCTCGTGGCCGGTGAAGAAAAAAACGAAAAGCTCTTCAATGCTGTCTGCGAAGCTTTTGATTTTTTGGCTTCGCGCGAATGGGGGAGCGAGCTCGCGCTTTTTGAAATCATGCTAGTTTTGAAAATTCTCCACCATCTCGGCTATGCCAGTTCGAACACTACGCTCACACCGCTAGTTGCCGAGCCGTGGTCATTCGCCACCTTAGAAAATCTCGCCCCGCACCGCGCTTTGGCCATCCGTGAAATCAACACTTCGCTCCGCGAAAGCCAGCTGTAGTTCATGATATAATGGGCGCGTGCCTGACAAAAATGACAAGATAGAAGAGCTGAAGAAGGAAATTTACGAGCGCAAATGGCAAAACCCTGAGGTTTCTCCCGAACAGCATTTTCAGCCGCGCGAGTTTGATATTGATAAAAAATGGCGGCATGAAGGCGCGCCGGTGGAAACTTTTTCTGGCACTCCGAAGCCGGTGGCCGGGGAACTTTTTCGGAAAATTTTCATCGGCGCGCTGATTTTTTTCATCATTTCTGCCGGCCTGCTTTTATTTGTGGTTTTTGGCGGCTGGAACATTACCGCGGCCGACAAAGTGGACATCAAGTTTCTCGGGCCGGTTTCCATTTCCGCTGGCAGTGAATTGGATTTCGATACGATTGTCAGCAACAATAATTCCTTGCCGATTGAAAACACCACGCTTTACATTGATTATCCAGACGGTACGAAAAATGCCGGCGACATCACTCAGGATTTGACCCACGAAACGCAATCGCTAGGCACGATAAATCAAAACGCCTCGGCTCGTTACACTTCGCGCTCGGTGATTTTTGGCGAGCTTAATGCTGGCTGCGACATTAAAATTACTGTGGAATACAACTTGAAAGGTTCCAAGACGAAAGTGCGCAAAGAAAAAACTTACACTGTTTCAATCAGTTCTACGCCGCTTAACGTTGAGGTGACTCATCCGGACCAAATTGTTTCCGGCGACGATGTGGCTTTTGATGTTTCGGTTGTCTCCAACTCTAGCGTGCCGCTCCAAAACCTGCTGCTCAAAATTGATTATCCTTTTGGTTTTTCCTACGCTGACGCCACTCCGAAGCCGGATTTTGAAAGCCAATATTGGTTGATTCCAAATTTGGCGGCCGGCGAAACCAAACACATTTCGCTGCACGGATCGCTCACTGGCGAGCAAAACGACGAGCGCGTTTTCCATTTTTCCATCGGCACGCAAAGCGCCACGGACGAAAAAACCATCGCCACGCGCTATCTTGCGCAGACCGAATCCATTTTTATCCAAAAGCCGCTCCTGGGTCTTTCTATGAATCTTGAGGGCAGTTCGGCGGCGCAGTTTGCAACCGAGCAGGGGACGATTATCCACGGCACGATTGATGTGGTTAACAATATGCAGACGCCGATTTCTGATGCGCGAGTTTCGCTCGTGCTTGGCGGCAAACTTTTTGATCCGGGAAGAGTGACCGCGGGCTCTGGTTTTTATCGCTCGGTGGACGACACTATTGTTTGGGACAAAACCACACTTGACCGGCTGGCCACGCTTAATCCGGGCGAAGACGTGAATTTGAATTTCACTTTTGCCACTCTTCCTTCTAGCGTTAAGTTTGAAAACGCAACCATGAACTTGGCCGCCAAAGTGGTTGGCAACCAAGCGGCGAGCAACGGCGCAGCGAGGACAATTTCTTCGTCGCAAAAAACCACTGTGCTTGCACAGACTTCCGTCGGCC
>CAYXSG010000027.1:0-7755 GCA_964467325.1 uncultured Candidatus Saccharibacteria bacterium
AAGTCGGAAATATTGACCAAGTCAAAGCCTGGCGTGCTCCACACTTTGAAAAGCATTTGCTCAAGCCCGGGTCGGTGATGACCAAAGGTTTCGCCGTCCATCGCCGTCACAACGTATCGGCTGCTCGCCAAGTCATCATGCATCGCTTCCAAAAGCGTTTCCGGCGAACGTACCACCGCGCTCATGATGAGGTTGCTCAAGCGGCGCTCGCGGAAAAACACAGACAAATTTGTGTCTTTAATTTTATAAATTTTATTGTAATCCACTTTGCCCGGCTCGCCAGAAAGCGCAATTTCATCAAGCACCATCCATTTGAAGCCCAAATCACTGACCACTTTCGCCACTTCTTTTTTGTAGGCCATTTCCGGCGGGAAAAAACCTTGCGGCTTATAAGAATCGCCAAGATAAAACTTGTTCGTCTCGTCGTTCATTTTTATTTGCCGAATGATTTCTTCCGGCGACAAAAACGGCAAGAAAGCATGATATTTGGCCGAACTGGTGAACTCCAGCCGCCCATCCTTGCCGGCTTCGCGCAAAATATCAATCAAATCTTGGTAATCATTTTTATCAAACAGCTCCATGAGCGCGCCGTTGATGTTGAGCGTCAATCTGAGATTTTTATTGTCGCGAATGTGCGTGAAAATTGGCCGATAACTCTGAACAACAATAGCCTCAAGAATGTCTCGCTGCTGGTCAGCCGGCTGATATATGTGCAGAAAATTGGCCCATTTCATAATTTATTTTTCTCTGAAAGCGCGGCTCTGTTGTGAAACTCTATCGCTCGGTTGAAAAATTCTATGTACTTCTTGGCTGAGCTGTGCCAAGAAAAATCTTGAAGCATTGCGCGTTTCTGGAGCGCGCGCCAGTTTTTCTTATCGCGGTAATTTTCAAAAGCGCGAATGAGCGCAATCATAAGCGAAGACGAATCAAAACGCTCAAAAGTGAAACCGGTGCCAGCTTGCTTGTCAGGATTGTAGTCTTCCACTGAGTCGGCCAAGCCGCCGGTTTTTCGAACAATCGGAATCGCACCCATGCGCATCGCTTCCATTTGAGTCAAACCGCACGGCTCAAACTTGGACGGCACGAGCACCGCGTCCGCGCCGGCGTACACTAGGTGTGGCAAGACCGAATCAAACTTGAGGTGCGCCGCCACTTTGCCCGCATGCTTCTTTTCCAAATCTTGGAAAAAACCCATGAGCTCGCCTTCGCCCTCGCCCACCACCACGAGCTGCATCGGCAATTCCTGAAGCAGGGTGTCTAAAATGGAATAAAGCAGTTCAAAACCTTTTTGCTTTGAAAGCCTAGAAACAATGCTCACCAAAAACACGTTTTTGTTGACCGGCAAACTGAATCTTTCTTGCAACACTTTTTTATTACTGCATCGAGCTTCAAGCGATGAAGCGCTGTAACGGTGAACAATGTAGGGATCAACCGCCGGATTCCAAAGATCGTAATCAATGCCGTTTAGAATGCCGGTCAGCACTGCGCGGCGTTCTTTGAGCAAATCGTCCAGCATCTCGCCGTAATCTTTTGTGAGAATTTCTTTGGCGTAGGTCGGCGAAACAGTGGTCACGGCGTCGGCTGACATAATGCCGCGACGCATGGCGTTGATTTTCATGAGCCGACCGTCTTCAAAAGCCGGAATCGGCGAGTGGCCGTCGTCGTAATCCATTTCCTGCGTGTAGCGGTGGTCGAAAATGCCTTGATGATAGAGATTGTGAATGGAAAAAACCGTCGTAATTTTTGAAAGGACCGGATCGTCTTTGTAAACCGTCTTGAGAAAATTTGAAAGATAACCGGTTTGCCAGTCGGCGGACACGATGATGTCCGGCGTCCATTCTTTCCTGAGACGCAAAAATTCCAGAACGCCGCGCGAGAGGAGCGCCCAGCGGACTGGATCGTCGGCGTAGCCGTAAACGTTGGCGCGCTGCTCATAATATTCCTGATTTTCTAAAAAGTAAGTGGTCACAGCGTCGGCGGAAGCTTTCGGCGTAAATTTTTTGACGTTGCAAACCAAATCTCTCGGCTCGCCAGCATTACCGGTGGGCACTTTTAGGTGCTCATGAACCATCGTGAGCTTGTATTCGTCGTTATTGATGAACACGTAGCGCGGAATCATCACCCGCGCATCATGGCCGAGATGCACAAGCGACTTCGGCAGAGAGTACATCACCGAAGCCAATCCCCCAACTTTTGCGAAAGGCGCCGCTTCCGCTCCGACAAATAAAATCTTCAAACCCTTCTTAGATTCAAAAAATTTCATGTTCTATTGATTATAACACATTAAGCATGCGGAAAGTACAGCTTGTTTAGGTATTCTTCCAGCATTTGCTTGGTCGTAAATCGCCCCTCAATGATTTCCATAGTGCCACGCATATCTTTAATCCAGCGCGCCGGAATGCCTTCGGAGGTGCGCTCGTAAAACATCGGCGAAATTTTCTGGTCAATGATGTCGTAAATTTTTTCTTCCAAGCCTTCTTCCGGCAAAATCCAGCCTTTATCGTTCCAATCCACTTCTTCAATCCAGCCGTCGCGGACGCTGCATTCCAAGCCGCCGTTAAGCCCAGATTTCATGCCACTCGTACCGCACGCTTCAATCCCGCGCTCAGGCGTGTTGAGCCAGACGTCGGCGCCCACCACGAGTTTTTTTGCGGTATCAATAGAATAATGCGGCAAATACACGATTTTTCCTTGAAAGGCTTTTTCGGCAACATGCTTTTTGATTTTCTCCACCATTTCCGTGCCTTCTTTGTCGTCTTTGTGCGCCATACCGGAAATGATAATTTGCACCGGCCGATCTTTTCTAGATAAAATTTCCTCCAATTTTTTCAAGTCGGAAAAAAGAATGTACGGGCGTTTGTAAGCCGCAAATCTTCTCGCCCAAACGATAGTCATAGCTTTTTCATCCAGCGTAACGCCGCTTTCCGCTTTGACATATTCCAAAAGTTCGCGTCGCGCCGTGTTTCTAATCTGCCACATGTCTGCGTCGGACAGCGCGCCGATGCCGCCTTTCGGCCAAAGTGGCGAGCGCCAGCGTTTTGGATTGATGCCATTGGTGATGGAAATGAGCGGGCTCATCGGGTGCTTCTGCTTTTCAAAAATTACGTGGACCATGCTCACGCCGTTTGACCGACAAGCCGCCGCCAACAAAAAGCGCGTCGTGGCAAAAGCTTCCGGATGGTGCGCGTGAGTGCCGAAAGAGAAAAATTCTTCAAAATCAATCCGGTGCTGTTCAAAGTAGTGACTGATGATTTTTTTGAACTGGTCTCGCGTAAAATACATGCCGGCGCCAGAAAGAATCGTGTGTTTGGTGGCAACAATTTTTGAACGGACAGCGTTCACGGCGCTCGTAAAGCTGGTTTCCGAAGGGTGGTCGTGGAGATATTCTGCAGCTAAAGCCAGAGCCACGAAGCTGGTGTGGCCTTCGTTCAAGTGATAAATGCCCACGTCAATTTTGAGCGCGCGCAACAGCCTTATGCCGCCGATGCCGAGGATGAGTTCCTGCATCATTTTATTTTCCATGTTGGAATCGTAAAGATGCGCGGTGATTTTCCGGTCAGCATCGCTGTTTTCGGCAATGTTGGTGTCAATGAGATAGAGCCGAGCCGAGCCGTAGGCGCGCGTCCAAACTTGCGCTTTAACAACTCGGTCGCTCACATCAATTGCCAAGCGAAGCGGCTGACCAGCATCATCGGAAACAATCTGAAAACCACTTTTCATCAAAGAAGTGCTGTCGCCGGCGGCAGTATTGGTGTCAATAAAACCGTTGGTATAAAAAATGCCAACCGCAATGAACGGCAAACCTTGACTGCCCGCTTCCAAAAGATAATCCCCCGCCAATACGCCCAACCCGCCGGCATAAAGTGGCAACTCGTCTTGAATGCCGTACTCCGCGCAAAAAAAAGCTATAGGTTTCATCTGCTCATTCTACTATATCTGGAAAGAAAAATATAACAAAAAGCCCGCTGTTCCACTGAACATCGGGCTACTTCCTTGGTGCAATGTCGTACATTTTGCAAATCACCGTACCAGCATCGGGCCGCGGACTGTCTGGACAAACAATCAAAGCCAGACCCAGTTTCGGCTCATACACTAGCCGAAGCACAGAGTCCTCACCCACCTGCGCAGCAGTGTGATGACAAAGCGTAAGCGGACAAGAACCAGAAACCATGAGCATCGAGAGCGCAGCTTCGGAAACGGTGCGTGCACTCACTCGCTGATGTTTGCGATTTTTATCAATCGCCGCTTTCTGACCAGCAAAATCGAGGTTCTTGTGCGGCAAGGAAAAATCCAAAAGCCGGTAACCGCAGGCACCCGATTCGACAATGAGCACGGCGTAGTCAGGATCTTCCCAGACGCCGGTTTCCATAAAACACGGCAGCTGATTCGGATTCCGACCTAACTTTTCAAGTTGTGACGCGAGCGACAAACCAATCACGTAAACCAGCGTCCACTGCCGAGCACCCGCCAGATTTTCCTTGGCCTTAGCACGCAATGTGGCCAAGTCGTACGGAATGGTGGGATTGCCCAACCGAAGCTGACCCCACGCCTTCTCAACCCTTGTCACATCAAAGACATTCGGTTCACCTAAAACTTCTTGCGCTTGCGACAACGTAGTAGCCGGCGGTTCACCTCGACGAAGCAAACCTAAAAAATCCATAGGACCTCCACAGTTAAGGTAAAAAACGATTCTGTAAATAGTATACACCGCCGGAGCTTTGACAAACAAACACATTTGTACTACTGTGTCGCGAGCGTTTAATTCAGATTCTTTGTATCAAACATTTGGAAAGGAGGTCGGCATGCAAAACAAGCGCGACCCAATGACATGGGCGTACTGGTTTACTCGCACCGTGGTGTGGTTGGTCGGGAAATTTTATTTCAGGGTTAGGATTCTCGGCGCAGAAAACATTCCGAAGTCGGGTCCAGTGATTCTGGCAGCCGGACCACACACATCGTATCTCGACGGTCTTCTAATCAGTCTCACAACCGGGAGATTTGTTCGGTTTCTGGTTTTGGAGGCGTTTTTTCGGATGCCGATTATCGGCAGGATTCTCACGGGCGCCCAGTGTGTGCCGATTAATGTCCTAAAAGGCAAAGCCTCGGGCACATCGGCGCTTCGTGCTTTGCGGAAAATGTTGGAGCATCTCAATGAGAAGCGTTGCATCATGATTTTTCCGCAAGGCAAGATTGAAGACTTGAGAATTCCTTGGTGGGAAAAGTTGCACGAACCGAATGACGTTAATCCCGGGCTCGGCTGGCTCATTGAGCAAACCGATGAGGTGCCAATAATCCCCGTGAGAATTTGTGGCGCAGGGAAAGCGTGGCCAAAACATGCGAAGTTTCCCAAGCCGAGACGGATTGCAATTTTGGTCGGACAACCAATTGTTGTAGATTGTAAAATTGAGAGGCCGCCGAAAAATGCAGTGAAGCTTGCAACGCTTTACTACCAGGTCCGACATATGGAATTGGCGCAGATGGTTTTCGATTCGATTGAAATTCTGTTTAGGCCAGATGGAACAGCTTTTTAGCAGAAGCCCTCTTTTTCGGAAGAGGGTTTTATTATGAAAAATTTTTCAACTACATCACGATTTTTTCTTTCCGCATGAGCTCGGCGTCTTCTCGATTGCCGAATATGCCTTTGAAATCAAAGTGTGGTGAGTACATGATGTCGCTCGGACCGAGCACGGCGTTGTCTTCGGCGCGCGGCATCAAAATAATGCCTGCTTCTTTGAAAATAAAATCCACGAGCTCGCTGCAAAATAGGCCGCGGTGGTTTTCGGTTGGATTGGGAAAGCTGGCGTAAACTCCAAAAAACGCCATACTTGTGGTGGAAACGAGGCCATTCGCGCAAGCAATCCAGCACTTCAATTCTGAAAAATGGTAGCCATCGGTTTTACTAGACACCGTGCGCTTGCCTGCAATTTCCGCCCAAACTTTCAATCTCGCCAACACTTGCGATTTTTTCTTCAAATCATCCTTCATCCTCAAAATCAGGAAAATTTCTCCGGCTTTCGGTTTTAAATTTTGAATGGAAAGACCTTTGACTTCCACGTCGTCCGCCGCCGAAGTCATCATACCGAGCGAGCTGTCTTTTCTTGTGCAAACCATGGAAACGTGAGTGATCGCGCTGTAAGTGGCAAACTTGATGAGCCAAGAAAGAAAATGGGTTTTGTGATACTTCGCGGTTTTATACGAAAGAATAAGGTCGCCTTCTTTCAGGTCGCTGTCTTTGAGAAAAAGCGATTCAAAACTGTCGCTTTCGATGGAGTGAGCAACGCTCCGCGCCCGCACCAGCCCCTTGGCATGTTCCACGTTTCGAATGGCGCTCTGGATGTGCCACGCCGCTTGCTGTGGAAAATCAAGAAGTTTTTCCGCCATATTTAAACTTTTTCTCGCCAACTTAAGAGAGCTCAAGGCCCAATTGCGATGGTAGCGACTTTTAATAACCCCTGCGATGGCAGTCTTTCGGTTAGCCAGCATAGCGTCAATCACCTGCCGAGTTTTTCGAATACTTTCCGAATGCGCTTGGAAATCAGATTTCTTTTCCAAATCAAAAGGTCGGCCGAAAGTGAAATTCTTAATCGCTGAAAGTGCGTCTAATATTACTTCTGGCATATGAGTTACGATACTTTGACAAAGTATGAATTATTTGTTACTCTATCATTCTTTATGGAAATCCGCAACATTGCTATTATCGCCCACGTTGACCATGGGAAAACTACCCTGACCGACGCCCTGATGCGTCAAACTGGTATGGTGGAAGAAGGTTTTACCATGGATACAAACGCGCTTGAACAGGAGCGCGGCATTACCATTTACGCGAAAAATACTTCGGTTTTTTACCCTTCGACAAACTCAGGCCGACCAGTGACCAAAATCAACATCGTGGATACGCCCGGTCACGCGGACTTCGGTTCGGAAGTGGAGCGCGTACTGCGTTCGATTGATACGGTTTTGCTCGTGGTGGATGCGCAAGAAGGCCCGATGCCGCAAACGCGTTTCGTGCTGAAAAAATCTTTAGAGCTCGGCTTGAAACCAATTGTCGTCATCAACAAAATTGACAAGCCGGCCGCCAATCCTGAACGCGTCCACGAAGAAGTGCTTGAACTTTTCTACGAACTCGGCGCCAACGACGAACAGCTGGATTTCCCAGTAATTTACGCAATCGGCCGCGAAGGTGTGGCCATTAAAAATCTTGGCGACAAACGCGAAAATCTGTCGCCACTTCTGGATTTAATTTTGGAAAAAGTGCCACCGGCCAAAGCCGACACCACCCTGCCTTTGCGCATGCAAGTTTTCAATCTCGGCTACGACAACTTTCTCGGCCGGCTCGCGATTGGCCGAATTTACGACGGTAAAATTGCTTTCGGTCAAAATGTTGTAGCGAAAAAAACCGGCGGCGAAATCCATAATGGGAAAATTACCAAACTCTACACTTTTGAGGGCATGACAAGAAAAGAAGTCGCTGAAGCCAACGCAGGCGACATTGTGATGATTGCCGGCATTCCAGAAATTTACATCGGCGACACGATTTGCGAAACGGTGGAGCAAGAATCTTTGCCGGCCATTAAAATTGACGAGCCGACCATTTCGCTCACTTTTCTCGTGAACGATTCGCCTTTCGCTGGTCGCGAAGGCAAGCTCGTTACGTCGCGCCAGATTAAAGAACGCTTGGAACGCGAGCTCGAAGTGAACGTCGGTCTCAAACTTGAAGCGCCAATTCAAGGCGTGTCCAACGCGGTTTACAATGTG
>CAYXSG010000028.1:0-7546 GCA_964467325.1 uncultured Candidatus Saccharibacteria bacterium
TGGATTTGCGAGCAGTGTCATTCGGCATTTCAAAAATTACCATTTGCGAAAGCGACGGCGACTGCGCTGATCTAAATGTGACAGCAGTCAGTGTCAATGCGCAGCAATATTCAAACATAAATCAAAAGCCGACAATCACGTCTTTAAGCGTTTTTTCCAACAATAATAACGGCGAATTTGTCAGCGCCGGAAATACTCTCACTTTCGGTTTCAACTTTAACAAACCGGTCAGCGGTGTTTCGGTGGCTGCAGGTTATGCTCGGCCGGCTGTCGCTGGTACCGGCAGTGGCACCTACATGGCAACCTACGTTGTGGGCAGCAATGAAAATTCTTCCATTCCCGTCACGATAAACTTTACCGACTCTTATGGCAATCTAGGCCAATATTCTTTCACGCTTAGCAATATTTACGTGGCACCGGCGCCAGTTGCAACGCCGCCGATAATTACCGTGACGCCGACAAATAATCAAAAATATGTTTTCACTAGTTTTCTCACTTTAAATTCAAAAGGGGATGAAGTTTCGCAATTACAAAAGCGTATGACCGAACTTGGCTTTTATTCTGGCCCAATTACCGGCACTTTCGGCGCCCTCACCGAATCGGCTGTGAAAAAATTACAGAAAGCTTACAACATTGCTCAAGCCGGCTACGTTGGCCCAGCCACTCGCGCGATTCTCAATTAGCCCTAAAAACCTTGACAAAATACCTATTTAATATATAGTTGCTGGGCTGTATACTATGTACAACAGGAACTTCAGCAGAAATCGCCGAACGAGCGGACCGGCAAGACGCTTTCATCCGCAAAAAAGATCTCAAGGCGAAAATATCAATCCTTCCAAATTCATCAATAAAGTAGTGGTGACCGAAGAAGCAGAAAATTTTAAACCCGAACATCAGTTTGAGGATTTTTTGATTGATCCGAATTTGAAAATGGCTATCAAAAATAAAGGCTACGTGGCCCCGACGCCGATTCAGGACAAGGCGATTCCGCATGTGCTCAAAGGTTTGGATTTGGTGGGCATTGCGAACACTGGCACCGGCAAAACCGCGGCTTTTCTCATTCCACTTATAAATAAAGTGGTGTTAAACAGGAAAGAGCGCATAATGATTATTGTGCCGACGCGCGAGTTGGCGATTCAAATTGATCAAGAATTCAAAGAATTTACTAAAGGTTCGCGAATTTTTTCTGCTTGCTGCGTTGGTGGCGCGAGCATCGGCATGCAGCTTAGAGATTTGCGTTACAATCCAAATTTTATCATTGGCACGCCAGGTAGGCTCAAAGATTTTATTACTCGCAAAAATATTAACCTTTCAGAATTTAAAACTATCGTGCTGGACGAGGCGGACCGGATGCTTGATATGGGTTTCATCAACGACATGCGCTTTGTGATGGCCGGCATGCCGAAAGGCCGCCAAACGCTGTTCTTTTCCGCGACGCTCTCACCGGAAATTGAAAAGCTGATTTCTGAATTTTTGCACGAGCCGGTCAGGATTTCCGTCAAAACCAGAGACACAGCGAGAAATGTTGAGCAAGACGTAATTAAAATTGCGCGCGGCGCCGACAAGGTGGCAGTGCTTCACGAGCTTTTAAATAAAAAAGAATTCAGTAAAGTGCTGATTTTCGGCCGCACCAAGCACGGCGTGGAAAAACTTTCCAAAATCCTTGCGCAAAAAGGCTTCAAAGCTGAATCCATTCACGGCAATAAAAATCAATCTCAGCGCCAGCGCGCGCTCAATGCTTTCAAAGGCAATTATGCGCAAGTTTTGGTTGCCACCGACGTGGCGGCGCGCGGTTTGGATATTGCCGACGTTAGCCATGTCATCAATTTTGATTTGCCAGCCACTTACGACGATTACGTGCACCGCATCGGTCGCACTGGCCGCGGCTCCAAGCTTGGCAAAGCCCTCACTTTTATTGAATAGTTTTTAAAAGCGCACCAAAGCTTTTGACGGTTTCGTAGTACAATGTACGTATGAAAAAATATATTCTGTCGGCTTTTGTCATCGCCAGTTTTATTATGTATGCGGTTTATTACAAGATGACGGGTGTTGTTCCTGCTTCTGTTCCCACAACTGATAATTCCAATTCGTCTGGTACTTCTGGTGATGTTGTCATTGTGCCTTCAGGAAATCCTCAGACTCCAGCTCCAACTCCGACTGCCATGTACAAAGATGGCACATACACTGGTCCAGTCGTTGATGCTTATTACGGAAATATTCAAGTGGAAGCAATTATTCAAGGTGGAAAGCTGGCCGACGTCAAACTTTTGCAATATCCGAACGATCGCAGTACTTCCATCAGAATTAATACCGATGCAATGAAGATTTGGAAAAAACAAGCCATTGCGATTCAAGCAGCGAAAGTGGACATCGTTTCCGGCGCGACCGACTCAAGCGGCGCGTTCAACAAATCGCTCGGCGTAGCTTTGGCTGAAGCGAAAAATTAGCTATGGTTAGGAAAGAAATCCTGATGGGGATGACGGTCATTGTTGAGATTGCGGACAAAAAAGCTGACGAAAAAACGCTGGATAAAATTTTTGCCTATTTTAAATCTGTAGATGAAAAGTTTAGCACTTATAAAAACACTAGCGAAATCACGGCCATAAATAACGGTCTTCTTAAAGAAGAAAATTTTAGTCCAGAAATGAAAGAAGTTTTAGCACTCTCAGAAAAAACCAAAAATGAAACCGGCGGCTACTTTGACATTCGCAAACCAGACGGCAAGCTTGATCCTTCCGGCTTGGTAAAAGGTTGGGCGATTTTCAAAGCGGCGGAAATTCTTTGGCGCGACGGTTTTGAGAATTTCTATATTGACGCCGGTGGCGACATCCAAACTTCTGGCAAAAATTCGGAAGGGGAAATGTGGTCGGTCGGCATCCGCAATCCGTTCAATCCGGAAAAAGAAATCGTGAAAGTGCTCTCAGTTTCTGGCCAAGGTGTGGCGACTTCCGGCACCTACGCGCGCGGCGAGCACATTTACAATCCCCACGAAAAATCAGCCGCGCGCGGGGATTTGTTGAGCTTGACGGTGGTCGGGCCAAACGTGTACGAAGTTGACCGTTTTGCCACGGCAGCTTTCGCAATGGGCGAAAAAAGCTTAGACTTCATAAGTGGTGTTGCTGGCTTGGAAGCTTTTGCTATCGATAAAGCTGGCATGGCGAGCCAAACCGCCGGCTTTGAAAAGTACGTAAAACAAAAATAAATGCTTAAAATTATTGATAATTTTCTAAACCGGATTACGATGTACAAATTGGTTTTGTACTATTTGATTGCGTTGGTTTTGGCCGCGGCCGGACTGGGATTTTTTGGGGTGCTTTCATACAGCCCGTTCGCTATTATTTTTTCAGCGATTTTTATAACTACCATCTGTTTGGGCGTTAAT
Source organism: uncultured Candidatus Saccharibacteria bacterium (assembly GCA_964467325.1). Taxonomy (GTDB): domain Bacteria; phylum Patescibacteriota; class Minisyncoccia; order Phycocordibacterales; family JAKAEA01; genus JARIGY01. Next base: position 3,383 of record CAYXSG010000028.1, read on the forward strand.
TACGTTTTTGCTTGGGCTTTCAACGCACCAAAAAACGCCGAGTCAGCTTACATCACCGCGCTCATTCTTGCGCTCATCATTGCGCCGCTTGCCTCGCCGAATGATTGGCAATTTTTCTCGCTTGCCATTTGGGCTTCTGTTTTGGCCATGGCGACAAAATATATTCTAGCTATCAGAAAAAAACACGTTTTCAATCCGGCCGCGATTGCACTCGTGATTACTGCGCTTTTTCTCAACCAGTCGGCCAATTGGTGGATTGGCACGGCGGCCATGGCGCCGTTTGTCCTTGCGGGTGGTTTGCTGGTTGGGAGAAAGCTCATTAGGTTTGATTTAATTTTAAGTTTTGCTGCCGCGGCGGCAATTACCGTTTTAAGTTTTCATCTTTCAAATTTTTCTGATTTCACGGAAAGTGCTTGGCGGCTGTTTGTGAATGCACCGCTTTTATTTTTTGCTTTCGTCATGCTCACCGAGCCGCTGACCACGCCGCCGACCAGAGCTTTACGCATCGCTTACGGCCTGCTGGTTGGTTTTTTGTTTGCACCGTCAATTCATCTTGGGCCGATTTTTTCTACACCCGAGCTTGCGCTTGTGGTTGGCAATATTTTTTCTTACTTGGTTAGTCCGAAGCAGAAGCTTATGCTGGTTTTGCGGGAGAAAATTAAGACTGCGCCAAACACCTACGATTTCCTGTTTGCTTCAAACGAGCCGTTGAAATTTCGCGCCGGCCAATATCTTGAATGGACGCTGGACCGTGCGCCGGCCGACAGCCGAGGCAACCGTCGCTACTTTACCGTCGCTTCATCTCCAACCGAAAAAAATATCCGAATCGGCGTGAAATTTTACGAGAAGCCGAGCAGTTTCAAAAAACACCTTTTTGAAATGCAAACAGACGACGTTCTCGTGGCTTCCCAGCTCGCCGGCGAGTTCGTTCTGCCAAAAAACAAGAATAAGAAACTGATTTTTATTGCCGGCGGCATCGGTGTTACGCCTTTCAGAAGTATGATTAAATATCTTGTTGATACTGATGAAAAAAGAGACATTGTGATTTTTTATGCGAATAAAACGCCTGCCGAAGCGGTCTATCAAGAAATTTTTCAAGAGGCACAAAGAAAACTCAATATTAAAACGGTTTACGTTACAGGTTTTATCAGCAAAGAACTAATTGAAAGGGAAGCGCCGGATTTTAAAGATCGATACTTTTACATTTCCGGTCCACGCGGCATGATTTTAAGTTTTGAGGAAATGCTTGCTGCTGCTGGCGTCGCACGTTCGCGCATCAAGACAGACTTCTTTCCAGGTTTTGCTTAGTGTGATCTATTTCCGAAATCATGAATTGCGGTGGCAGTTTATAACTTTGGCTCGGCTCTTGTGGCGCCACCGTTGGTGTTGGTGCTGAAACCGCTAGTCGCGCCGGAGATGCAATCGGCGCAACTACTGGCGCTGGTTCACGCTGGTAAACCTGTTCTTGAACATGCTCCTCATGCTCAAAATTTTCTTCGTGATTGACGATTTCAAACAATCTTTTGATTCGGCGAATGACATGGTGAGCAAAAATGTAATGGCCGATAAAAAGCAAAATCAGCAAAGCCAAAAGGCAAATTAAAATCAGATTTTTATTATCAATTATGATTTGCAGCGGAAGAAATGGCGGGACAACATCAATGGAGGCGTCGCGCACATTGCCAGCTTTATCGAAAGCGCGGATGATGACGTGCAGGTTTTTATTGTTATCAAGCGGCAGTTGGTATGGGCTTTCCGACTGTACGAAAATTGGCGACTCGCTCACCGGCTGGCTCTTGTCAATCGTGCCGACTTCATAATGGTCAATGCCTGAGAGGCTATCGGTTGTGAAGAAGGTGATTAAAAATCTGTTTATTACAGCAGCGGTGAGGTAGCCGGCGGTTGGCGTAAACGCGGCCGGCGGCGCTGTGTCAATTCTGACTACGAAAGTGGAAGTCGTGCTCCAGACGCCCTGCTTGAGCGCTTTAATGTGAAAGTACCACGGACCGTCAATCAGATTTTCATAAGATTTGCTTGTGCTGCTTGAAACCACTGTGTTGTCCGGAACGGTATTCGGCTTGTCGTCCAAAAGGTAACTGAAACCAGTCACGCCCGGATCTTTATTCCAACCCAAAGTCGGATTTGGGTCGTTGTACCAGTGGTCTTGAAACGGGTGAGTGTCGGAAAAAACCTGCACGCCGTCCGGCGCTTTCGGTTCAATATTATAGACGCCGCGGTTGGCAGAAAAAGCGGCAGCTGAACCCGAGCCATCGTTGAGCAGAATGCTTGAGTCGTCGGAAATATTCACGATAGCTTGGCCGGTGGCTTTCGCTTGGAACGTGACGGTAATTATCAAACCCGAATCGGAAACAATGCCGCCTGGAATCGTGCCAACAATTTTTGCCGTGCCTTTGGAATTGTCGTAAGTTGGCGGCTGAACCCAAAGACCAATGATAGATTTTCCGCCTGAAGGCTTGATGATAGAAAGCTTATCCGGATCAAACTTGATGTGGAGCTCAATGGCATTGATATTATTGCCTTTGGTGTTTATGAAAATCGGCACTTCAAAAGTAGAGCCTTCAAGGAACGTGCCGGAAGCGGGCGTGATGGAAATTTCTGTCTTGGCAATGAAATCTTTAGCTGGCAAGTTTATCACGCTTTGCGCATGCAAAAAATTCGCAGGCAAAAAACCCGCAAGCATGAAACTGACCGCGATTAAAATTTTCTTTGTCATGTTGGTTGCATTCCAACAACCTGTCCTCAATTATAAGCCATTCCTGTCATTCTTTCCTGTGGGTAAGTGCATAAAAAAGAATTACCAAATTAAAACCGGCAGTTTTCATAGAGAAAACTGCCGGCGTGTTGCTGGTTGCGCTACTAATCCCAGTCGCAGAAGTTGTCGTTGTGATTGCAGTCATTATCATCGTCGCCGTAGTCGTTGCGGTCGCCGCAATGGAACCGATGCGGGTTGGTGATAATACAGTAATCAGTCAAACTCAACGCGCTTTGGGTGAAGAGGTTGTTGCCCGCGTTCGTGCCGAAGATAATGACACCTCGGCCGGCGTCGGCCACTCGGTAATTGTTGTTGGAATTGCTTCCACCAACCACGTAGTTGAAACCGCCGCCGAGCGTGAAGTCGTTCAGGCAGTTGTCGCCCCCAAAGAAGAAATACTGGCCGGTGTTGCCTCCCGTAAAGATGTTTGAGCCGTTGTCAGCTCCAACAAAAACGACTTGGTCACCATTTGCGCTCGCTAAATTGGTAGAGTTTTGGCCGCCGAAGATAATGCCCGAACCAACGAGATTCATCTGGTTTAACGCGTTTTGGCCACCGTTGATTTCCACCGGCAGTTGATCCAAATCATCATTGTAACCACACTGGTACGAACCTAGCCCGGTTACGGAAATGAAGTTTGCGCCGTTGTCGCCGGCGTTCACAATTACATCCGCGCCACTCGTCGTGACGCTGGCGGTGCTGGAGCCGTTGTCCGGCAGGTTGAGAGTGAGCAGGGCATTGACGTTGCCGATGGTGACAGTGAAGCTGTGCAAACCGGCGATTTGCGGGGCGGTGATATCAAACTTGCTCGGCACTCGCGATAAGTTCACGGTCACCGGTGAGCCGCCGTTGGTTGTAGTTTTAACCGAAACGCCTCGGCCGCATCTTGCTGCCGGTTCGATGTCTACCACGAGCGTGGAGACTGGTGTTGCTGGTACGGGCACTTTGTACACGTCACTGTCGGCGCCGCAAAACAGCACTCGATCCTCAAGAGAATCCACAAAAATCAAAGAACGTTTCATAGCTAGCTCCTAAAAACAGGACACTTTGAAACTAGAACGGCCTTGCGCCATTCCATCTGAAAACCAAACTAACACAGATAGTTAAACCTGTAAAATTCTAGCGTTCGTTGACAAAGTTTGAGATTTAATATATTATGTGAAGGTACCAATATGAAAACTTTCCAGAAAAACGGCAAATGGACCGAGAAGCTTCAGCGGACTGAAGTGCTGGTTTGCGCGTGTGGCGGCAAATACATCAAAACTCGGCCAAATCAGATGGTCTGCATCCGCTGTTTAATGCGCAAGTAGTTTTTGCTATACTTGGCCTGTGAAGAAAAATCGCCAAGTTTCTATCTATATTTCCACTTCCTCTCAGCTTTGTTACCTGAC
>CAYXSG010000029.1:0-1313 GCA_964467325.1 uncultured Candidatus Saccharibacteria bacterium
AGTTGTTCCCCCATCATCTGAAGGCCGGATCGCTTACTAGAGCAATCACCACCTTCAACAACGCAATCGTGGATGCAACCAAAGACGTGATTTCGGCGTACAAACCGAACATTGCTTTCTACGCCAAGTACGGCGAGGAAGGCTTGGAGGCTCTGCAACAAACGATTGATTATGCCCGAACTGTTGCGCTGGACGTGCCCGTGATTTTGGATTTCAACCGAGGCGGCGTCGGCAACGCCGCAATTGCTTATGCGGAAGAAGCATACAGCAATTACGGCTACAACCCCGATGCTGTGACGCTCAATCCCTACTCCGGTTTTGATTCTGTGGCACCGTTTTTACAGCATCAAGACAAGGGTGCCATCATTCTGTGCCGGACTTCCAACCCCGGCGCCGGCCAAATGCAAGACTGCTTCGTGCAAGTTTCTGATGACGAGCTTTTGGAATTCTTCCCACACGGTCACGAGGAAGCCTTCAGCACTTGTGGCTGGAAAAAGCTGGATATGTGTTCCACGCTCATGCCCTACTACCAGAGAGTTGCGCTCAGAGTTTCAAGCCAGTGGAACGAGAATAGCAACTGCGGACTGGTAGTTGGCGCAACCGCTCCGGACCAACTTCGAATGGTTCGGTACCTTATCGGCGACATGCCGATTCTTGTGCCAGGCATCGGAAAACAAGGCGGCGATTTGAAAGCAGTGTTAGCGGCCGGTCTCAACAGCAAGAAGCAAGGGCTTATAATCAATTCTTCGTCCGGCATCATTTTCGCTTCAAAAGGAGAAGATTTTGCCGATGTGGCTCGGGAGAAAGTGCTGGAGATCAATCGGCAGATTTCCGACATTCGCAACAGTCTTTAAACCCAAACATTCCGGCAAACGGAATAGAAAAGGAAAAAGCATGGATACGAACAGACACAGCAGCGAAAACTTCGTTCGGTACGCTCTGCAAATCGGCGCACTGGAACTCGTGCCGGAAGGACGGAAACTGAAGAGTGGCCGCATTTCGCCCTACTTCTTCAACTCCGCTTTGTTCAACACCGCCCTTCGGCTTCAGGAGCTCACCGCAGCATATGTTGGCGTTTGTCGTGGGGAAGTCCTAAGACTGATTGCAAGATCGACCAAAGAATTGGTAATTTACGGTCATCCCTACAAAGGCATTCCAATCGCAGTTTCAGTGGCCACAATGATGCAGTCTCGCTGGCGGGATATCGGCTGGGCATTCAGTCGCAAGGTTGAAAAAGACCACGGCGAAGGCGGCGTGACGGTTGGCTACCCAATGTCGGGCCAGCAAGTTTTTCTTGTTGACGACGTGATGAC
>CAYXSG010000029.1:1323-7299 GCA_964467325.1 uncultured Candidatus Saccharibacteria bacterium
CCACCGGCGCGAGTTTCAAAGAAGCACTGGAGGTTGTGCATGCCGCCGGCGGCAATCCAATTGGCTGCGCCATTGCGTTTGACCGGCAAGAAAAAGGTTTGGAGACCGAACTCTCGGCTGTTCAAGAGTTCGAGAAAACATCCAAGCTACCGGTGTTCTCTGCGGCCAATCTGCAAGACCTCATCACTGTCCTGCAAACAACCCCAAACATCTCGAAAGGGCCGGAAACCCTGCCGAAGATTCTGGAATATCGCAGCATGTACGGCGCCAAGTAGCGTTCGCAAACACAGCTCTTTCAAAGGCCCGCGTCTGAAAAACGTCGGGTCTTTTATTTTTAAAATTTTTTAATTTAAAACCAGCGAAATGAGGTGGTCTAAAAATTCGCCGAGCGAGGCACCGATGGCGGCAAGCGATTTTGGTAAAAGCGATTCGGAAGTGATGCCCGGAAGTGTGTTCACTTCCAGAGCATAAATACCTCGGCGTGGATGAACCATAAAATCGGTGCGCGAATAATGCCGCAAGCCGAGCTTTTCGTGCACATCTCTCGCAAGCTTTTGGATTTCCTGCTTTTCGGCTTCGCTAAAACGGCCGGGACAGATTTCTTCCGTGCCACCGCCATACTTCGCTTCATAATTGAAAAAATCGTGCTCTTTGCCCTGCACAATTTCCACCGGCAACAGCGCATAAGTTTTTTCATTGCGGAAATTATCAATCACGCCACACGTCGCTTCCCTGCCTTTAATATATTCTTCTACCAAAACTGAGTCGGAAACCGCCAACGCTTTTTCGATCGCAGGAAATAAATCATTAAAATTTTTCACCAAAGTTACGCCGAGCGATGAACCGGAAGACGCTGGCTTGACGATGAACGGCAAAAGAAAATGACTGAAAACGTAAGCGGTTTTTTCTTCCACATTGTCACCGCGACGAATCACGGCGTAGTAAGGCGTTTTAATGCCGTGATTTTCAAAAGCTTGCTTGGTCAAAATTTTATTCATCGCCAAAGCCGAAGCCAGCGAATCGGAACCGGTATACGGCACGCCGAGCTGCTGGAGAATTTGCTGAACTTTACCATCTTCGCCATACTCACCATGAAGCGCATTTATCACCGCATCAATGCCAACCAGCGCGCGCTCAGGAGAACGCTCCACACCTTCGCGGTGCCAAGCGCCATCTTTGGAAATAAAAATATCGTGAGCCTGATATTTTTCCGGCAAATGTTTCAAAATGGATGCGCCGGTTTTGAGCGACACTTCGTACTCGCCCGACGGCCCGCCGCGCAAAACCGCAATCCTAAGCTTAGTCATGGAATTATTGTATCACGTTTTTTCCTGTGAAAAGCCACCGCAAATCGATGCGCTTCGGCATTCGCCAGCAAAATCGCGCGACCATGCTGTTTAACTAAAGTTTCGTCGCCTAAAAGTTCTTTTGGCTTATGCCTTTCATCTTTAACCACCGAAACAATCGGAATACTGAGATTATTTTTAGCAAGAACTCCTGCAGCCGCATTAATTTGCGCCTGCGCGCCGTCCACCGCAATCAAATTTGGAAAAGGCCATTCTGGGTGAGTGAGTCGGCGCGATAAAATTTCGCTCAAAGCGCCAGTGTCGTTTACTCCCGGATTGATTTTAATTTTAAATTTTCGGTAATCCGATTTTTTCGGTTCGCCATTTTCCACCACCGTCATCACGCCAACCACATTTGTACCAGAGCTATGCGCCACGTCATACGCTTCAATGCGAAAAGAATTTTCACCATCAATCTTCCTGTCCTTTTTAAGAAGCGCCACGTCCTGAATATGATTCAAGGCGAAAATCGTCTTGCGCACCGCGGCCGCTTTTTCAAATTCTTGTTTTTTGGCCAGAATTTTCATTTCTCTTTCCAAACTCGCCAAAAGTTTGGTCTTCTTGCCCTCAAAAAAAAGTTTCAGGTGCCGAATTTGTTTGGCATAATCCTTTTTGGAAATTTCACCGGTGCAAACGCCAGGACAAAGCCCAAGCTGACGGTTGAAACACGGTTTACCTTGATTCGACTCGCACTTATCTCTGTAAGGAAAAATTTTCCGAATAATTCTCATCGCCTCCTTGAGCTGGCCGCCATTTGGAAACGGCCCAAAAATATATTTATAGTTTTTTTCTAAAACTCTTTCTCGAATTACTAGAACTCTCGGAAAATCTTCTTTGGTAAAAACCACATAATTAAAACTTTTATTATCTTTTTCTTTCGTATTGTATTTCGGCTGGTGTTTCTTAATTAAGTTGGCTTCCAAAATAAGCGCTTCCAAAACCGAATCTGTTTGAAGAAAATCTACTTTCTCGGCCTGAGCCACCATGTCCACCAAAAGCCGGCCGCGCGTTTCAATCAAGTCGGAAGCCAAGTAGCTTCTCACTCTGTCTTTTAGGGACGTTGCTTTGCCAATATATAAAATCTCTTTATTTTTATTAAAGAAAAAGTAAACTCCAGAAGCTTCCGGCAAGCGTTTTATATCTTCTATGCTAATCATGTTTATTTGTCCAAAACTTTTTTCAAATATTTGCCGGTGTAGGATTTGGCATTGTTGGCCACTTCTTCCGGTGTGCCTTTCGCGACAATTTTCCCGCCACCGATGCCGCCTTCCGGTCCGATGTCAATAATATAATCGGCAGATTTAATCAAATCCATGTTGTGCTCAATGACCATGACCGTATTACCTTTATCCACAAGTTTCTGGAGAATTTCAATGAGTTTTTTTACGTCTTCATAATGCAAACCAATGGTCGGTTCATCCAAAAGGTAAATGGTTTTCTGAAGATGCGGCCGATAAAGTTCAGCGGAAATTTTTACGCGCTGCGCTTCCCCGCCGGAAAGCGTTGTCGCCGACTGGCCTAGCTCAAGATAGCCAAGACCGACTTCATTGAGCGTGCGCAAGCGGTCAGAAACGGCGGGAATGTCGTCAAAGAAAACCATCGCTTCTTCCACCGTCATCGTGAGCACATCATAAATATTTTTGTGTTTATATTTGATTTCCAAAGTTTCTTTCATGAAGCGTTTGCCGTCGCACACATCACACGGCACGTAAACGGTCGGCAAAAAACTCATTTCCACCGCCACTTCACCGTTGCCTTGGCACGCTTCGCACCGGCCGCCTTTGACGTTGAAAGAAAAGCGGTTTGATTTCCAGCCACGCGCTTTGGCTTCCGGCGCCGCCGCAAAAAGATCGCGAATGAAGGTCCACGCGCCGGTGTACGTGGCTGGATTGGAGCGCGGCGTACGCCCGATGGCCGACTGGTCAATCAAAACGGTGCGGCCGATATATTCCGTACCTTGAAAACTTGAGCAATTGAACACTTCGTTGGAACGGTAGCGCCGATCAAAACGCGCCTGCAAATTTTTATGAATGATTTCATACATCAAAGTGGACTTGCCCGAGCCAGACACGCCCGTAATCATCACCAATCGGCCGAGCGGCACATCAACGTCTAAATTTTTAATATTGAAAATATTGCCGTTGCGAATCATGAGCTTGCCTTTGTCTTGCGTGCGGCGCTCGTCCGGAATTTCCACTCTTTTTTCGTCGCGCAAATAAGCCAGCGTCAGCGAACCAGAATCATTTTTCTTGGCTGCGAGCAGTTTATCTAGCCAACCCGCCGCCACAATGTTACCGCCGTGAATGCCAGCACCCGGACCAATATCCACAATGTAATCCGAAGCGAAAATCGTGTCTTCATCATGCTCGACGACAATAATTGTGTTGCCAGCGTCGCGCAAACTTTGCAGCGTTTTAATGAGTCGGTCGTTGTCACGCTGATGCAAACCAATGGTCGGCTCATCTAAAACGTAAAGCGCACCCACGAGACCGGATCCAAGCTGACTGGCAAGTCGAATACGTTGAGCCTCGCCGCCCGAGAGCGTATTGGCGCGGCGGTTAAGCGTCAGGTATTCAATCCCCACGTCAATCATAAAAGTAAGTCGCGATTCAATTTCGCGAATCAAGACTTTGGAAATGCTTTTTTCTTTCGGTGTGAGCTTGAGTTCGCCAAAAAAATCAAAAGTGTCGCTGATGGACATCGCAATCAAATCGGCAATGTTCACGCCTTGCAAGCGCACATGAAGCGCCTCTTCGCGCAAGCGCGTACCTTTGCAGGTTGGACAAACTTCATCGCCGAAAAAATATTTCGTACCGATGCCATTGCAAGCCGGACAAGCGCCGTACGGCGAGTTAAAAGAAAATAGTCTCGGCTCGATTTCCGGATACGAAAAGCCATCGTACGGACACATAAACTTAGAAGAAATTAATTTTTCGCCTTCGGCACTCTCTATTTTCAGCAAGCCTTTGGATTCTTCCAACGCTTTTTCCACCGATTCGCTCAAACGTTCCGAAGTCGGCAGCTCGCTTACGTAGAGCTCGTCCACCAACACGTCAATGTTGTGCTTCTTATTTTTATCCAAAACAATTTGCTCGCGCAATTTTTTCAAAACGCCGTCCACTTTCACTTGCGTGTAGCCTTTGCCGAGCAGGTCATAGAGCATCTGATAATATTCGCCTTTGCGGCCCACCACGACCGGCGCGAAAATTTTGATTTTCTGTTTGTCGTAAGGCACGCCGAGAACGCTGCCTTTTTTATTTTTCTCGCCGGCAGAAACGGTTTCCAAAATGGTCGCCAAAATTTCTTCTTGCGAAAGCCGTTTAATTTCCCGATCGCACACGAGGCAGTGCGGCTTGCCAACGCGTGCATAGAGAATTCTTAAATAATCGTAAATTTCTGTGATGGTGGCGACGTTGGAGCGCGGATTGTTGGAACGTGATTTCTGATCAATCGAAATGGCTGGCGACAAGCCAATAATTTCGTCCACGTCCGGCTTCTGCATTTGCCGCAAAAATTGGCGCGCGTAAGAAGAAAGCGATTCCACGTAGCGTCGCTGACCTTCGGCAAAAATCGTATCAAAAGCTAAAGACGATTTGCCCGAGCCGGAAAGACCAGTGAAAACCACCATCTTGTTGCGCGGCATTTCCACCGTGACATTTTTCAAATTGTGCGTCCGCGCGCCCTTCACGATGAGCACATCTTTACCTTCCCCGCCGATGTCAGTTTTAGTAGCCATAAAAATGTCCAGAGATTATATAATAAAAAAAGCGTGAGAGCAACATTGGCTCTCACGCTCCCTCTTGCCCTTCAAGAGAGGAAAAATCACGGCTGGATTTTTGACGCCTCGAGATTTTCGCGGCGGATGGCGTCGTAGACTTCCTTGCGGTGGACACTGATGCTTTTCGGCGCCGTAATCCCCAGCCGAACCTTATCCCCACGGATGTCCACAACAGTGACTTCGATGTCGTCTCCAATCATGATCGTCTCGTCACGTTGACGGGATAGCACCAACATAATTTGACTCCTTTCAGGGAGTAAAAGGTTCCACCTCTCCCGGGTTCGCCAACATGACGAACAAATTCTCTGCCGAGATTATATAACCCTTTGTATTAAAAGTCAACTATTTACCTTTTGTTCTCTCTAAAGTCTCCACAATCACCTTGATTTCGTCCCGCAATATAGCCGCGGTTTCGAAATCTAGGACTTTTACTGCTTCAGACATCTGGTGTTCTTTTTCTTTGATGAGCTTCTTCGGATTTTTTTCAAACTCGGCTTTGTCAAAAGCCAGAAGGTTGCGAACGGTTTTTTCGTGTTCACTTTTGATTTGGTCGGTGATGTCGTGAATTTTCTTTTGAATGGTTTTCGGCGTGATGCCGTGCTTCGTGTTGTAAGCAACCTGAATCGCGCGACGGCGGTTTGTCTCAGCAATCGCTCGCTCCATCGAGCCCGTCATTTTATCGGCATAAAGAATCACTCGGCCTTCCACGTTGCGCGCGGCGCGACCGATGGTTTGAATGAGCGAAGTTTCCGAACGCAAAAAACCTTCTTTGTCTGCGTCCAAAATGCCAATCAAAGAAACTTCCGGCAAATCCAAACCTTCGCGAAGCAAGTTCACGCCAACAAGCACATC
>CAYXSG010000030.1:0-6955 GCA_964467325.1 uncultured Candidatus Saccharibacteria bacterium
GGCGTTTATTTTTCTCATTGCCGAAGCGATTTCAGTATTGCAATCGCTGAACGCGCCGTCAGCCACCAACTTGCCGCAGATTACGGTTTCCGGTAAAGGGGAAGTGCTCGCCACGCCGGACATTGCCACGTTTTCTTTCTCGGTCAGCGAAACTGGCAAGACGGTGAAAATTGCGCAAGATGCGGCCACCGCCAAAATCAATAAAGTCATGGCGCTGCTCAAAGATTCAAAAATTGACGACAAAGATATTCAGACGACCAATTATTCTGTAAATCCGCAATATTCTTACAATCAAATTGTTTGCGTGCGCTATCCGTGCCCGACCGGTCAGCAAACGCTCACTGGCTACACCGTTTCTGAAAGTATCACGGTGAAAGTGCGCGATGTCAGCCAAGCGGGAACGATTTTGGCGAATATCGGCGAGCTCGGCGTGCAAAATGTTTACGGTCCAAATTTCACGATTGATAACCAAGATGCTTTAGCTGACCAAGCTCGGACCAAAGCGATTGCCGATGCGAAAGCGAAAGCGGATGAGTTGGCGCGCGAGCTCGGTGTGCGACTTGTGCGCGTCACCAGTTTTTCTGAAAACGGCTCCGGTCCAATTTACTACGCCGCCAAAGGTATGGGTGTTTCCTCAATGGACGCCAATTCTGTCCCAGCCCCAGAAATCCCAGCTGGCCAAAACACGACCACTTCCTCTGTCACCATCACTTACGAGATTCGGTAAATTTGACAACGCCATCCAATCAGGTATTATATAAAAACAGCCCGCGGGGGCGGTTTTTATTAGGAAAAATAAAACACTATGGGATTAGTCAATTACATCAAAGAAACTCAAGGCGAACTCAAACACGTGTCTTGGCCGACACGCCAGCAAGCCGTGGCTTTTACAGCAATTGTGGTTTTGATCTCCGTCGGTTTGTCGCTCTACTTAGGCCTTTTTGACTACATTTTTTCATTAGGCATCAAATACGTTATCGGTTCATAAATTTTTATGTCAAAGCAAAAAATCGAAGAGGGCAGAAATTGGTATGTCATCCACACTTACGCTGGCTATGAAAATGCTGTTGCTCGCAACCTGCGCCAGCGCATCGAGTCTTTGGGCATGCAAGACAAAATTTTCAATGTGATTGTGCCGACCGAGAAAAAATTCAAAGTTAAAAGTGGCAAGCGTGTGGAAGAAGAAGAGAAAGTTTATCCAGGTTACATCCTTGTGGAAATGATTGTCACCGACGATTCTTGGTACGTGGTGCGCAATACGCCTCGCGTCACCGGCTTCGTCGGCTCCGGCGTTTATCCGGTGCCAATCGGAAAATCAGAAGTGGATTCTTTGTTTGCGCGCATGAACACCAGCGTCGTCAAACACAACATTGACCTCGAGCCGGACGACCACGTGACCATCGCCGACGGTCCGTTTAAGGATTTGGAAGGCAAGGTGAGCGAGGTGGACGAAGAGCGCGGCAAGGTAAAAGTTTTGGTAAATATGTTCGGTCGCGAAACGCCGGTGGAGCTCGACTTCTTGCAGATTAAGAAAATTTAAGTAATATACACACATGGCCAAAAAACTCATCAAAAAACTCAAGCTTCAGATTCCGGGCGGTAAAGCCGTTCCTGGACAGCAACTCGGACCGGCACTCGGCGGCGCCGGCATCAACATTGGCGAATTCGTCAAGAAATTCAATGACGAAACCAAAACGCGCATCGGCGAAACCGTTCCGACCATCATTGAAGTTTACGAAGATCGCAGCTACAAACTCATCTACAAAACCGAGCCGGCTTCCGCACTCATCCTCAAAGCCATCGGCAAAGAAAAAGGTTCCGGCAAGCCGAACACCGCCAAAATCGGTACAATTTCCAAAGCACAAATCAAAGCCATCGCTGAAAAGAAAATGGTTGACCTCAACGCCGGCGATTTAGACGCGGCGATGAAAATCATCGCCGGTTCCGCTCGCTCCATGGGTGTGGACGTGAAATAATTTCAGAACAGTTCTTTTACAAGGGAGTTCATCATGAAAATCAGCGTATTTTTTGCGTTGCCGCCTGAAGGCGCTTCGGAAGAATGTATTGCCGAGCACGATGCCGCCGTGAGGGTTCTCAAACGAGTTTCTAGTCTGGAGCTTGTGAGTTTGCATGTGCCTTCTAATATCAGGCGTGCAGACTTGTACATTTACAACGTTTTCCATGGCTTGGGTGTTGGTGGAATTTTGGAAATCCGCTCGGCTATTGGCCGAGGTGGGCCGATTCTTCTTCTCCAGCATGTGGAAAGCTTCTTACCCCAAGATTTAGAAGCTTTGATTAGGGGGCGCAAACATGTACGGGCCATGCATTTCAGCGATTTGGCCGACGAAATTGCTGGTTGCATAAATGACATGATTTTCGAAACGCCCATTCTTCGTGCTAAGCGCCAGCAAGCCCAAGTTCAGATTGCTGGTGTCATCAGGCCGAGCGTCGCGTGAATTTGTGTTTCTCCGGTTCCAACCCCCCGCAGTTTTCTGCGGGGGTTTTTCATTTTCGTCAAGTTTCATTTTTATTTTAAGGCGGTAGAATGGTGACACTGTGGTAAGGAAGAAAAAAAGTCTACCAGCTCCTAAATTAGATTATCGGCGTCCATCTTGGGATGAATATTTTATCGACATCATGCATGCCGTAGGTGCCCGATCTACTTGCGACCGGGGCCGGTCCGGTTCGGTTATTGTAAGAAGCAAGAGGATGATTTCCACTGGCTATGTGGGTGCGCCGGCTGGCTGTGCACATTGCGACGAAGTCGGCCACGAAATGCATGCTGTTATCCACGAAGATGGCAGTCAGTCAAAACACTGTATTCGCACCACTCACGCTGAGCAAAATGCCATCGTTCAAGCTGCGCGATTTGGCATTTCCACCGAAGGTGCCACTTTATATTGCAAAATGACCCCGTGCTACGCTTGCGCCAAGATGATCATTAGTGCCGGCATTACCCGCGTGGTGGCCGAGAACGACTATCACGCTGGCGCGCGCAGCAAGGAAATTTTCAAAGAAGCTGGTGTGGTTTTCTCTTTACTTAATAAAAAAACTGAAAATTATTCAAACCAATGAAAAATTCCAAAATCATTATTGGTTTAACTGGACCCATCGCAAGCGGCAAAGGCACGATAAAAAAGTATATTGAAGAAAAATATGGCGCCAAAGAATGTCGGTTTTCTTCTATTTTAAGAGATGTGCTTACTAGGTTGAATGTTGAAATCAAGCGTGAAAATCTTCAGAAAATTTCCACTGTTTTGCGCCAAGATTTCGGCGAGGACGCTTTAGCAAAGGCGATTGCGGCTGATGTGGTCAAACTGGATTCGGATATGGTTGTTGTTGACGGCGTGCGGCGCATGACGGATATAGTGCATTTAAAAAATTTATCAGGATTTGTTTTGGTTAAGGTGGATGCCGATCCGAAAATTCGCTATGAACGCATGAAGGTTCGGAATGAAAACAAAAGCGATGACAAAAAAACTTTTGATGCTTTTTTGAAAGATCATTTATCAGAAGCTGATGGCCAGGTGCCGGAGGTGATGAAAAACGCAACAAATAGCATTGAAAACAGCGGTTCGCTTAAAGATTTATATAAGCAGGTGGATAATTTGATTAAAAAAATACACCGCCGAGCCTAGTGGCTTGGCGGTGGGGGTGAGTGTTTGGCGTAAGTTACGAACACGCTATCACGGTCGTTCTTTGCATCCTTTCTGATTTTCTCGGTTTGGAGGATTTTCCAGCCGGCCTTGTCCCATTTTGGAAAAAAGGCATCGCCCTCACAAACACAATCCACTTCGGTGAGGTACATCATGTCGGCGTACCGTAGACCTTCTTTGTAGATTTCTGCGCCGCCGACGATGAAAGCGTCTCGATTTTCCGGAACAAGTTTGATTGCTTGATCCAGAGAATTTACGACACGACATCCTGGCGCCGAGAAATTTTCCTGCCGAGTGACGACGATGCTTTCTCGGTTTGGCAAAGGTCGTTTCAGATGCGCAAGGATTGATTCATAAGTCTTGCGACCCATGATGACAGCCCTGTCGGTGGTCAAGTTGGCAAACCTTTTCATGTCCGTACTCAAATGCCAAGGGATTTCTCCGTTCTTGCCAATGACTCCGTTTCTTGACACTGCAGCGATAATCGCAATCATGGTTTCCTTTCTAGACAATCATCTGGGCTGGGATGGCCGGATGTGACTGGTAATTTTCCAACTTGATGCTGTCCATCTTGAAATCCTCAAGCTCTTTCACTGTCGGATCAAGCCAGAGTTTCGGCAACGGAAACGGTTCGCGTGCGAGCTGTTCTTTCACCGCGTCAAAGTGCGGATGATAGATGTGGGCGTCGTTGAGCGTTAGTACGCACTCGTGCGGTTTCATGTTCACGACTTGCGCGACCATGGAAAGCAGAAGCGCGTACGAAGCAATGTTGAACGGCACACCGAGGAACATATCGCAACTGCGCTGGGTCATGTGGAGCGACAATTTGCCGTTGGCGGCAAAAAACTGGAAAATCATGTGGCATGGCGGCAGGGCCATTTGGTTAATTTCGCCAGGGTTCCAAGCGGTGACCACCAGCCGGCGGTCGTTGGGATCGGAACGCAGTTTTTCAATCACGTTCGCGATTTGGTCCACTTCTTCAACCTGCCATGCGTCATCAGCCCATTCTCGGCCGACGGCATGAGCTGGTACAAAAACCGGTTTTCGCCACTTGCGCCACTGCACGCCGTAGATGCGACCGAGATCGCCGTCAAACTTGGCTTTCGGTTTCCAGAACGGCGCTTGTGCATTGTCTGTCCAGATGGTTCGCTCGCTCCCGTTGAGTTCCTTTAAACGATTGTCATCGTTGGAACCTTCCAAGAACCAAAGCAATTCGCTTTTCACCGCCTTGAACGCCAGTTTCTTGGTCGTCACAGCAGGAAAACCGTCTTCCAAATTGAACCGCATCTGAATCGCGAACAGGGCACGAGTCACGGCGTTGCGACCTTTGCGGTCCACGCCTTCCTTCATGATTCTCTCCAAAACATCGTTGTACGTCTTCATAGGTCTCCTTGTTAAAGATCAGAAATTAAAAACGCTAGAAATTCTCTGCCAACACTACCTTTTTTATCATTCATGTCAAGATATTTTACCATGTTATTTGTTATATACTAGCAAAATGAAGAAAGGCAAGTTTATCGTGATTGACGGCGGGGAAGGCTGCGGCAAAAGCAGTCAGATGAAATTGCTGCAAGAAAAATATACCGGCCAGAGATTTATTTTTACTCGCGAACCGGGTGGCGCGCCGTTTGCCGAAAAAATTCGCTCCTTGATTTTGTCGCCCGAGGCCAAGGGTGCTTCCGGTGAAACTCAGTTTGGACTTTTTTGGGCGGCGCGCGCCGACCACATGAACGCTTTGGTGAAACCCTCTTTGCTTGCCGGCAAGAATGTCATTTCCGATCGGTTTGATTCTTCGAGCTATGCGTATCAGGTTTTCGGTCAGGAAGCAAAGCACTTAAAAAAACTTTTCTTGGAAATGCGAAAGGTTTATTTGGGAAAATTTGTGCCCGATTTATATATTTTTCTTGATGTGAAGCCGGAGGTGGGACTGGCGCGTGTAGCCAGCCGGAAAGGGGAAATCAATCATTTTGACGAGCAAAAGCTGGATTTTCACAAACGAATCAGGAAAGGTTATCTGGACTTTGTGAAAAAATTTCCTCACAAAATCATTGATGCCAATAAAAGTTTTGACGAGGTAGCGGCCGATTTAGAAAAAGCTATTAATTTAAAAATATGAAAGACAAACAAATTGAGAAGCTGATTAAGAACGAAAAGGCGAGGCAGAAGAAGGTGATCAACTTGATTGCGTCGGAAAATTACGTTTCGGATGATGTCTTGAAAGCGCTCGGTTCGGAGCTCACGAATAAATATGCGGAAGGCTATCCAGGCAAGCGCTACTACGGCGGTCAGACTTACATTGACCAAATTGAACTTCTGGCTCAGGAGCGCGCGCTAAAACTTTTCAAACTTTCTCCCGAAAAATGGAAAGTCAATGTCCAGCCGCTTTCCGGTTCACCGGCCAACCTCGCGGTCTACACCGCGCTCGTACCGGCGGGCGGAAAAGTCATGGGTATGTCGCTGGATCATGGCGGCCACCTCACGCACGGTCATAAAGTTTCGGCGACGGGAAAATTTTGGACGCAAGTGCCGTACGGCGTGGATGCGAAAACGGAAGTGATTGATTATGAAAAAGTGAAAGAAATCGCCCTGCAAGAGAAGCCGAATATTATTGTTGCCGGCTTCACCGCCTATCCGCGGCGGATTGATTTTAAAAAGTTTCGCGAAATTGCCGATTTGTCAGGAGCGATTTTAATGGTGGATATGTCGCACTTTGCCGGGCTCGTGGCAGGCGGTGCGTATCCGAGTCCGTTTGATTTTGCTGACGTGGTGACGACCACTGTTCACAAAACCCTTCGTGGTCCGCGCAGCGCCATGATTTTTTCTCGAGCCGATAAGATCATTCCAAATCCAGCCGCCTCCGCGCTGGCTTCGGCGAGCCAAGGAAAAAGTATTTCCGAACTAATAGACAAAGCGGTTTTCCCAGGGCTTCAAGGCGGTCCGCATGTCAATCAGATTGCGGCGGTGGCGGTCGCGCTCAAAGAGGCCTCCGTGCCGGCTTTTAAAAAGTACGCTGGGCAGGTGGTGAAAAATGCGAGCGTTGTGGCGCGCGAACTCGCAAAACTCGGCTGGCACATCATTTCCGGCGGCACCGACAGTCACCTCGTGCTCGTGGATACTTGGATGAATGGCTTGAAAAATTTGCCGAGCTTGGCTGGCGGCGTGTCCGGCAAAGAGGCGAGCGACAAGCTGGAAAAAGCCGGCATCATCGTCAATAAAAACACCATTCCAAACGAAACTCGTTCGCCAATGGATCCGTCCGGCATCCGACTTGGCACAGCCGCCGAAACCACTCGCGGCCG
>CAYXSG010000031.1:0-6831 GCA_964467325.1 uncultured Candidatus Saccharibacteria bacterium
ATCATCTGGGCCAACTTCCTGTCCATAACGCCTTTTTCTGATAAAATGCTGATATCGTGAAGAAAGCGCTGACAACTCTCATTATTGCCGTTTCGATTGCCGCTGGTTTTTCCTGCCGCGCTTTCGCTGCCACTTCAAACAATTCCGTTTTACAAAATCAAATTGATGCGAACAATCAGCAGATTGCCGATTTGAACAAGAAAATTTTGGAATATCAGGACAAGCTCACGAAAGTCGGAGCGGATAAAAAAACCTTGCAAGCCGCGATTGATTCTTTGGTGCTCGAACGTAGCAAAATTGAAACGCAAATTTCAATTACTCAAAAGCAGATTAACACCACCGAATTGCAAATCCAGCAGCTCGGTTCGGATATTTCGAATACGCAGGAAGCGATCTCTAGAAATCAAGATGCGCTTCGAGAATATTTCCGGAATTTTCAAAAAGCTGACGACGAGCCGCTCATTGAGCAAGTGCTCTCTTCAGAAAACATGACGGAAGCTTGGGGCTACGTGGACGCAATATCGCAAGTGAAAAATGCCATCTATGAAAAAATGAAAACGCTTGAGACGCAAAAAGCCAAGCTCGCTGATTCGCAAAATGCAACCAAGCAGAAAAAAGATGCGCTAACATCGCAGAAGCAAGAACTCGCTTCGCAGCAATCTTCTTTGGTGGCAGCGAAAAAAACCAAGGACCAGCTTCTAGCAGAAACAAATGCTGAAGAGTCAAAATATAAAACTTTACTTGCGGGCGCGAAAGCTGAGCTCGCCAGTTTCTCGGCGTTTGCGAAAAATGCCGGCGGTTCCGGCTTGCTTGGGAATCAAACCAGCTGCGACGCTTGGGGCTGCTATTACAATCAGCGCGACACTGCTTGGGGCAACGACGCTTTAAACGGCACGCAATATCGGCTGGCGAGCGACGGCTGTCTCGTTACTGCCATGGCCATGGTTTTGACTCACTACGGCCATTCAGGCGTCACGCCGAGGACAATTAATACCAACCCAACCAACTTTGCGGCTTATTATCCAGCCTATTTGCTCCACACCATTTACGCCGACGGCGTGATTGCGACGCGTGTGGCAGCGGCGATTGATGCGACGCTTGCCACCGGCAATCCGCTCGTAGTCGGCGTCCATGCTTACGGCGGCACGCACTTTGTGGTTTTGGTGAGCGGCAGCCGAGGAAAATATTTGATGCGCGATCCGTATATTGCCAATGGCAAGGATATAAATTTCACCGACCACTATTCGGTGAGAAATATTTATGAAATCAATCGGGTGGAACTGACTAGCTAATGCTCACAGCGTGATTTAAACGCTTTAAAGTAATTGCTTTTCCCAAGATGGCGGCGAGTGAAAATGGATCTGGTGACTTTTCTTTTCCGGAAAGCGCGAAACGCATCGGCCAGAGAACTTCACCACGACCAACTTCACTCGCATAAACCCAAACCGCTATCTACACGATTTCTTTATCAAAAGTTTTCACAGGAATTTCTTTTAGTAATGCAATAACTTTTTCCAAATGTTTTTTTGCGTCAGTCAAATTTCCTTTGCCTTTGAACAGCAAAGCCTCTTTTGAATATTCCGGTTCTTTGAAAAGATAATCAAATTCGCCCTGCTCTTTCATGACTTTCAAATCGGCGAAAGTTTGAATGCGCTCGGTCAGAACCGGCGTAAGTTTTTCCAAAAATTCTCCCGAAATATCTTCGCCGATAATTTCTTTTATCCGAGTGTAAAGTTCGTCTTTCGGCAAGCGGTTCAGGTGCTCTTTATTAAACCAGCGCATTTTTTCTTCGCTGAAAATCGCGCCAGATTTTTGCACTTTAGAAATATCAAATGCTTTCACCAATTCTTCCAGGGTGAAAATTTCTTGGTCGGTGCCAGGATTCCAGCCGAGCATCGCCATGTAATTTACAATCGCACTCGGCAAAAAACCTTCGGCAATAAAATGTCGAAGCGAGATTTTTTCGCCGTGTTTGCGCTTGGAAAGCTTGGCTCGGTCGGCGTCCAGAATGAGCGGTAAATGGGCGTAAACGGGCCGTGGTGCGCCGATGGCCTCTTGGATGAGGATTTGCCTCGGCGTGTTGGAAATGTGGTCCTCACCGCGGATGATGTGCGTGATGCCGGATTCAAAATCATCAATCACCACCGCCAAGTGGTAAATCGGTTCGGTCAGGCTTTTGGCAATCACAAAATCGCCAAGCTCGGTGGTGTCAAAACTAATCTCGCCACGAATCATGTCTTCAAAAATCACTTTCTTATTTGGATTTTTGAAACGGATGACTTCAGCTCTTTGGCCGACTTCCTTCACTTCTTCTTTTGACACATACGCTTTGCCTTCTTTCAACAGTTTCTCCAAATATTTCGTATAAATTTCGCTGCGCTCGCTTTGGCGCGTGAACACCGTATTGTCCCATTTCAAACCGAGCCAGTGGAGATTTTCCACGAGTTCCACTTCGTAGGCTTTTGTTGAACGCTCTTTATCTGTGTCCTCAATTCGAAAAATAAATTGCCCGCCATTTTGCCGCGCAAACAGATAATTATAAATTGCGGTCCGAACGTTGCCCATCTGCAAAAAACCGGTCGGACTCGGCGGAAACCGCGTGATGACTTTTCCTGATTTCATTAGCCCAGTATACTATGTTTTTTCCTACTTTTCATGCTCTAACCCAATCTCAATAATGGCATCGGCGATGAGGTAGCCGGAGTCGAGGCGAGCGAAAGTTTTGGCGGCGGCGGCCATTTTGGCGCGTTCGTCCGGATGTTCCATGAGCCGTTCAATTTCGCCTTGCAAAAGGTGCGGCGTGAGATTGCTTTCTTCCACCACGAGCGCTGCGCCGGAGCGCGCGTAGCTGTAGGCGTTTTTGCGCTGATGATCGCCGTTGGAATCGGTAATGGGAATTAAAATCGCCGGCAAATTCCAAATGGCAATTTCAAAAATGGTGGAGCCGGCGCGCGAAATGACAAGATCGGCGGCGCCGGCCGACATGCGCAATGCCAAACTGCCGAGCGTATCAAAAGGCTGATAGCGGCTTTTATGCGGATTGGTCAGAAGCACCGCCGAAGAAGTTGATTTTACAAAATTATAATTATCTTTGCCGGCTTGATGAATGATTTGGTATTTTTGGACGAGCGCCGGCAAAATATCTAGCAAATTCTGATTTATAATTTGCGAACCTTGCGAGCCGCCGAGCACCAAAAGCAGCGGAATGTCTTTTTCCAAATGAAGAAATTCGTACGCGCCATCTTTGGCGGCACGCATCACTTCCTGCCGGACCGGATTGCCGGTGAACGCCACTTTATCTTTTGGAAAAAATTGGCCGGCGTCTGGATATGAAACCGCAATTTTCCGCGCAAACTTCCCCGCCCATGCGTTCACTCGTCCCGGCACGCTGTCTGATTCGTGGATGACAACCGGAATGCGCAAAAACCACGCCGCAAACATGGCTGGAAAACTTACGTAGCCGCCTTTGCCGAAAATCACGTCCGGATAAAGCCAATAAATTTTCCAAACGGCGTTTAAGGTGCCGAAAAAAGTTCGGAAGATATCTACAAAATTCATCAAGGAAAAATAGCGACGCATTTTGCCGGCTGAACCGCGAATGAAAGAAATATTGTTTTCAAAAAGCAATCGCTCGTCGTACGGCTGCGGCGCCATGTAGTAGAGTTTCAAATCAACCAGCTTTTTTTCTTTGGCCACCGCGCGAAGTGCTTGCGCCACCGCGATAATTGGATAGAAGTGCCCACCTGTGCCGCCGCCTGTAAGTAAAATTTTCATGAAGTTAGTATATTATGATTTTTTGCCTTTGGAAATGTTTAGGACGATGCCAACTTCGGCGAGGCCGAAAAGCATCGCTGTGCCGCCTTGGCTGACGAAGATGAGCGGAATGCCGGTGAGCGGCATGACGCCAAGCATGGAACCGATGTTAATCATGGATTGCACAATGATGAGCGTGACGATGCCGGTGGCTAAAAGCATGCCAAATTGGTCGGTCGTGCGCGCTGCCACTCGGTAGCCACGCAAAGCAAAAAAGACGAAAAGAATAATTAGGGTCGCAGAACCGACAAAACCGAATTCTTCAGCCATGACTGCGAAAATGGAATCGCCAATTGGTTCCGGCAAGAAATTGAATTTCTGGATGCTCTGGCCGAATCCTCGGCCGAACATTTCGCCGGAGCCAACGGCAATTAAAGATTGCTGGATTTGATAGCCGGAGCCGAGCGAATCGCTGGACGGATCAAGAAAAGTGGTGAAACGCGACATGAGATATGGCCGAGTGTAAGCTAGACCGCCGACCGCAATCGCCAATATGAAAAACAAAAGAAGAATGTGTTTGATTTTGCCACCGGCCACGAAAAACATCACGATGAGCGCCGAGAAAATGACCATGAACGTGCCGGTGTCTGGCTGTTTCATGATGAGTCCGCCGGTCAAAATGATGATGACGAGAAGCGGCAGCAAGCCATATGAAAAAGTTTCTATTTTATTTTTCGCTGCCGTCGCCCAAGCGGCAAAATAAATAATGACGCCGAGCTTCAGGAATTCTGAAGGCTGAAAAGAGTACGGACCCAAGGGCAGCCAGCGTCGTGCGCCGCCGTGTGCAATGCCGATGTGCGGCACCAGGACCAAAAAACAGGCAACCACCGAGGTTAGAAAAATCGCCAGAGAATTTTTTTTCCAGAAAGCGTAAGGGATTCTCGCCATCACCACGAGCGTTAGGCCGCCGAACACAAAACCGATGAGAAATTGCTTCAAGGCAACGGTGGTGTAGCTGATGCCTTCTCGCGCCAGAAGGCCGAGCGACGCCGAGCTGAAAATAAAAAAACCGGCGATCACAAGAAGCACCACCGACAGAAAGAACGTCTTATCCATCTTGCCTTTTGCTCGCATCTTTTTATTATAGCAGAGATTTTATCGCACCATTGCGAGCACCAGGCCAAGCGTGGCGCAGACCACGCCGATAATCCAGTAGCGCATCGTCACTTTGTAGGCTGGCCAGCCCATCGCTTCAAAATGATGATGAAGCGGCGCAATTAGAAAAACTTTTTTGCCACCACGATATTTTTTTGAAAGGAGTTGAATGATGACGGAAAGCGACGTGATGATCATTGGCAGTGCGATTACCGGCAAAACTAAAATGCCGTAGCCGCCTGCGAGCGAGTCGGTCATGAAGGCCACAATCGCAAGCGTGATGCTGAGGCCCATGCTGCCGGTTTCCGACATGTAAAAGCGTGCGGGAGGAATGTTGAACCAAAGGAAAGCCAGAATCGCGCCGACCAAAACAGCGCAGAAAGCGGCCAAATCAAGCTGGTGCTGGTAGAAAGCAATGCCGGCGTATGAAGCAAACATGGAAGCAAACACGCCTCCCGCTAGGCCGTCGATGCCGTCAATCACACCGCCGGAATACAAGCCGACCACCACCAGCACGAAAAACGGAATGAAAAATAGCCCGAGGTCAATTTGCGAACCGAACGGCAGACCGATGGCGGAAACGCCGAGCTTCACGTAAAACCAAAGCGCGCAAAGCAAACCGAGTGTGCCGACGATCAAAACTCTTTTTTTGAAGGAAAGGCCGCCGGCAATGTTGTCGCGTGAACCGAGCACGTCCAAGTAGTCGTCGATGAGTCCAACGAATGCGCCGAGCATGAGCGTGGCCAGCGGAATCCAAGTTTGGCTGCGGCTCAGGAAATCAAATTTTCGCAAAAAATCAAAAGGCAGAAAGTGCGAACCGAGCCAGAATAAAGAAATGGTAATGAACACGCTCGCCCAAATGATGACGCCGCCCATTTTCGGCGTGCCGACTTCCCTGCTCTTGTGAAGCTCGTTAAACAACGGCGTGCCGCGACCGTCCGGCGCAATTTTGCCGGCCTTCTTTTTCCACATTTCGTGGGTGTATAAAAAATGAGTCAGAATCGGTGTAATTAAAATGCCGATGCCGAAGCCGATGGTGGACGGAATGAAAAGTTTGACCAAATCTGCGTTCATATTGGCGATTATACAGCTTTAAATATCATTTTGGCAATATTTCACGGCCGCGGCGACGAGCTGCTTGACGTCGTTGAATCGGCCTTCGGAAGTGGAACCGAGCACCACCACGGCGAGTGGATGGTCAAAGCCGGCGTCAAAAATCACGGCGAGATTGCCGCCGGCCAAATCGCTGTAGCCGGTTTTACCAGCGATGAGGCCGGGAATTTCGTTAACCAATTCATCGGTGTTTTTGGTTTTATGAATCACGTTTGCAATGGACGCGGTTTCGAACGAAGCGTACCGAGTGGCTTCAAAAACTTCCGGATGAGCTGCAACGGCTTTGGTAAGAAGCGACGCAACATCGCGCGCCGAACCGTAGGCGCCGGCTTCAGTTTCGTTCACATCCAAGCCGGATGGATTATTGAAATGCATTGTTTTAAGGCCCAAAACTTGAGCTTGGCGGTTCATTTCGCTGACAAACGACGGACTTATAGCAGAAGCCACGGCCGTGGCGCCATCGTTCGAGGACGCAACCAGAGTGTATTCCAACAATTTTTTCAAATTCCAATCTTCATTTTTCAAAAGACCGCTGTCGCCTTCAATCATGATGCTGGCCGGATCGATTGAGACGACGGTGGTGTCCGGTGCCAAGTTCAAAGCAGTGAAAGCCGTCATAATTTTTGTCAGCGATGCCAGCGGCAGGCCTTCATTTTCATTTTTGGCAAATAAAACTTTTTGCGTCGATAAATCGTAAACGTATGCCGCTTTGGCTTCAAGTAAAATTCCGGAAAAGAAATCCTGCGGTGTTTTTTGCTTAAGATTTCCTAAAAGATTTTGCGGCAAAATTCCCGGCCAGTATGAAGCTGT
>CAYXSG010000032.1:0-6450 GCA_964467325.1 uncultured Candidatus Saccharibacteria bacterium
GAAAATCGTACCTGCCAAAACGATCAGAAGAAAGATGGTGACGATAGTCTTGCGGTTTTTGACCGCAAAGACGTAGCCCACTCTCGTCCGAATCCATTTGAATCGCATAGCCTCAATCCTTCCTGTCGCTCGTCAAAAGACGCCGACAAATATGATTTTTCTGAACAAAATCAAAGTACTACTTATCACATAATACACCACTTTGAATATCTTGTCAATGAGTTTCTTGACTTTCTTTAAATTTGTTTTAATCTCCAAAGCGCTCAGTTTTTATGGCTTTCGGATCAAAACCGAGCGCGACCATTTCATTCGTGACGGCCGCAACGAAAGGATTTGGTCCGCAAACGTAAGTGCGTGGATTTTGATTTTTTAAATCGCCGATGGTTTCCAAAAGCATTGTGCTGTCCACGCGCCGTGCATAGCCAGTCCAGTTTTTTGGCGCGCTTTCGGTGAGGGTTTCAATAATTTTCACATTCGGGTCAGCTGCCGCAATTTTTTCCAATTCTTTTTTATAGAGCACGCGGGGAAGTGTGCGAGCGCTAATGAGAAAAATAATTTTCTGTTTTGAATCAGGTTTTAAATTTAAAATGTGATGCCGGAGCATGCTCATCAAGGGCACCATGCCTGAGCCGCCGCCAATGAGGATGAGTGGCTCCGGCATTTGGGCATTCCAAACAAAATGCTTGCCAATCGGCCCCCGCATTTCAATTTGGTTGCCGATTTTCATGTTGAAAAGATAAGGCGAAATCTCGCCGTCTTCCAGAATTTCCACGCCCAATTCCACAATTTCATTTTGCTCCGGTGCATTCGCGATGGAGTAGCTGCGCTCGGCTTGGTAGCCGTCGGCAGCGGTGATGCGCACGTCCACGTGCTGACCGCTTAGGAAACTTAACGGCTCTTTCAAATTAAAAATCAAAGACATGACGTTTTCCGCCACAATTTCTCTTGATTTTAGCGTTGCAATATTCCAATTATTATTAATCATCGGTGTAGCGTTGTTCTTGCCACGGATCGCCGTAGTTGTGGTAGCCGTTCACTTCCCAGAAGCCGGGCTTATCGCGATTGGTAAATTCAAGTTTCTTCAGCCACTTGGCGCTTTTCCAAAAATATAAATGTGGCACCAGAAGGCGAGCCGGACCGCCGTGCTCGGCGGGAATTTCCTCGTCTTCGTACGAGGTTGCCACCATTGCCTTGCCAGCAGAAACGTCTTCAATCGGCAAGTTTGTTGTGTAGCCGTCAAAAGAGTGGGCTATGAGGTGCGTGGCGCTCGGTAGCACGCCGGCGATTTTCATAATTTCATCCAGCGAAACGCCGCTCCAAGAAGTATCAAACTTCGACCACTTCGTGACGCAATGAATATCTTTTTTTACGCGGGTGATTTGGAGTTTTCCAAATTCTTCCCAAGTCCAAATCTGCGGTTTTTCCACCAAGCCGACAATTTCGAGTTTCCAATTTTTAATATCAATTTGAGGCGTTGGCCCCATGGAAAGCACTGGAAAGTCATCGGTTTTATATTGGCCAGGCGGCAAGCGTGCATCTTTTTTTCTCTTCGGAATGAAATCTTCGTTGATAAGCATTTGGAATTTAATTATTGTCGTTGAATAAATAGCCTTTTTGAGTCAGGGTTAGCCACATTCTTTCATACCAGCGGCGATAACCTTCGCTGTTTGGATGAAGTCGGTCTTTGGCAAAAAAGCGTTTTGGGTCATTCACAAATGGATTATCGCTTTCGTCGCCGGAAAATAAGTCGACCAGTAAGACGTTTTTTTCTTGAGAAACTTTTCTGAAAACCTTTCGGATTTTTTCTGTTCTTTTGTTTAAAATTGCCCGAATCGGCTGAGGAAAAAATGGCGCTGAACCTTCGTTGCCGAAAAACAAAACGATGACTTTGCCATTACTGGCTGCTTTTGCACATTCCACCGCTCCGGTTAGGTCGCGATAAACATGAGGTAGAGATGTGAGATTCCAAACGTCGTTGCCGCCAGTGCTCACGATCACCAAGTCAAATTTATCGGAAGTAGCTTTGATTTGGGAAATTGCTGCGCGAGTTAAGGAGCCATTTTTAGCGCAGTTTAAGATGGAGGTGCGAGGGAAGTCGTGAGCGAGCCGGCCGGCAATCGTGTCTTCCTTACGGTCAGCGCCGGTTCCAACAGCGGTGCTGTCGCCGACAATGAGAATTTTCTTGCCGCCGTTAACAATTCTAGAATAGAGCATGTTTTTTCTAGAAATTGATGAAGTTCTGATGAGCAATATAGACATAAAAATCGCCCGGCAAACAATTATAAAAATGATGATTTCACCAGCCAAAAGCCAGTATTTATTCTGAACAAAATTCACAGTGTACACAACTAGGGAAAAAATCTTATCGGTCCACATGTTTCCATTTTATTTCGTAATCGAGAGTCATGGCGTGATTATAATTTTCATATTGCACGCCGATAATGCTAAGTTTGGCAAGTTTTTCTTTATCTGAAGCTGAAAGCGAAGCGTTTTTCTTGAGCTGAACCGATATTTCCAAACCGTTTTTATTTGACATGAAAAAATGGTCGGTGATTTTTCCTGCAATACTAGAGTTTTGGTAGAGCAACTCTTTGATTGTGTCAGGCCCAATTTGTCTGTTGTCTGAGATAAGCCAATCGCCGACGCGGCCAACCACGGCGATAAGCGGCATTTCTACTGGAACTTGGGGAATCGCGCCGTCGGGAATTATCTTGCCGAAGTCGCCGGTGTCGTAGCGGGGCAGAGGCGTTGGATTATTTTCATCAAGAGAAGTCAAAACAATATTGCCAAAGCCATTTGCATCCGGATTTTTAATTTCTACGAAAACCCGCTGCGGATCGTAGGCGAAAATTTCCGGACAGGCGATGCGCTGACCGAAAAGTTTTTCTAGTACCTCTGGATTTTTTTGGATTTCTGAGCGCAGGCCAATGAGCTCCGGCGCTGCGTAAAAAAGATTGAGACCGATTTCGGTAATCCCCATGGTGCAGAAAATTTTGCCTGCTCCGACCAGCGACTGCAAATAAGATTCAAAACTGCTGGAAGTGCCGGCGCCACCAATGACAAAAGAAATTTTTAACGCCGTCCAGTCAATGCCGGTTTCAAGGCCTTCCTCAATCATTTTTTTCGCCACGTGCGGGTCGGTGATAACGATAATTTGCCCGAAATGTTTGGCAAATTTTTTCACAATTTGGTTTGCAATATCGGTACGGACGCTCGTTGGAATCACTGGATAAGAAGAAAAAAAACTCACACCCATCGGCAAAGCGTTTATGATGAGCGGCTTGATTTTGTCTGCTTGAAAAAAATAATTGAGCATGCTGTCGATCGCTTCACGCTGCCGACCGAGATCTTTTTTCATAATCAAGCCATACGAAAACGTGCCAGAGGTGCCAGAGCTTACGATGGCTGAGGCAAGTTCACTCACCGGTTCGGCCGACAAATCCTCGGGCATTGCGTCAAGAAAAATATCTTCTTTGGAAATTATTGGGGCAAGTTTCAAGAAATCTTCAGCGGTTTTGATTGATGTCGGCTCAAGGCCATTTTTGGCTAGAATTTTTTTATAAAAAGGTAAAACTGCGGCGCGTTTCCAAGCTTTTATGGCTGCTTCTGGCAATGGGCGATAATCTTGATTCATGATAATATATTGTATCATATGAACTTCTGGTTTAACGTTTTTTTATGGATTTCTTATTACGCAGTTGGCTCGTTTTATGTTTTTTCCGGCCTTTTTTTGGCATATAAAGCGCACCTTATTGAAGGCCGACTGCCGCGCTGGTTTCCACTGCTTCATTCTTTTAAACTCAAACGCGCTCATAATGTTGTGAATCTAGTTATTATGGGTTTAGTGTTGCTCATTGTAGCAACCGGTTTGCAAGTTGGTGCCCAGTGGGGAATTCACGCCGCAGTTTTCTTCTCAGTTTGGGAAATTTTGCTGGCTTTCACGTTTTACCTTTGGATTAAGGATTTTTTCCAAGCCGGAATTCATCTGGTCATTCATGCGCTCCTTGTCGCTGGTATTTTCTTTTTCCTCTTAAGATGAGTATTTTTTTTACAACCTTCTTGATTTTTCTTGTCACCGGTGAGCCGGGTGTTTTGGCATTGTCATTCGCTTTGTCTGTATCAAATTCTGGGAAACTACCAATTATTGCTGTTTTAATCGCTGCTTTTTTGAGTGCGATTATAGCTGAAAGCTTCTGGTTTTTTATCGCTCAAACCGTCATTTCTGATCGCATCACCAATTTCTTCCGGAAAAAAATGGCCAATCACGAAAAAGTGGTCAATTGGCTGGAGAGCATGAGAGACAAAACCATTTTCACGGCACTTTTCGTCTCGCGCTTCGTCTCAGGTTTTACGATTATCACGCTGCTTTATCTTGGTAAACGCAAAAAGCATTACAACCTCACATATCCCAAATTTCTTCTAATGATTTGCGTCATAAATCTCATCTGGACGCCGGTGGTTGTCGCAGTCGGCTTTCTTTCAGGCCGCGGTTTCACCATATTTGAAAGCATTTTCAAAGACGTTCAAATTGCAATAATTCTTCTAGTTGCAATTGTTGTTTTGCTATACGCGCTTCGACTGAAGCTGCGTAATCGTTTTTTGCGGTGATTAAAAAGCGGTGATGTCTGTGGTAGTGGTCACAGTGCTGTTGAAAATCAGCGGCAAGTATTGGTTGATATCGCGCTGATCCAAATCGTAGAAATTTTTATTTTCGTCGTGAAGCCGAAGTGCGAGGTTGAGGCCAACAAAGCGCCAGTGCCACGGCTCAAAAACGTAATAGCTGTTGTTGGCTGGATAGGAAAGAATAAAACCATATTCGTAAGCATGGCGGATTAGCCAAGAATAAGCCGGTGTTTTATCAAAACCGGTCAGACCGCCGCCGGTTGTGGGCGTGGTGAAATCAAAATCGGTGCCGAGCTGATGTTCGGAATAGCCTTGATCAGCAGAAAAAGCGTTCGCGCCGGTCCCGTACACCACTTTGTAAGCCGATTTCAAGCTGGCTTGTGTGCCGAACGAGCGGTAGCCGGACGCCACTAAAAATGGATTACCGCTGTCGGCGGCCGCGGCTAGCATGTTCTGAAGAAACGGTAGCGCTCGATCTTCCGCGTCTATCGTTTTGCTTTTGTCAAAAAGATATTTCGTATCAATGGCTGAAACATTTTTCGGCGTGTAATTTTCGCTCAAGAAAAAGACTTTGGAATATTTTTGCAGCAATTGCGGATCAAGCGCGCTGGCGATTTTGAGTCGGTCCAAACTCTGTTCCACTTTGTCCAGCTGGCCGGAAAAAGCATCGTTTTTTGAAGCGGCGTCAGCCAGCGCAGTTTCCAAATCCTTTTTTTCTTTGGTAATTTTTGTGAGTGAATCATTGGAATTTGTCAGTGATTGCGCGAGCATATTGTTATCATTTAGGAGCGAAAAATAGGCGTGGTTGATGTAAATCGCCAATCCGAAAATCACTAGGATTCCCAAAAGCAGAAGTGCTTGGACGAAAAATTTAAAATCTTTTTTTATGGAAGATGTTTGCATTCCTGAATTATAACACTTTTAGATAATTTACAACTTTTGGTGGTATAAAGCTTTGAGCTTTTCCATGCCGCGATGCACTTGCACCGCAATTGTGTTTTTCGTTTTGCCGGTGATGAGCGACATTTCTTTGAGCGACAAATCTTGCAAATAGCGCATGCGCATGACTTTTTGGTAGCCAGGTGGTAAGCGCTGGATAAGAACAACAGCGGCTTTGCCGTCAATCATGTTGAAAATCCGATCAAAATCCGAAATGGCCGGCTCGTAGCCGTTTTCTAAGAGTAAATCGAGTGAGGAAGTTTTGTGTTTTCGGTATGAATCCACAATCAGATTGTTGAGGACGTGGTAAAGGAAAGCTTTCATCGCGTCAATTTTTCCACCTTTGACCAGATAAATCCAAGTTTTCATGAATGTGTCTTGGACCAAATCTTCGCCGATTTCATGATTGCTCACTTTGAAAAAAGCATGCAAATTGAGGCCTTTTTCGTAGTCGTGGTGGGCTAAAGTCATGATTTCTTGCCGGCGTGTTTTTTGGGTTGAATTCATTGAATATAAAACCAAGCCGTTCTAGGACGCTTTCCATTACACGATTATTACAGTGCGGCTGTAATTTATGGCATTTTTCATTACAGCGGCATTACAGCCGTGTTCGGCTTGAGAAGGTTTTGGAACTCAAGTATAGCACACTCTGGGCAATATTGCTTTGTAATAATTTTCCCTAAAAAACGGCTCTTGGAGCATGGAAAAAAACGGCGAATTAGTAGTTGATATTAAAAATGTGGGTGCTGATTTTTTTGATCAGCTTTGGGAAGAAAGTTGGACGTACATTAAGACGGTGGTGGACGTGGTGCATGAGCCAGTTTTAATTTTGAGTAAAGATTTTCGGGTGATGGCGGCCAACGAATCGTTTTATCGGATTTTTCAAGT
>CAYXSG010000033.1:0-6346 GCA_964467325.1 uncultured Candidatus Saccharibacteria bacterium
TGTCGGATCGTTGGTTGCGATTGCGGTTTATCTGTCGCTTAGGGATCCGATTCTTTCCGTGGCGGTCGTCGCGTTTACGGATTTTTTGGGTTTTTTGCCGACATTCAGAAAGGCTTACATGAAGCCGAAAACCGAAACTTTGGCGACGTATGTTTTAAGCGCGCTTTCAAATCTTCTTGCCATCGGCGCGCTTTCGCAGATCAATCTGACAACCAGTCTTTACCTTTTCAGCTTGGTGGCGACAAACGCAACTTGTGCTTTGATAATCATTATTCGCAAACGATAGGAAAAGTTGCTTTCCTTTTGTTTTTGAGTAGTATTACGGCCAGAAAATAGTGTTAAGAGAATAGAGTATCGAGTCAATCAACAAGCGAGGTGGCCAATGGAAGATGAAGAAGATGAAGAGAATGAAGAGGGTGAAAAGAAAGAGAGTGCGAGTGAGCGCTCAGAAAAGGTTCATGACATATTGATGCTTGTGCTCCGGCATGTGATGGATTTGGATTTGGACCTTGAGGCGGAACCAGAGGAGGACGTTCTGCCGGGCGAACATGTGATTGGACCAGCCTCCAAAGAGGTTATTTGCCTTTATGCGCTGTGGCGGAAGATGATCAACTTCATAACGCAATCTTTCACGGAGGGATTGAGTAAGATTGTAGATGAGGTTAAGCAAAAAAGCGGAGAGGAGTTGGAACCAACTCCTGGCCAGCGACTGATTGCTCGGACGCGTCATCCGCAACACATTGCGTTGGCCAACTTGGCGTATGAGCTCTTCAAATGGGCTGTCGTGTTTGATGCGATAGACGGAGAGCTTCATGATAAGGAGATTGATTTGAGAAAAGGTTGGATTGTGGTGTGGTATGACAAACCAAAAGAAGAAGAGGTAAAACTCAAGTCCTAGGTTGGTTTGGTAAATGGGCGGGAATACATTCCTGCCCTTTTATATGTAATTTGTTATATAATTGCGATAATTAGAAACTAGTTAAAATTTTATGGCCAACACTAAATGCGAAAGTTGCATGATGCCGTTTAGTAAAGATCCGGGGGTGAGGGAATCGGAAAAGTATTGCAGCTACTGTTTCAAAAACGGGAAGCTGTGCTACGAAGGCACCGACCTCAAAGAATTTCAGCGCGTCTCCTACGAAAACATGCTGGCGCACGGGACCAACAAATACCTCGCCAAGTTTTTCACTTTCTTGATTCGCTTCGCACCAAGGTGGAAGAAGTAAAAATCGCTGTATAATTAAAATATGTCGGAAAGGGAACTAATTGTGCGGGTGGTTGTGGTAAAAGATGACAAAATCTTGCTGTGCAAAAGCCTTGAGAAGAATTTCTATTTTTTGCCTGGCGGGCACATTGAGCAAGGAGAATCGCCAGAAACTGCTCTTGAGAGAGAGTTGGCCGAGGAAATTGGGAAAAAGCCAAAGAAAATAAAAAAAGTTACGGAAGTCAATAATATTTATACTCGTGAGAACGGTGCCGTCATTGAAAAATTTTATATTTATTTGGCGATATTGGACAATTATGAAAATATCGTGAGTAAAGAAAGTCACATTGCTTTTGATTGGATTCCAGTTGGCAATCTAGAAAAAATTGATTTGAAACCCAAGAAGGCATTGCCGAATGTAATTAAGAGTATTGAAGAAAATAAAGAATTTTTTGGTATACTGTTTTAATGAAAAAAGTTTATTTTGTGCGCCACGGAGAGAGCGAAGGAAACGTGGGACCAATCAGGCAGACCGGCGCGACGGCTTTGACCGAGAAAGGGAAAAATCAATCTAAAATTGTGGCTGAGCGGTGCGCGAAGTTGCCGGTGGAGGTGGTGATTTCAAGTTCCATGAACCGAGCGAAAGAAACGGCCCACATTATTCTTGAAAAAATAGCGAAGCCGATTGAGTATTCTGATTTGTTTGTCGAGCGCCGTCGGTCGAGCGAAGTTTTGGGCAAGCCAAAGGATTCAGAAATTGCAAAAATAGCTGAAAAAGAAGTTGAAGCTCATTTTCAAGAATCTGGCTGGCGATTTTCCGATGAAGAAAATTTTGATGATTTGAAAGAACGCGCAAGAAAAGCTTTGAACTATCTTGCCGAGCGGTCCGAAGAAAATATTTTGGTTGTCACGCACGGCTTTTTCATGAGAATAATTATGGCTTGTGTGCTCTTTGGAGAAAAACTCACCGGAGTAGAGTGTGTAGAATGCATTCGCGCATTTCACACGGAAAATACTGGCATCACTGTGCTTGTGAATGATGAAAAAGATGAAAAAACGCCGTGGTGGCTTTGGGTTTGGAACGATCATGCGCATTTAGGCTGAAAGCGCTGTATTTTTTGCCGAAGTTGTGGCATCATAAGGGCAATGTCTAGCAATAAATATCAAAATCCGAGCGGGTTTCCGGAAAATTTGCCGGCGGAGCAGATTGTGGAGGAAAAGATGAAAATGGAAATGCGGAAAGCGTGCGAAGCGTTCGGCTACGTGCCGCTCGAAACTTCCGCGGTGGAATACATTGAAACGATTTCATCCAAAGGTGAAATTGATAAGGAAATTTATACGATTGGTCGCGCGCTCGGCGAAGGCGACAGCAAAGATTCCGGCCGCGCGCTACGCTTTGATTTGACAGTGCCTTTTGCGCGCTATGTCGCCCAGCATTACAACGAGCTGGTTTTTCCTTTCAAGCGCTATCAAATTCAGCGCGTGTGGCGCGGCGAGCATCCACAGAAAGGCCGCTTCCGAGAATTTTATCAGGCTGACCTCGACGTGATTGCCAACGAAAAACTGCCGCTTTATCTGGACGCGGAAGTGATAACGGTGGTGGAAAAAGTTTTGGAGAATTTTAATTTTGGCGCGTTCACGATTCATTTCAACAACCGGAAATTTCTGCAAGGCATTTTGACCGGTTTTGAAATTGAAAATAAAGAAACCGCGCTTAGGATTATTGATAAGTTTGACAAAGCCGGCTTTGACGCGACGAAAGAATCCTTGAAAGCTGAGCTCGGCATCAGCGCCACGAGCGCAGAAAAAATGTTAACGCTCCTCAAAAATGAAGTGGCGCTTAAAGACATTGAAACTTTTTTGAGCAGTATTGCTTTTGAAAACGAAATTTTGAAAGAAGGCAAAGCGGAAATTTTGGCAGTGGCAAAATATCTGACAGACGTGAAAGTGAAAACTGGCAAGTTCGTTTTAAATCCGAGGGTGGCGCGTGGTTTGGACTACTACACCGGCTCGGTGTACGAAACCACGATTGATGGCCTGGAAAAATACGGCAGCATTTGCTCCGGCGGTCGCTACGCCGATTTGGCCGGAAAATTCATTGGCCGGAAATTGCCAGGCGTTGGTGCGTCCATCGGCCTCACGCGGCTTTTGGAAATTATCAAAATTGAGAAGCTCGCCAATTTTGAAAAGAGCACTTTGACCAATGTGTTGATTGGTTTATCAGACGAAAATAAACGGCCGGAAGCCAACGCACTCGCGGAAAAAATGAGGAGTGAAGGCCAAAACGTGGAAGTTTTTCACAATGCCGACGCCGATTTAGGCAAGCAAATTCAATATCAAACCAGAAAGGGTATAGAGAAGTTTATTGTGCTATAATTAAAGCCTATGAAAAAATTTATCATTTGGGTGGTGGTAATTTTGATTGTGGTTTTTGGTTTCTATCTATTATTCAAACGCGCTCCAACCGAGAATTATTATCCGGCTAATGGAAACACTACGACCACGACGCAGACAGCGAGCTCGAGCCAGCCAGTGGCACAGGAAGACAAGACGAAAACAGTCATCGGTCAGTCGGCTGAAAACCGCGACATTGTAGCCTATCACTTCGGTTCCGGCGACAAAGAATTGCTTTTTGTCGGCGGTATTCACGGCGGGTACGAATGGAATACGGTTTTGCTCGCATACCAGCTCATGGATTATTTGAAAAAATATCCGAACGCGATTCCGGCGGGAGTAAAGGTGACAGTTATTCCAGTTTTAAATCCCGATGGTTTGAATAAAGTTGTTGGCACGACCACCGGCAATTTTTCCAAAGCTGACGTTTCCAATTCTCAATCGACAGTTATTGCTGGGCGATTTAACGCCAACAATGTGGACTTGAGCCGCAACTTCGACTGCGATTGGCAGGCAAGCGGCACGTGGCAAAGCCGAACGGTGAGCGGCGGCGATGCAGCTTTTTCCGAACCAGAAAGTTTGGCGTTTAAAAATTATGTCGATGCCAACAGTCCGAGCGCCGTGGTCTTTTGGTACAGCTCGGCCGGCGGCGTTTATTCTTCAAGTTGCGACGCGGCTGTTTCTTCTGAAACCAAATCGCTCACAACCGCTTACGCAAGCGCTTCTGGCTATACCGCATACAGCAAATTTAACGCCTATCCTGTGACTGGCGACGTGGTTGATTGGCTCGCAAAAGAAAATATTCCGGCCGTGAGCGTGTTGCTCGCGACGCACGACAGTTCCGAATGGGCAAAAAACTGGGCTGGCATTCAGGCAGTGCTCAAATCTTACGCACAATAAATAATGTCTTCTTCTAAGGGATGGATTATCGCGGCGGTTATTGTTGTTCTAGTTGTTTTGGGTCTCATAAAAATATTTCACAAGCCGGCCCCTGTTGTTTTGCCTGTTGAAAAACCGGTTAGTTCTGAACCGAAACATGAAATTATAGGTGCGTCTGTTCAAAACAGAAACATTGAAGCGTACACTTACGGCACGGGTAGTACAACTTTGCTTTTTGTCGGCGGCATGCATGGCGGCTATGAATGGAACAGCGTGTTGCTCGCTTATGATTTCATGGATTATTTGCAAGCCAATCCCGATTTCATTCCGAAAAATCTCACGATTTCGGTCATTCCGGACGCCAATCCTGATGGTGTTTTCGCCGTGATTGGTAAGGAAGGAAGATTCACCTTGAGCGATGTGCCAACGAAAAAAAGTGCAATAGCTGGCCTTGGTCGGTTTAATGCCAACAATGTGGACTTGAATCGAAATTTTGATTGCAATTGGCAAGCCACAAGCACTTGGCAGAATAAAAAAGTTAGCGCTGGCACGGCAGCTTTTTCCGAGCCGGAAACCCAAGCCATTCGCGATTTTATTTTGAAAGTACAGCCGAGCGCGGCGGTTTTCTGGCACAGTCAGTCGGACGCAGTGTACGCGTCTGAGTGCAATGGGGGAATTTTGCCAAAAACTCTAGACATTATGAATGCCTACGCGAAAGCCGCCGGTTATCCAGCCGTGAAATCTTTTGACGCGTATCCGATTACCGGCGACTCAGAAGGTTGGCTTGCTTCCATAAATATTCCGGCGATTACGGTTGAATTGAAAACACACGAGACAGTGGAATGGCCGCAAAATTTCGCCGGCATCAAAGCACTTATAAATTTATTTAATTGAAATTAAATGAAGAAGTACTGGGTTAAAGAGTGGTTGTTTTTAATTATTCGGCTTTACGTCGGTTGGCAGTGGCTCGAAGCCGGCTACGCTAAGTTTGCGAGCGGAGAATGGCTCGGCTCGGGCTCTGGCGCGGCGCTGACGAAATTTTTAAACGCTGCAATCCTGAAAACTGAGGGCGCGCATCCGGATGTGCAGCTTTGGTACGCCAAATTCTTGCAGATTGCCGTGCTTTCGCATCCGGCAATTTGGTCAAATGTGGTGGCGTGCGGCGAGCTTGCGGTGGGCGTCGCTCTTATACTTGGCGCCTTCACTGGTCTTGCGGCCTTTTTCGGTGCATTCATGAATCTCAACTACATGCTCGCTGGTTCTTTGAGTATCAATCCAATTCTGTTCACACTTTCCATCCTCATGATCATTTCTTGGAAAACCGCTGGTTTGATCGGCTTAGATTACTTTATATTGCCAAAACTTTATGAAAAACTATAAGATTATTTTCTTTTCGCTTTTATTTTTCGGCTTTGCCGCGCCGGTTTTTGCAATTACGCCCGCGCTTTCACTCACGAATGTGAACGCCACGAGCGGCCAAGTCACTGTTTACGGCGACGCCAATTCTTCCGTTACACTTTACTATGGCACAACTGCGGCTTTGCAGTCTGTGGCGCTCGGCATCACCGATCTTAACGGTGTTTTTTCCACGCCAGTAAGCGTTAGCAGCTACAACATCTCCTGCGGAAAAACGGCCTATGTTTCGGTCAACAATCAGCAGTCGCAAACGATTTCTTGGACGGCGAACGCCGGTGATTGCGCCGCCAACTCTTCCAGCAGTCCGTATTTCAGCAAAAATAATCTCACACTCAACGTTGGTTTGACTGACTCGGTAAATATTTCTGGCACCGGTGGCTATTACATTTCCAATAATACGAATTCCAACGTGATTTCTGCCAACATTTCCGGAGATGAAGTGGATTTGCGAGC
>CAYXSG010000034.1:0-6200 GCA_964467325.1 uncultured Candidatus Saccharibacteria bacterium
CAACGATGTGGAAACAATACCCAACCATGGTTGAACAAATGCCGTTAGTCGCTTCCATCATCACCGGCATCGGCTTCATCGGCGCCGGCTTGATTGTGCTTCACGGTTCGAAATTGAGTGGGCTGACCACGGCCGCCGGCATCTGGGTTTCGGCTATCATCGGCATCGCTGTGGGTTTTCAGGCGTACTATCTTGCTTCGTTCACAACCTTCATCACGCTTTTTGTTTTCACCATCATGTGGCGCATTGAACGAAAAATCACCAATGTTTTTGCTTCTCCCGATCAGAGTGAACGCGAATAAAAATAAAATCACTGGCGTGTTATAATCGCCAAATGTCAGAGTATTACAAAGCCAATCGCGCTGCGGCGTGGAACTATGGCGGCGAGCATTGGAAGCTGAGCCGCTCAAAAATTGATTTATTCTTAGAGTGTCCGCGCTGTTTCTATTTGGACAATAAGCTCGGCGTGAAGCGCGTGCCCGGTTTCCCTTTTGCTTTAAATAGCGCTGTGGATTATTTGCTCAAGCAGGAATTTGACGGCCATCGCGCGAAAGGAGAACAGCATCCGCTTCAAAAAGAATACGGCGTGGATGCCAAGCCAGCGCCTCACGAAGAGTTGGACGAATGGCGGCGCAATTTCGGCGGCATAAAATATTTTCACGAACAGACCGGCATGCTTATTTCCGGCGCCATCGACGACCTTTGGATCAACAGTGAAGATGAATATATTGTTGTTGATTACAAAGCCACAGCTAAAGATGAAGCGGTTAAAGAGCTCGACAAGAAATGGCAAGACGGCTACAAGCGCCAGATGGAAGTCTACCAATGGCTTTTGCGCCAAAATAATTTGAAAGTTTCTAGCACCGGCTATTTTGTTTACTGCACTGGCAAGATGGACCGCAAAGCGTTTGATAAAAAAATCGAATTTGATATCAATTTAATTGCATACAAAGGCGATGATTCTTGGGTTGAGCCGACGCTCCTTAAAATTAAAAAATGTCTTGACGATTCCCGCATCCCCGCGCACGGCAAAAATTGCGACTACTGCGCTTACGTTTCGGCCTTGAGTAAGGTGCTTCATAAAAATCATAAAACGACCACCCCGTACCGCAAAGCCGGGACACCCATCCTTAGAAAAGGAGGGGAGGCAGAAAACGAAACCCTGTTTTAATTATGACGTTCACAGAAAAAGTTTTGGAAATAGTTTCTAAAATTCCCAGAGGTAAAACGCTGACCTACAAGCAGGTCGCCGAAAAAGCTGGCATCAAAAACGCCAGCCGCGCTGTCGGTTCAATCCTAAAACAAAATTATAATCCAAAAATTCCGTGCCATTGTGTCATCCGCTCCGACGGTCTTGCTGGCGAATACAACCGCGGCCGCGATAAGAAAATTGATTTGCTAAAACAAGAAGGCGCTATATAATTCCAGCATGAAAAATCTGGAGCAAAATATAAAGAAATACTTAAAGGAAAGAGGTTGGAATGGTTTGCGTCCCTCGGATGTTGCTAAGTCTATAAGTATTGAAGCAGGAGAGTTGCTTGAACTTTTTCAATGGACAAACGATTCACTTGGAAAAGTCAAAAATAATCGTGAGAAAGTTGAGTTGATAAAAAAAGAACTGGCTGATGTGCTGATTTATTGTATTGATATGTCTGTGATACTTGGTTTTGATACTGAAAAAATTATTTACGATAAGCTCGAAAAAATAAAACAGAAATATCCTCCAGAACTGGTGAAAAAAAGAAGCACTAAAGATTCTCCGGCCAACGACAACTATTGGAAGATAAAAAAAGAACATAGGATGAAAGGATTGAGTTAAAGCCAAAAAAACATGATGCACCTTAAAGAGCCTGATAAGTTCAATCCAAAGTTTGAGGTCGTAAGCTGTTTTGTTGAGTGTAAAAATAAAATCCTTCTTTTACATCGACAGGACCATAAAAGACAAGGTAATACCTGGGGTGTGCCGGCAGGGAAGGTTGATTTGGGCGAAGAAATTCAAGACGCTATGGTACGCGAACTTTTTGAAGAAACGGGTATTAAAGTTAAAAGTCAAAAAATAAAATACAACTCAAAACACTTTGTTAGATATTTAGATTATGATTTCATCTACCACATTTTTCATTTACCAGTAAAAGAAATACCAGAAGTAATTATTCGTCCGGAAGAACATAAATCTTATACTTGGCAGACGCCACAAGAGGCTCTTTTGATGAATCTTATTCAGGATTTGGATTCTTGCATAAAACTTTTCTATAAGTTAGAGTTTCGCCAGTCACATAGTTCAACCAGGAGATATACAATGTTTCGACAGAATGATCATTGGTTGCAAGAAGAACATGACGAAACGCTTCGTTGTGATACTTTTAAACAACTAGCAGGAGTCGGGATTCGGATTTTGGGAGAATTCAAACTGAAGTCTGGGGGCAAGAAGGTGGTTATGCTTTCTGGTCCGATGACGACCGGCGGTCTGGGAACTTTCGAGGCAAACATGCATGTTTTCGGACATTGCGTGGACATTGCTCGCGAGAATGGTTTGAGGGTTTTCAACCAGTTGCCTTTTCAAACTGCAATGATTCGAATTCTGAATCTTCCCAAGAATCCCACGTTTACGACTTCAGAAATTTATCCTCAAACAATCTTGGATGATTTCTACTGGCCACTCATGCAGTCTGGTGGCATTGATTGCATGTACTTTTTGCCAACTTGGGAGACCTCAAATGGTGCCACGCAGGAATGGCAGAAAGCGGCAGAAATTGGCAAGATTGAAATCTGGGCTTACGAAAAGGCTTGGTACGCCGAAACTCTCGAGCGGTCACGGATTTTTCTCGGCAATCTACAGGTGGCTTAAAAACCACCTGTTTTCTTTGGGAAATTTTTGCCATAATGTTTCCATGACCACAGACGCAGAAATCAAATCAAGATACGAGGCGCTCAAGAAAATTAGGGATGAAATTTTGGTTTTGAAGGATTCGGCGTTGTATGAATATCGGAAACAAAATGGTTTTTTGCCGGTAATCGGCGAGGGTAGTCACTTTGCAAAAATCATGTTCGTGGGCGAAGCGCCGGGCGCGAACGAAGCAAAAACCGGCCGGCCGTTCGTCGGCGCGGCGGGGAAATTT
Source organism: uncultured Candidatus Saccharibacteria bacterium (assembly GCA_964467325.1). Taxonomy (GTDB): domain Bacteria; phylum Patescibacteriota; class Minisyncoccia; order Phycocordibacterales; family JAKAEA01; genus JARIGY01. The sequence goes on from CAYXSG010000034.1 coordinate 3,120, forward strand.
TTGAATGAAATGCTTGAAGGCGTGGGAATCAAGCGTGAAGATGTTTACATTACCAACATTGTGAAGGATCGGCCGCCGGAAAATCGCGACCCTTTTCCTGAAGAAATTTTTCTTTACGGACCGTTTCTAAATAGGCAAATTGAAATTATAGAGCCTAAGGTCATCGCCACGCTCGGTCGGTTTTCCATGGATTACGTGATGAAAAATTTCGGCTTGGATTTTGAAATCGAGCAAATTTCCAAAGCGCATGGCAAAAATTATGATGCGAACGTTTCTTATGGAAAAGTAAAAATCATTCCTTTCTATCATCCGGCCGCCGCACTCTACAATGGCAGCATGCGCGAAGTTTTGAAACAAGATTTTGAAATTTTGAAAAAGTTTTTATAAATTAAAAATGCTACAATAAAACCATGTGGATTATTTACGCATTCTTGTCAGCTGTCTTCGCGGCGCTCGTGACAATTTTTGGCAAAATCGGTTTGAAAGACATTGATTCCACGCTAGCCACGACTATCCGTTCCATAATCATGGCGGTTTTCTTGATTTTAGTCTCGCTATCGCTCGTTGCCGCCAAGAAAATGGATTTCAACCTGGCTTCTTTTTCCAGCAAAGCTTGGCTGTTCATAATTCTTTCCGGCATTGCCGGCGCGCTGTCGTGGCTGTTTTATTTTTCAGCCATAAAAATTGGAATGGTGGGACCGGTGGCGGCCATCGACCGCACCAGCATCATTTTTATCGTCATTCTTTCTGCGCTTTTTCTCGGCGAAGCTTTCACTTGGCGCATCGGCCTCGGCGCTTTCCTCATTGCCCTTGGCGCGTTTCTCATAAGATAAAGATTGCTACTTTAAGACTTTTCTGCTTTAATTCGGCCAGATTGATTTTTGACGTTAGATTGATTTTTCTGGTTTAACAAAGAAAGGAGGGGACTATGTTCTCCTCAAAATGGTCGCCGGTGATGGAGAAAGCTTGGCACGGAATTCACGGTCACAAAAACCCATTTTTGGATCGTAGTCTGGTTTTCCTTTATACCTTTTCAGCTTTTCTCGTGGCCTGTTCTCTCACCTATATTCGTATGGCGCCTGGGCATAACAGGTCGAGTGAAGAGGTGATCTTGGTTTGTTTGGTGGGGATTCTTTCCCCAATATCTTTTGGCTGGTTTACCCTTGTGGTGGCAAAACGTTTGTTCTACTACGTAATGTTTCGGCGCGATTGCTGGAGAATGCTCAAACTAATTCCGGGAGCGATGCAGATGTCTTTGTCGGAATTGGAAGAAGAAGCTAAGGAAAACCTTTTGGACTTAACGAAGGATATCTATCGAGACGGTCGAAGCCATACCCCTGATAATGAGATTACCGTGAGGATTGTTTGGGAAAAGCAGATAGAGTTCAACAGAAGATACTCGGTTTTTCAGGGTTTCGACCTACTGCGCGGCATTGATGGTAGATACTTCTATATCGAGGCTAGCAGGCTGGTCGCCCGGGAAGATCGGTCTGCGGAGATTGGGAGTAGATGATTCAGAAGGCCGTTTTGGACAAACCAACTCGGCCTTTTTTCTTTTGTAAAAAAATGCTTAAATACAACCATGACTTCAGACCAAATCCGACAGCGATTTCTTGATTTCTTTAAAAGTGGCGACCGGAAGCATGCCATCATTCCTTCCGCTTCACTGGTGCCGGAAAATGATCCGTCGGTGCTTTTCACCACGGCTGGAATGCACCCTTTGGTGCCATTTCTGCTGGGCGAGAAGCATCCTCAAGGCAATCGGCTGGCCAATGTTCAGAAATGTATCCGTACCGGCGACATTGACGAAGTCGGCGACTATTCTCACCACACTTTTTTTGAAATGATCGGCAACTGGTCGCTTGGCGATTATTTTAAAAAGGAGGCGATTGAATGGAGTTATGAATTTCTCACGTCTCCAAAATGGCTCGGTTTGGACAAAAATCGGCTTGCGGTGTCGGTTTTTAAGGGTGATGCGGATGCGCCTTTTGACCGCGAGGCTTTTGAGCTTTGGAAAAAACTTGGCATTAGCGAAAAAAGAATCGCCAAATTGCCGAAGAAAAACAACTGGTGGGGACCGGCGGGCGACATTGGCCCGTGCGGGCCGGACACGGAAATGTTCTACTGGGTCGGCGATCCGAAAAAAATACCGGAAAGTTTTAACGACGACAATGTTTTATGGTTGGAAATTTGGAACGACGTTTTCATGCAATACAATAAAACTGCCAGCGGCCACTTTGAACCACTTTCCCAGAAAAACGTGGATACCGGCATGGGTTTGGAAAGAGTTTTGGCAGTGGTCAACGGCTTAGATGATAATTACCGAACAGAACTTTTTTGGCCGATTATAGAAAAAATAGAGAAAATTTCTGGCAAAAAATATGAGGGTGATGCGGTGAAAGCGATGAGAATCATTGCGGACCATATAAAAGCCGGCGTTTTTATTCTTGGTGATGAGAAGGGGATTGCACCGAACAATTCCGGTCAGGGTTACGTTTTGCGACGGCTCATCAGACGCGCGGTGCGGTACGGCAAACAGATCGGCATCAAGTTTTTCACGAAGGAAATCGCCGAAGTGGTAATAGAAATTTATAAAAATGTTTATCCGGAAATCTTGAAAAATCGCGATTTTGTGCTGACAAATCTGACGCAGGAAGAAGAAAAGTTTGAAAAAACCTTGGAGCATGGGCTCAAGGAGTTTGAGAAGGGCGCCAGTCCGTTTGTGCTGTTCTCTTCCTACGGCTTTCCGATTGAAATGACCAGAGAATTGGCGCGCGAAAAAGGAGTTGAGATTGATGAGCAGAAATTCAATGAAGATTTGAAAAAACATCAGGAACTTTCCCGCACTTCCTCCGGTGGCATGTTCAAAGGCGGCTTGGCTGATGCTGGTGAGGAAACCAGAAAGCTTCACACAGCAACGCACCTTTTAAATGCGGCGCTCAAGAGAGTGTTCGGAGCGCAAGTGTCGCAAAAAGGCAGCAATATTACACCTGAGCGTTTGCGTTTTGATTTCAATCACGGCGAAAAAATGACTGACATACAAAAAGTCGAAGTGGAAAAATTGGTCAACGGTTGGATCTC
>CAYXSG010000035.1:0-5983 GCA_964467325.1 uncultured Candidatus Saccharibacteria bacterium
GGTTTAGATTCCATCATTAAAGCGCTCAAAACCGAAGCCTTCGTGCGCATCCGAGTCGGCATTTCGCCCGTTACGGCTTCTGGAAAATTAAAAAAACCGGTCGGTGAAGAATCGGTTGAGAAACATATCATCGGCAATTACAAAAAATCAGAATTAGAAGAAATTTCTAAAGTCGCGAAGGTGGTTTCGGCAGCTGCGGCGGCTGTGGTTAACTCAGGTTACGAAAAAGCCATGGGGGAGTATAATACCCACTAATGGGATTATCTATTGAATCTGTACCACCGCTGGACGACGGCGCTCAAAAAAGCACCCGACCGAAAGAAGAGTCAGTTAAAGATCTTGATGACTTGCTCAGAGATGCTGACGAAGAAGCGTTGAAGCTTGAGAAGCCTGAAGACGTCGCGACGCTTGTTGGTGGCGAAGTGGATACGAGAAAACCTTCAGACGACTGATTATTTCTTGTTGGCTTCGGAATAGGAGAGCGCCATTTTCTGCTCTTTCACATCAAAGAGGGTAATTTTGAATGGGTAGCTTTTACCGAGTTCGAGAGTGGCGCGGAGTTTTTCTTCGCTGCCAAATTCAGAAATGTGCACGAGGCCGGCAATGCCTTCTTCAATGGACGCAAGTGCGCCGTGTTTATTGTATTTAATGATGACGCCGGAAACCACATCGTCTTTTTTGTATTTCTTGCTGGCTTCCACCCAAGGATTCTGCTTCAAAGCTTTGATCGACAATGAAACTTTATTATCTTTGATTTCAATAATCTTGACGTGCACTTTCTGGTTGATTTTGAACAAGGCTTTGGTGTCTTCCACGAGCGACCAGTCGATTTCGGAAATGTGCACGAGGCCTTCCAAACCATCTTCAATTTTTACGAACACGCCGAAGTCCACGATGCCGGTCACTTCGCCTTGCACTTCGTCACCGACTTTGTATTTGCCGATGATTTTTTCTTTGTCTTTTTGTTCAAGATTTTTTTCCGAGAAAATCAACTTGCCTTCTTTTGGCAACGCAGAAATGATTGAAACAGAAATTTTCTGGCCCACCATTTTTTTCAATTCGTCCAAAATCCGGTCTTTGTCGCCGTCTGCCACGCGCGGATAGTGCTCGGTTTTGAGCTGAGACGCCGGCAAAAAGCCTGGAATGCCTTGCCAAGAAATGATCAAGCCACCTTTGTTGGCTTCGGTAATCGGCAATTCAAAAGTGCGGTGATCAGCGATGGCCGCTTCCGCTTCGCTCCAGATGAGCGCTTGTTTGGCTTCTTTGAGCGAGAGTTCAATGTAGCCGTCCTCGTTATTGGTCTCAACGACTTTGCCGCCAACTTTGTCGCCGATGGCGATTTTTTTGATGATGTCGCGCGCGGCGATGAATTCTCGGCCGAAAATAATACCGGTGCCGTATGGCGCCAAGTCAATGAAAATGGCGCTCTTGTCGATACCAATCACCGAACCTTCCACGAGGTCGCCCACCGACGGCGGCGTTGCGCTATCGTTCACAATCTTGCTCATCACTGACTCCTTCTCTTTTTTAGGCTTCAAAACTTTTTCTTCCGCGCCTTTTACCTCCACCTCTTTCACTGCGTCCTTTGCTTCTTTTTTCATAAATAAAAAATCCAAAGAGGTCCAAGCGACTTTCGGGACAGGCACAGCTCGGGGTTACTCAATGGTCATTAGGGTTAATAAAATGACAAAGGCATCATAACAGAAAGGCAGGATTTTGTAAATGAAAGCCCCGCCGACTGCGTCGGCGGGGCTGGAAAATCATCAAACGTCAAGAATCTCCTTGAAAAGTGTCGCTTCGTCACGCAAGGCGTGGGAGAAGGTGAAAATTTTCTCCCATTCACCAAAAACTTCCAGTGAGCAAAACAATTTTTCAAGCCAAATGTTCCAACGATCAACATCCTCTTGGGTTGCGGACAGCTCAGAACAAAGTCTGAGTGCGCCGTCGGGAATGAGAAACCTGATGGAGTCGTTCGGTTCGATCGGGTGTCTGTGCATATGTGTCGCGTGCACATCTGCTTCCGCCAGCGATTGTGGCGGATTTGTCCTAAGTGCAGCGAGCGCTGTGTTTTTCGGTTCAAACATATTGAACGAAGCCAACTGAACGATCCGATAGACTTCGTCAGCACTAATGCCAGCCTGTGCGCAATACTTGGTCAGCAGGTTTTTGGCCGCCGCCGCAGCATAGCATCCGTGCGTGTTCTCAATCTCTCGAATCATATTGTCTGGATAGACTTTAAGACCCGAAAGAATTTTTGTCAGCGTGGTGATGCTGTGGCAAGTGACATGGAACAAATCCGGCCAGGCGACGCGTTCCACCGAAGATTGCTCAATGGCTCGCTCTTCCCAAGTTTTGAGGTTGAGCTCAATCATAAGGAGGAAACCCAAAGCCATTCTCGACATACCCTCGTTCTTTTCTGTGCCAATGGTATTTTTCTTTTGAGGCATGGCCGAAGAACCGGTGGCTTTTTTGCCAAAAGGTTCTTGCATAATCGGACTGACACTTCGAGCAGCCAGCCGGATATCAGTGGAGATTTTATCTATCTCCTGAGTAATCTGGCAAAGAGCTTGAGCAACGGGAAGGTAAATGGCCCGAGGCATAATCTGGGTCGCACCGTAAAACGGTTTGAGTCCGAGAATGCCCAACGCCCATTTTTCAAGTTCCGGATTAACACCGCTGTAGTTGCCGATGGTGCCGGAGATCTTGGAGAAATTAAGCAGTTCTCGGGCCTCGCGAAGTCGGCCCAAACCAAGACGCAGCTGCACAAGCCATGTCAGACAGCGTTTGCCAAAGCTTTGCAATTCTGCCGCTTGGCCGTGAGTGACGCCGAGCATGACGGTGTAGCGATAGCGCTTGGCCAAATCCGCAACAACGCCCATCAGCTTTTCCAGCATGGAAATCACGGTGTCCACGGCGGCCTTGAGCATCAAGGCGAACGCCGGCTCCTCAATATCAAACGAGGTTACTTCGTCGTGCCAAGAGCCCTGATGGACAACACTAATCACCCTACGCCGGGTTTGAACGAAGGCGTTGAGGTCGTGGTTGAGCTCCCTTTCAATCTCGAGCCACATAGCAATTACTTCTTGGCTAATTGGATTCTCTCGAAGCCCTTGAGTAATCGAAAGGTAAACGTCCATCGGTATTCGGTTCAAGTCTGCTCTGGCTTTGATAATTGACAGTTCAACTATTTCCCAGAGTTCCAGCTTGTTTTCGTCGCAGAATATCTGGGCAATTCTGGACTCTTCATAACGACCAATCATGATCCACCTCTTTCTTGGTGTGGGGGTTTCTAAACGTCAAAGTACACGACTCTGGCGCTTATACTACTTTTTTTATATAATGTGGCAACTATGGTCATAACCCACCACGGCAATCAGTTTTTCAAGCTTCAATTTGGCGATGTGTGTGTTGCGCTCAATCCCATTTCCAAAGAATCCAAGCTCAAACCGTCGCGCTTCGGTGCGGATGTGTGTTTGATTTCGGTCAACCATCCCGATTTTAACGGCGCGGAGCAAATTGGCATCGGCGACAAGCAGCCGCTTGTGGTGTCCGGCCCCGGCGAATATGAAACCAAAGGGATTTTCATCAAAGGCTTCGCGTCCACCTCAAAATATGGCGGCGAACCACGTGTCAACACAATTTACACTTTAAATTTGGACAGCATCAACATCTGCTTTTTCGGTGCGCTGGACTCCAAAGATATTTCCAACGAGACGAAAGAGGCGATTGACGGCGTGGATATTTTATTTGTGCCTATCGGTGGCAACGGCGTGCTTGATCCGCACGATGCTTACAAACTCGCCGTTCAATACGAGCCGAAAATTATCATTCCGGTTGGGATAGACAGTCCGGGCGCCATGCCAGACGCGCTGAAAGTTTTCTGCAAAGAAGGCGGCGTGGAACAACCAAAGCCAATTGACAAGCTGACCATCAAAAGAAAAGATTTGGAAGGCAAAGAAGGCGAGGTGGTGGTCTTTGCAGTGAGCTAATATGCTTCAATATATAGAACGATTACGCCATGAGTCGGAAAAAACCCGGCGCCGATATGCGTTCGGCATCAGCCTTTTAATTGTGCTTGTCATTGCTGGCATTTGGACTGTTAACCGCTTATATCTTTCGAAAATTCCGGAAGGCGTTCAAAATCCGGCAAGTGAAAATCCTTCGCCACTTCAGTCTGTTATTCAAACTTTTTCGGCCGGTTATGCAAACGTGTTGAGTGCCGTTAAAAGCACGCCGCCGCCAACTTTTACTGCTCCAACCAGCACGCCAAAATCGGCTGAAGTCATCATCACCGATCCGGCCAATTAATCTTGATTCGCAATGCCTAAAATGCTATAATGAGACTCATATATGGCTGAAAAAATTCCTGAAAAAGCGCCGAAAATCAACGTTATTGACCGCAATATCAGCACGGAAATGCGCGAGTCGTTCATCGACTACGCCATGTCGGTCATCACCGACCGAGCGCTGCCGGACATTCGCGACGGCTTGAAGCCGGTGCATCGCCGCATTCTTTACACCATGCACGAAATGGGCCTGACTTCCTCGGCCAAATTTCGCAAATCAGCGGCGGTGGTGGGCGATGTGATGGGAAAATATCACCCGCACGGCGACGTGGCCATTTACGATACGATGGCGAAAATGGCGCAGGATTTCACTTTCAGATATCCGCTGGTCATCGGTCAAGGTAACTTCGGTTCCATTGATGGCGATTCGCCAGCCGCCATGCGTTACACTGAAGCGAAAATGGCGCGACTCTCCGGCGAACTTTTGCGTGATATTGAAAAAGAAACGGTAGATTACAATCCAAATTACGACAGCACGCGCAAAGAACCGAAAGTGCTGCCGTCCGCTGTGCCAAATTTGCTTTTGAACGGCACGCTCGGCATCGCGGTGGGCATGGCGACCAACATTCCGCCGCACAATTTGCGCGAAGTGGTGGACGCGACCACTTTTTTGATTGATAACAAAGATGCGACCAACGAAGACTTGATGCAGTTCATCAAAGGTCCGGATTTTCCGATTGGCGGCATTATTTACGGCGAAAAAGACATTCATCATGCGTATGCGAACGGCAAAGGCGGCATCGTCACGCGCGGCGAAGCAGAAATCATTGAAAACAAGTCCGACAATTTCCAAATCGTCATCACATCCATTCCGTTTCGCGTCAACAAAGCCGATTTAATTATGGCGATTGCTGATTTGGTGCGCGAGAAAAAGCTCGAAGGCGTCAAAGGTTTGCGCGACGAATCTACGAAAGACATTCGCGTCGTCATTGATTTGAAAAACGGCGTCTATCCCCAGAAAGTTTTGAATTTTATCTACAAACACACGCAGCTGGAAGAAACTTTCCACTTGAACGTTGTCGCGCTTGTGGACGGCGTGCCGCAAACTCTCTCAATAAATTCTATTTTAAGAGAATTCGTGAAGCATCGGCAGATTGTGGTGCGGCGCCGGACGGAATTTGATTTGAGACAGGCGCTGGCGCGCGAGCACATTTTGCTCGGCTTGAAAAAAGCCCTTGATCACATTGACGAAATCATTAGGCTCATCAAAAAGTCTAAAGATACGCCGACCGCCCACGCCAACCTGAAAGCTGAATTCAAGTTTTCCGATTTGCAGGCGACCGCGATTTTGGAAATGAAACTCCAGCGCTTGGCCGGTTTGGAGCGCAAGAAAATTGAAGATGAGCTCAACGCGGTGCAAGCTTTGATTGTGGAACTCAAAGACATTTTGGCCAATCAGAAAAAAATTCTGGCCATTATCAAAGGCGAGCTTGCCGACATCAGGGCGAAATACGGCGACGACCGCAAAACGCGCGTGGTAAAAAGCGCCGCGAAGGCTTTTTCTGAAGAAGATTTGATTCCGGATGAAGAATCGGTTTTGGTTTTGACGGCTGGCGGCTACATCAAGCGCACCGATCCTGACGAATATCGCAAACAGCGGCGCGGTGGCGTGGGCGTGGTGGATTTGGATACGAAAG
>CAYXSG010000036.1:0-5832 GCA_964467325.1 uncultured Candidatus Saccharibacteria bacterium
GTTTCGGCTGGGCTTTTTCTCGGTGGAGCCGTCCGATCCGGCACAAATTGTTTTGGTTTTACTCCTGGCAAAATATTTTTCCCGCCGCCACATTGAAATTCGCAACGTGCGCCACATCATCATTTCTGGCTTGTACGCTTTCATCATCTGCTTTTTAATTTTGATTCAGCCAGATTTTGGCGGCGCCATTATCATGTTTATCATCTGGTTCGGCATGGTTTTGGTTTCCGGCATTTCTAAAAAACACTTCATTCTGGTGGTGCTCATCGGTTTGACGTCTTTTGCTGGACTTTGGCTGTATGTTTTAAAGCCATATCAAAAAGATCGCATCATCACTTTCGTAAAGCCGCTCTCAGACATTCATGGCGCCGGTTACAACGTGGATCAATCCAGAGTGGCCATCGGCTCCGGCCAAATTTTAGGCAAAGGTGTGGGCTACGGCACGCAATCGCGGCTCAACTTCTTGCCGGAATACCGGACCGATTTTATTTTCGCCGCATTTGCCGAGGAATGGGGCTTTGTCGGTTCGATTTTACTTTTCACTTTATACGGCGTTGTCATCTGGCGAATTCTGGCCAATGCCATGCTTGGCGCTTCCAATTTTGAAATTTTGTACGGCTTGGGCATCGCGATATTTCTGTCGGCGCACTTCGTGGTGAACGTGGGCATGAACATCGGCATCATGCCGGTGACCGGCGTGACCATTCCTTTCATGAGTTATGGCGGTTCGCACCTTGTGACAGAATTTACGGCGCTTGGTATTCTTATGGGGATGCGCCGCTACCGCCGAAATGCGCATCGGGAAATTGTCCGAAATGAATTTACCAACGTTCAATAGCAAACTCTCGAAAAAGCACGCTGTCATTTTAGGCGTTGGCGTTTCGCTTTTGGCGACAGTTTTATTTTTCTTTTCAACCAATTTGATTCGTGGTTCGGGCAATTGGTATTCACAAAGCTATATTTATCGCATGCAGACCGAAGCGTTTCTTTCCGGACACGTTTCACTTTCGAGCGATCCGAAAAATCTCACCTATGATGAGGTTTTTTTCAACGGCAAGCTTCAGCAGGTTTGGGGCTTGGGTGCGCCGGCATTGCGCTTGCCGTTTGAAATTATTGCTCGACTTTTTGCTTTCAACGGCTTTTCCGACAGATTGGTTTTGGGATTTTACTTGTGGCTGACTGTTTTTTCGGTTTTTTGGACGGCTTATTGTTTAGCGGAAAAAATAAAATTTTCCAAAACCGTTCAAATTCTCACGGCAATTTTGCTGGCGTTTCTCGTGCCATTTTTACCGCAAATGTTTGCTCTGGCCCGCACGCGCTTCATTGTTTACGAAGAAGCGGTTTTCTATGCTTATCTCGTTTCTGTCATGATGATGGCTGGTACGGTTTTGATTGCTTTGTCGGAAAAAAAACGTTGGCTTTTTCCATTTGTTTTTCTCTGCGGCTTTGCCGGTTTTTTCCGGCCGACCGCGCTCATATACAGCGTCGCTTCTGTTCTGGTTTTGTTGGTGCTTGTTAAAACGCCAAAGCGCCGGCTGGCCATCGTCGGCCTTTTCTTGGTTGGCTGCTTGGCGCTCGGCGCATCAAACTACGCTCGATTCGGCAAAATTTCGGATTTCGGCCATTGGCAAAATGTGGACTTGGATCCCATCAACCGTTTTGAAACGAAATTCGGATCGCCTTTTAGTCATGCACCAATACTTTCCGCCGCCGAAGAACTCGCCAGCGTAGTTTTCTTCAGTCCGAATTTCAATAATCAGTACACGATGTACATGAGCCACTTTTTTCCTGGCCAAGTGGGCTTGGTGCGCCAGCGGAATTTTTATTCCAAAACTTTCGGCTTGCCGGATTTGGCGCTTCTCACGTTTGTTTTTGGTGTTGCCACGTGGTTTTTATTTCGCCGAAAAATCAAGCCGCTTTTAGAGCCGGAGCTTGTTGTCTGGTCTCTGGTCTCATTTTTCTTGATGTTCGGATTTTACCTTTACACACCAGCGATCAGTTCGAGATATGTTGCGGATTTCAGCGCTGGCATTGTCGGCATGGTTTTTGCTTCTGCTTTTTTCATAATTTCCATGCCGAAAAGCTGGAAAAAATCCTTAATGTTCGCACTCCTTGCCGCTTACGGTATAATTCTATTTGCTGCTGATTATCAAGAAATTCACGATAGAATTTCAACATCCCAAGCTATAACTTGGTCGAGTTTGGAATCCTCGCGACTTCCTAAACAACAAGTTTTCAAACCCATTGGTTCGTCCTACGGCCTTCACGAAAATTTTCAAGCTTACGGCATTTTCGGCAATGGCAACGGTTGGGATGTTAAAACCGGCGCATTCCAATCGGCGGTTTTGATTTACACTGAGAATATGAGCTATCTCAAGCTCAGCTTCTTCACCGGCTCGAAAGTGGCAAGTATGAATGCTGATTTTTTTCAAAATCTGGAAATTAAAATCGGCAAGACGATAATCAAACCGTTGTTTATAAAAACGAACGGGGACATTACAGACGTAATTTTTAATATCCCAGAAGAATTCAAGGGGAGCAACGTCGTTTGGCCGGTGTTCATAAAAATGTTACCGGAAAATAGAATTCTCCAAACCCAATCCCGCTTGCCCCTTTTGAGAGTAGAGTGGCGCAGCTAGTAGGACCAGTCGGTACCACAATGGACATATGAATAATAATCGTAACCGCCAGAACTGTTGATGTGCCAATTACCGCAGTCGTATCTGCCGCTGGGTCCCCAGCCTATTCCGGAACCGTAATGTCCCTGATATACTCCGTTGTAAAAGTTGCCGGAACTGTTTGATGGGGTGCTGCAAGTACCTTGCATACTGGCGCCAGGACTGTAACTTGGCGAGTTCTGGTCAATACAACCCATCACGGCTTCCCCTCCTGGGTCATTATATACACAAATATTTTGTGAACTGGTGCATATATAATAAGTGCCACAATTTGCGTTGGAAGTGCATGGTGCTCCGGCGCCACCTGAACCAGAACCAGAACCTGAGCCGCTGCCCGAACCAGAACCTGAGCCGGAACCAGAACCACTTCCGGAATCAGAGCCGGAACCAGAACCAGATCCAGAACCGCAGGAATTGTTTACGTTTTCGCAGGACAAATGAGCGACGCTTCCGAACCCTGCTTCTGGCGGCAAATAAACCTGGGGCATATTTACGCCGTCGCATTGGTAGTTGGCCACATAATCCTTCTGAATAAGGTAATAAGGATCACCAATTTGCTGAGCATATACTCCATAATCGCAAGTTGTCAGGCCGTTGCATTGCGCCGCAATATAGCTGGTGACATTGGTTGGGCTAGTTGGCGCAACATTCTGAACGTTGCCGCCGTATATTGCGTTTGTTACGTTTATGGTGCCGCAGCTGTAACCTCCAGAACCTGAACCTGAATCAGAACCTGAACTGCTTCCTGAACTTGATCCTGAACCTGAGTCACTGCCTGAGCCTGAATCCGAACCAGAACCACTACCTGAACCCGATCCGGAACCGCTATCTCCGTAGTAGCACTGGTACGAATTGTCATAGGTGTAGCCGTATTGGCAGTATGCAGTATTTGGATAGCAAGAATAATTATCGTAATAATCAGTGCCCCAATTTTCATCGTATGAACAGCTTCCAGAACCTGAACCAGAACCTGAACCGCTGCCGGAATCTGAACCACTGCCAGAACCAGAATCAGAACCTGAACCGCTGCCGGAATTATCCTCAGGAACAAATGATACATAAATTGAGTGATTGCTCTGGATATTGTAGAAAGTGAAAAAGGTGGTGGGTGCGACCTCGGTGTTGTCTATGTATAAATGAATGACATAGCCAGAGTCTGCTGAAATTATATAGTTATATGAGCTCCCAGCTTGCACAGCAGTCACACCGGCTGGATAAACTGTGCCGCCGCCGGTCGCGCTGGCAGAAATATTGAAAGTATTGGTTTGATTCGTGGCAGGTATGCACAAGCTGAAATCATTTATTATGTTTGGGTCTGGATTGTAATTCGACGCGCCCCAGAGTTTGCAGCCTCGAGTGGGTCCAGATGTAGAACCGCCGCCGTTCGAACTTCGCAGGGTGTGACACATAGAATGATCTGAATAAGCTGCCGTTCCGTCGTACTCCACATACGCAGGATCCATGCAGCCTGTGTGACTGCCTGATGGCAAGATGGAATTTTGAGCAAGCAAAACACCAGCGCATGGATCGGTGGTATTGCTGGCGGCATCTGGAACGGTTTTTGGAATGCAGGCCGGAGTTGGATCGCCGGCCTCGCGCGCCAAAGTGACTTGTGTGTCGGTGGTGAGAGTTGAGATGACTACCGTGTATCTGAGCCAAGCATGATTGCAGACAATTGCGTTTTGGTTATTTTGGTCGATAACAACATTCTTGTCGCAATTATAAATGTAGCCGGCGTCTCGCACTTTTCCCAGAAGCGGCCGAAAAGCATAAAGACTGGCGGCCAAGTTTGAATTGAGTGATGCGGTGTCTGATTCCGGTGTGCTAAAAAGCATGCCGGTAAAATTGTTGTTCTGGCTGTCGTAGCAGGTCGCGCTGCCGACACAGCAGCTTGCTTGGTTGTCTGGGCATGAAGGGTAATAGCCGTGATCTTGATAATACAGCTCAAGCGAAAGCTGGATTTGGCTGACATCGTTTAAAACTTTTGCGTCTTGGGAATTTTTTTGGGCTTTGTTGAATGCAACAAAAACTATGCTGGCAAGAAGGCAGACCACCGCCAACACGACCATGAGCTCAACCAGCGTGAATCCTTTGATGAATTTCCTCATGTTATTTTTTAGTATTTAACGAAGCGGGTGAAACTTGGCTTCTGGCCGGCGGATTGTAATAAAAAGTTTTTTTCTGCTTGCCGATGCCGAACACAAAATACATGATGATTAAAATCGCCAAGATGAAAGAAACGGCGCCGAGAATTACAAGTAGACGCTCCGCTTGCTTGTTGGTGCGCGCCAAATGCATTCTTTTTACGGTGTTGGCGAGCGATATCTGCGAGAAATCTCTTATATTTTTTCGCATAGAGTAAGATTCGTCTTCTTTGTTGTCGTCAAATTCTACGTCACCTTTAAGTTTGGTCATACAATATCATTATATACTATGATTGTGTTTTTTATCATGTCGCTTTTATTATATTTCAGGCTGACTGATTGCTCAAGCTGGGAAGCGCAAAGCTTTCTGAAAGTTTCGTCCGATTTAAAGCGAATTAGTGCACCAGTCACAGCTTCCGGACTTTTGGGCGGAATCAGAATGCCGGAAATTCCGTCCTCAATAATTTCGGGAATGCCGCCGACGTTCGTGGCCACGGCTGGCAAGCGCGCGGCGCCGGCTTCAAGCAGGACGTAAGGCAAACCTTCTTTAACCGAAGCGAGCAGGAAAATGTCGGCGGCTTTAAGAAACGTGGAAGCGTCGGCCACAAAGCCGGCGAGTGCCACTTTCTCATAAAGTTCGTTTTCTAAAATGACTTTTTCCAAGTTGGCGCGATCTTCGCCAGTGCCGACAATTACGTACGCGAAATCCGGCAAATTTTTAAAAGCCGGAATCGCATATTCGTAGCCTTTGTTTTTCGTGAGTTCGCCGATGGAAATTACCACCGTTTTGTTTTCAAAGGAAGAAACAGGCCGACCAACATGACTTGCTAGAGTTTGAAGCGCCAGAGATTTTTCTAGGAAATTGGGAATGCTGATGCCGTTTGGAATGAGGCGCACTTTTTTGCCGACCAAAGGCCATTTTTTTGCCAAATCATATTCGGCTTTGGAAATGCAGATGACATCTGTGGAAAAAACCAAAGTCAGCCAGCTGAAAAACTTAATCAGAATTT
>CAYXSG010000037.1:0-5765 GCA_964467325.1 uncultured Candidatus Saccharibacteria bacterium
CCGGGTGTGCAGGTTTCTGCCGGTCGGGGCTCGTCTCAAACTTTGACTCAAGAAGATGCGGACGCCATTAAAGCGCAAATTACCACGGCAAAATACGTCGCGCCGGATTTGACAGTAAGAAAGCAGGTGGTGGCCAAAGGCACGAACACCAACACGTCAATCATCGGTACGGTGCCGGATTACACACTGGTCAGGGATATGGAAATCGGCGAGGGAACTTTCATAACCGACCAAAATATAAAATCTTTGGCAAAAGTGGCGGTGCTCGGTCCGACCACCCGCGATGACCTTTTCGGCACTGACGCAGAGGCCATCGGAAAATCCATCAGGATTTCAGGTATTGATTACAAAGTGGTTGGTGTGATGAAAGCTAAAGGCGGTTCTGGTTTCAACAATCCCGACGACGCCGTTTATATTCCGCTGCCGGTTGCTCAAAAATTTCTTGTCGGACAATCCTACGTGAGTACCATCAGTCTTCAGGCCGACAGCCAAGCCGACATGCAAACGCTTCAAGCTGACGTGACGAGCTTGCTCTTGGCGCGCCACCACATTTCTAATCCGGCGCTTGCCGATTTTAGCACGCTCAACCAAGCCGACATCATTTCTTCCGCTTCTTCCATCACCACAACGCTTACGATTTTGCTCGCCTCGGTGGCCGGCATTTCGCTCATTGTCGGCGGCATCGGCATTATGAATATGATGCTCACGACCGTGACGGAACGCACGCGCGAAATCGGTTTGCGTAAAGCCATCGGCGCTAAGCGGAACGATATTAGCACGCAATTTTTGGTCGAATCAGTGATGCTGACGTTCATTGGCGGCGCAATCGGCGTGATTTTAGGCTGGTGCATTTCCTTGGGCGTGTCAGCGACCGGCTTGCTTCAAACGAACGTCTCGCTGTTTTCAGTTTTACTAGCGTTCGGCGTGTCGGCTTTAATCGGCATTGCGTTCGGCTATTATCCGGCGCGCCGCGCGGCCAGACTAAATCCAATTGAAGCACTCAGATATGAGTAAATTATAAAAATAGTTAAATATTAAAATTTTATATGAAAAATCTTACTAAGAAAAAAAGCGTTGTGATTGTTGTTGGTATTTTGCTAGCAGTTGGCATATTTTACGGTGGTTTCGCTTTTGGTAGTTCAAAAGCGGCAGCGCCAGCTAGCGGCACAAGAAACCAGAATTTTTCCGGTGCGCGCATGATGATGCAAGGCAATCGCGCCAATCTCGTCATCGGTAATATTATTTCCAAAGACGACACAAGCATCACCATAAGCATGCCGACCGGCGGTTCTAGAATTGTGTTTATCTCGCCAACCACCGCCGTGATGAAATCAGTGGCCGGTTCTTTGGACGATTTGAAAGTGGGAAATACCGTGACTGTTCAAGGCAATACGAATTCCGCCAACGGCATTACTGCTGATTCCATTCAGATTCGCCAAACACAATAATGGGTTATAATTAGCTAGTCATTAGGTAATAAATTAAAAGTTAATTGTAAAAACGTAAAATATGTCAGGTAAAAAAATAATTTTAATTGTCATCATCGTGGCACTCGTTGTTTTAGGAATTTGGTGGTATTTCAACAGTCAGAACAGTCAAGTTTCAACGGCGGTTACAAATGAAAACGGCTTGGCTCAGCAAACTGCAGCGCCTCAAGATGATGCTATGCAGGCCGGCATCAGATCGAGTGGTTCGTCGGACGCGGCTTTGAATCAGGATTTATCTTCAGTTGATACGGAAATGTCTTCCCTCAGTTCCGATTCCGCTGATATTAATACCAGTTTAAATGATAAGCCAGTAAATCAATAAAATTAAAATATGAATAAAAAATATTTAGCATTTAGTTCTATTTTGATAGCGGGTTTGACGTTTGCTTTGCCGGTTTTTGCGCAGACTCCAGCGCCGGCCAAACAGAAGCAAATGGAAAATGCTAAAACTCGCGCCACGCAAGAGATTGACCGCCGAATTAGTACTTTGACCAATCTTTCAAACAAAAGTGCCAATCTGAAAAGAGTTTCTGCCGGCGCCAAAGCCGATATTTCAAAAGAAGTACAGGACGAAATTTCAAGCTTGAGTAATCTTAAAGAAAAAATTGAATCGGATTCCGGTACGACCACACTCAAAGATGACGTAAAATCCATAACGCAGTCCTACAGAATTTACGCGCTTGTCGTTCCACAAGGGCACATTTTGGTTGCCTCTGACAGAATTGTCACAATTGGCAATTCACTTTCGCTTATAAGTGCTAAGCTTAAATCTAGAGTTGCTGAACTTCAGACTGCCGGGCAAGACGTGACGACACTTCAAACTGCGATTACCGACATGGATACAAAAATTGCTGATGCATTAGTTCAAGCTCAAACAGCTTCCACTTCTGTCGCTTCGCTTGTTCCGGACAATGGTGCGACGACTACTATGCAAGCTAACAAGCAGGCTCTGGTCGCTGCGCAAGCAGATATTAAAGCTGGCAATCAGGATTTAATCGCTGCGCGCAAGGATGCAGAAACTGTTTTGAAGGCTTTGAAAATTTCCAAACCTAAAATAAAAGAAAAAGAAGAGGAAGGTTCAACGACACCTGAGGGCCAAGGCGGCGCACTGTCACAATAATTTTTTAAAGCGGTTTCCTTAAAGGAATGCCGGACCGGCGCGGATATTCTATCGGCGTCGGTTTTTCTTTGGTGACAATGACGAGTTGTCTTGGCGCTAAGCCGTCAATTTTTATTGGTACTAAAACTGGTTTTGCACCGCCCAGAATTTTTAAAGCGTTTGTTGAATTGCTAATCTCTTCTTCGTTAATGCTTTTTTGTGCAATCATCATTCCGCCCACTCGAACGAGTGGCAAAAGATATTCTGAAAGTGTTGGCAAGCCTGCCACGGCGCGCGCCACAGCCACATCAAACTTTTCTCTAAACTCAGGATTTTTTCCAGCATCTTCCGCTCGACTGTTCACAATCGTCACATTGTGAAGTTCAAGCTCGGCCACTACATGCTTCAAAAACAGTACCTTTTTCTCTGAGGTTTCAATCAGAGTTACCGCTAGCTCTGGACATTCAATTGCGATCGGCAAACCGGGAAAACCGGCGCCCGTGCCCACATCCACGAGTGTCTTAGCTTCTTTTGGAATGTTTGGAATAACCGAAAGGGAATCCAGAAAATGTTTTTTCTCAATGCCGGCGTCATCTCTGATGGCCGTCAAATTCGTGTGATCGTTCCATTTCTTGAGCTCTGAAAGCAGCTTTGAAAATTTTGCCTTTTTATCCATAAAAAGAGTATACTAGAGGCATATAGCTAAAACAATATCTATGCCACACATCACCGCTTTTAAAAAAATTCCAAATCTCGTCAGTCTTATCTGTTTGATTGCGGTTGTAATCTTGTCGTTCTATTTTTACGCCAATTTTCCAGAATCAGTTGCAACCCATTGGAACATTTCCGGCATGGCTGACGGTTACAGCCCGAAAGCTTTCGCTGCGTTCTTTTTTCCGGCACTGATTATTGCAGTTTATATCCTCATGGCTTTTATGCCTTCCATTGATCCGCATCGCGATCGCTACAAGGAATTTGCTGGCGCTTACAGCATTTTCACCATGTCGCTCGTACTTTTTCTGACAGTGGTATATATTGCGGTCGGTCTCAACGGCCTCGGCTATCCAGTTTCTGTCGGTTTTATCATGCCGCTTTTGGTTGGCGCGCTTTTTGCCGTCATCGGTTATTACATGAGCGAAATAAAAGGCAACTGGTTTGTTGGTTTTCGCACGCCATGGACGCTTTCTTCTGACGAAGTTTGGAAAAAAACTCACAAGCTCGCCGGCGCGCTCTTCATGTGGGGCGGCGCGCTGATTTTCCTGAGCGCATTCCTTTCGCCTTTTTTCAAAGCCTTGTTTCTCGCAGCTGTGCTCCTCTGCGTTGTGCTCGTGCCGACCGTTTATTCCTACCGCGTCTTCAAAGAGATTCGCGACAGAAAGTAGTGTGTTATAATAAGAATATTATTATTTTATAAAATTAAATTTATGCGATTAGGATTGCTTGTCATGCTTGTCGGTGCGGCGTTTCTTCTTAAAAATCTCGGCTTGATTTCCGGATTAGAATGGGCGATTGTCTGGCCAATTATCGTTATCTACATTGGCGTTGCGATGATTGCGCGCAGCCGATGCTGGCACTGCGGCGTGTGGCATGACGGTCTGCATGTTAAAAAGGGTGCACATGTTTGCGATTGCGACGACTGCAAATAATAAAATTCCGAGCTTAAAATTTTCACATGGACAATCCCAATATTATTGAGGTTAAAAACCTAACAAAAAAGTATGGCGATATTGTGGCTGTGGACAATATCAGCTTCAATGTGAAAAAAGGCGAGATTTTCGCTTTTCTCGGACCGAATGGCGCTGGTAAAACTACTAGCATTAAAGTGCTCACCACGCTTTTGGCGCCCACTACCGGAGAGGTATACCTCAACGGATTCAACGTGATGACTGAACAAGAGAAAGCGCGAAAATCGTTCGGTATAGTTTTTCAGGATCCCAGCATTGATAACGAGCTCACTGCTTACGAAAATATGGAATATCACGCAGTACTTTATTCCGTGCCGAAAAATTTATACAAGCCGCGCATTGAAGAACTATTAAAGCTTGTAGAACTTTGGGACAGGAAAGATGATTACGCAAAAAATTTCTCCGGCGGCATGAAGCGTCGGTTGGAAATCGCCCGTGGCCTCTTGCATCATCCAAAAGTTTTTTTTCTTGACGAGCCGACCATCGGCCTTGATCCACAGACGCGCAACCATCTTTGGACTTACATAAAAGATTTGAACAAGAGAGAGGGTGTCACTGTCTTTTTAACGACTCATTACATGGAAGAAGCCGAAAAAATTGCTAACCAAATCGCTATTATTGACCACGGTAAGATTGTAGCCTCTGGCACGGCTGAAGAACTTAAAAATAAAACTAGTTCCCAAACTCTTGAAGATGCTTTCCTGTCTCTTACGGGAAATTCAATTCGTCCTGAAGAAGGCGCAAGTGTTAAAGATCGGATGCGCGTTCATACTAAAATGTGGGGCCGCAGGTAATTTAAAATCATCATGAAAATTATTTATATTTTATGGTTGCGCCAGCTGAAAAGATATATTCGTTCTCGTTCAAGGATTATCGGCTCTCTTGGCCAGCCGCTGCTCTTTTTGGTGGCGCTCGGTTTCGGTCTTGGGCCGGTGTACGCCAAGGCTGGCGGTGGTAACTACATTGAATTTTTAGCGCCGGGCATCATTGCCATGAGCATTCTTTTCACCTCAATTTTTTCCGGTATTGAAATCATTTGGGACAAGCAATTCGGTTTTCTTAAAGAGACGCTGGTGGCGCCGGTCTCTAGGTTTACCATAATGCTCGGTCGAACGCTTGGCGGTGCGACTGTGGCGGTAATTCAAGGTGTTGTGGTTTTATGTCTTTCCATGATCGTAGGTTTTCGTCCGGTATCGGCTGCAAACTTGCCATTGGTGTTTGTCTTTATGTTTTTGACCGCCATACTTTTTACGGCGCTTGGCACAGCTATCGCTTCCCGTTTGGAAGACATGCAAGGCTTCCAACTCATTATGAATTTTATCGTCATGCCGATTTTCTTTCTTTCCGGCGCCCTGTTTCCTTTGGACAATCTGCCCGGCGCGCTAACTTTAATTGTGCGCTTGAATCCGCTATCATACGGCATTGATGCTATGCGGTCTTTGTTGGTCGGCGGCGGTCACTTATCTTTGGTTACAAACTTCTCTGTGCTCGCAA
>CAYXSG010000038.1:0-5459 GCA_964467325.1 uncultured Candidatus Saccharibacteria bacterium
CAGCAGGTTACCTCAATGTGGCCCCAACCGGTTACTTTGGAAACTTGACTAAGGCTGCTCTTGCAAAATGGCAGGCAGCAAACGGCATCTCACCAGCAGTCGGATACTTTGGTCCAATCACCAGAGCAGCCTTCGGCAATGGAACAGTGTCGGCAGGTCCTCTCTGTCCTAACGGAAACACTCTTGCAAGCAATTGTATGACCAGTGGCACAGTGGCAACAGGTCCTCTCTGCCCAAATGGAAACCCAATTGCAAACAATTGCAATCCAACAACAGGCGGTACAGTTACCGGCGGAGTATGGGCACCAGATGGTACTGATGGTTCAATCACATTGAGCTACGTATCATACGCACCAGCTAGCCAGACTTTGAAGAAAGGCGACATGAACAAGCCTTTGATTTCTGTCAAACTCCAAGCAATCAACGGAAAGACAGCAGTCACACGCTTTGACGTTCACTTCAGTGAGCGACCATGGCTTGATTTCGGATCACTTAGCTTGACGGACGCTTCTGGCAACATTCTTGCTACAAAGACTCTCTCAAGTTCAGCTGATGTTACAGAAATCACTGTTGGATCTGACTACCTTGTCCGATTTGACTCTATCAACCCAATCATCGTAACACCAGGTACTGACACCATTCTCGCTGTTACAGCAAACGTTCTTGCTGCTAGCGACAAGATTACCAATCAGACGGTTTACGTAGCCATCCCAACAGGTGCAGTCCGAACCATCAACGGTAAGGGTTACACTGACTCAGTAGGTTTGGGCTCAACAAGTCAAGGGGGATCACCAGTAATTAATTATGGTAACGCAGTTACCCTCTCAACAACTGGTTCAACTGGTACGATTTACACTCGCATCAGCCCATCGACACCAGCACAGAGAATTGTTGTTACATCAAATACTCAGCAGACAACAGGTGTTGTTCTAGGAGTATTTAGCGTCAAGTCTGCAAATCAGAACTCCACACTCAACAGTATGGGCTTCAACTTCAAGTTTGCGACTGCAACTGCTAGTTATGCAACGACATCTCTTGTTAGCAACGTTCGCCTCTCAGTTGGCGGCCAGACATACGGCGCTAACAGTCTCGCAGCGGGAAACACAACGTTCACAAACATGAACATTCCTCTCACTGCTGATACATGGACAGACGTTACACTCACAGCTGATATCAATTCAGGTTATCAGGCAAACAATATCTCAGCTTCAACGACACTCGTTGCTGCAAGTATTGTTGGCGTTGACAGCAATTACAACACTGTCACCCTCACGAGTGCTAACAACATCACAAGCAACGACACAACGTTCTTGCAGGCAGGTCTTACACTCACAAGCTCTTCAGTTGTTGACCAAAGTAATGGTGGATCAGCACTTACAGGCCCAACATCTGGAACGGTTTCAGGTACAATTGGTACCAGTGTAAGATACATTCTCACCCTTACCAACACAGGTAACTCTGATGTGTACGTATCTCGCCTCCCAGGTGCATTCGTGGGAACGACTTCGGTTATCGCTGGTGCAGTAGCAGCAAACACTGCTTCATCAAGTATCACCAACATGACTGTAGCTGATACACAACCAGGTGACAGTACATCTGCAAACGCATATGTTGTCGCTTCTGGTGCTTCCAGAACATTCACACTTAGCGGAGCGATCCGATCAGGTGCGGGTGGTGGAGTTACATCTCTATCAATCTCTAAGATCTACTTCGATACTGTTGCTGCAAGCGTAATTGCAACTTCATCTGCAACCAGCAACAACATTTCGTTCGGTCTTAATAACTTGATTGCACAGGGTACCTACTAATAATTAGTCCCTTGTGATTCTATCTATTGTTTAAGCTCTAGAAGAATGGACTAGCAAAACCCCGCTCAAAAGGCGGGGTTTTGTGTTGCTTGGATTTGGTATTAACAGTACAATTACTTTATGTTCAAACTTTTTGACCGAGATTTTTTCAGGTTTTTCATTTGGTTTTTGTTAATACTTTTGGCGAGCTTCCTGCTGCTCTATTTGACGGGACAGAAATGATTTGCTAGTCTGATTTTATAGGCCAAAGACAAGAGGCGACCATAAGTCCTCTCGAGGAATCTCCAAGCCTAGGTCGAAGATCCTGCAAAGGGTCGAATTATTAAACGATATTTTATCGTTATTTATGCCCATTACAAAAGCGAAGAAAAAGGAAGTGCTTGATAAGGTGGCGACGGTGGCCAAGAATGCCAAGTCGGCAGTCTTTGTGAATTTTCACGGCCTCAACGTGCTCAATGTGACCGAGATGCGCCGGAAATTAAAAGAAGCTGGCGTGGGTTACACGGTGGCGAAAAAGACGCTCGTCAAAAAAGCGTTTTCCGAAAGAGGTTTTACTGGCGAAATGCCGGAACTTCTAGGTGAGCTCGGAATTGCGCACGGTGCGGATCTTGTTGCGCCAGCGCGCGCCGTTCATGAATTTGAGAAAAAATTTGAAGGCAAGCTCGCCATTCTCGGCGGCATCTTTGAAAACAAATTCATGTCCAAGTCTGAAATGTCGGAAATCGCTTTGATTCCGCCACAGCAAACGCTCTACGGCATGTTCGTCAATCTCATTAACTCGCCAATCCAGAGATTTGTGATTGCGATGAATGAGATTGCAAAAAGCAAGGGCGCAAGTTCGGTATCTCCTCTTTAGATAAAGAGGAGTGGCGAGTCAGCGAGCCGAGGTGTTCTGAATCAGAACGCCCCGCCATCAGAATGGCACCCCGCTTTATCTAAAGCGGGGAAAATTCAAGAAACATTACTAAAAATAATTATTACAATCATGGAAGAAACAAAAGTAGACTTGTCTGCGCAAGCAGGAATCCCAGCTCACTTCAAAGATCTTGTGGAAAAGATTGAGAAGCTCTCGGTGATTGAGCTCAATGAGCTTGTGAAAGTTTTGGAGAAGCGCTTCGGCGTTTCAGCGGCGGCGGTGGCTGCGGCTCCGGCTGCAGGCGCAGCTGCTCCGGCCGCTGAAGAGAAATCTTCCTTCAACGTTCATCTTAAAGACGGTGGCGCTCAGAAAATTGCAGTCATCAAAGTGGTCAAAGAAGCTTTGGTGCTCGGTTTGAAAGAAGCCAAAGATTTAGTTGACGGCGCGCCAGCTCTCCTCAAAGAAAACATGAAGAAAGCGGAAGCCGAAGACCTCAAGAAGAAGATCGAGGCAGCAGGAGGTAAAGTTGAATTAAAATAAGAACTGAGAATCCCCGCAAGGGGATTTTTAGTGTATACTGTTTTTTATGATAGAAATACTTGAGAAAGTTTTCGGTTCGGCGGCAAGGGTGAAAATTATGCGACTTTTCCTTTTTAATCCGACTGAAACTTTTGATTTGGAACAAATTATGGAGCGTGCGAAAGTTTCGGGTAGCGCGGCTCGGCAAGAAGTGCAGATGATGGATAAAATCGGGCTGGTGAAAAAGCACAGCTTCTTCAAAGACTTCACAGTTGGCAAAGGCAAGAATCAAAAAACGGTCCGGCGCCGGATTGTTGGTTGGACGGTCAATCAAGAATTTGATTATCTCGAACCTTTGCAGGATTTGCTCATCCACATCAGTCCGCTGCGTAACAGCGAAATTTTGAAAAGAGTGACGCGCGCCGGCAAGCTCAAGTTGGTCATTGTGTCCGGCGTGTTCATCAACAATTGGGACAGCCGGCTGGATATTCTGGTAGTCGGCGACGGCCTGCGAAAAAGCATGTTGGAAAACATGATGAAAACCCTTGAGTCAGAAATCGGTCGCGAAATCCGCTACACTCTTTTTGAGACGCCGGATTTCCAATATCGCCTCGGCATTTACGACAAACTTATCCGAGATATCCTTGATTTTCCGCACGAAAAGATCCTAGATAAGCTTGGACTTTCCGCTCATAGATAAAGCTTGTTGACAGCTAAAACCCATCATGTATACTGTCTTTTACACAGTATGATAATCGCAAAAAACCCCAAGCGGACATAGAAGTAAGCCCTCAAAAGCCTGCCTCGTCCGCCTCGCGCGGATTTTTTGTTTCAGACCGACTGTCATTTGAAAAAAATCCTCATAGTCTTTTAAAGATTAAAGGTCTTTCGTCGGACTATGAAATGGATCATCGTGTCGTATCGAGCTCAATGAGGCGATACAGATACAGTAGGTAACTCGTTATGTGGAAGTAAAATTCTATGTAACAGGGTAAAACAAAAAAAGTAAGTGTGGTTCTTACATTTCCTAATAAGGAAATTAAGGGCACATGGTGGATGCCTAGACTCTAAAAAGCGATGAAGGACGTGGCGTGGCTGCGATAAGCTTGGGGGAAGTGCCTAGCAACTGTTATATCCCAAGATCTCCGAATGAGGAAACTCTTCTTACAGTAATGTAGGAAATCTTAATGCTTGACATTAAGGAGCATACCCAGGGAAGTAAAACATTTCAGTACCTGGAGGAAAAGAAACCAATGTCCGCAAGGACGATATTTTCTTAGTAGCGGCGAGCGAAAAGGAAAGAGCCCAAACTCAACTTTATTCTTACGGCGTTAATCGCAAGATTAATTCCGCAGGATTAAGGTTGGGGGTTGTAAGGCGGCAACTTCGTTATTTATAACGAGGAGAGTTAAAAAATATATTATTAGCAGAACATTCTGGAAAGAATGGCCCTAGAGGGTAATGGCCCCGTAAGCGAAAATAATATATCTCTTTTGTTGTCGTTCTTGAGTACTTCAAGACACGAGTGGCTTGAAGGAATCTGCCGGAACTAACCGGTAAGGCTAAATATTTTTAGAGATCGATAGTGAACAAGTACCGTGAGGGAAAGGTGAAAAGCAGCCCGATAAGGGCGGTGAAATAGATCTGAAACCATGTGCCTACAAGGAGTCGGAGCGGGCAGCACTTTGTGCGCGAATATTCGTGCGTGAAGTGCTGTCCGTCACGGCGTGCCTATTGAAGAATGAGCCAACGAGTTGATGCATGTTGCCGGCTAAAGGCGCGAGCCTGGAGCCAAAGGGAAACCGAGTGTGAATAGCGCGAAAAAATTACGTAGTATGCATCAGACCCGAAACCAGAGCGAGCTTGTCTTGAGCAGGGTGAAATAACTCGAAAGAGTTATGGAGGCCCGAACGTTAGAGCTGTTCAATACTCTACGATGACTTGAGATAAGAAGTGAAAAGCTAATCGAGCCTGGTAATAGCTGGTTCTCTCCGAAATAGCTTTTGGGCTAGCGTCAAATGTTCCTCTTTGGGGTAGAGCACTGGAAGGTCTCGACAGAGCGAAAGCCCGCGAGACCTATCAAACTCCGAATACAAAGAGTTAGAATTTGGCAGTTAGACTGTGGGGGCTAAGCTCCATTGGTCAAAAGGGAAACAGCCCGGATCTCAATTTAAGGTCCCTAAATTTATGCTAAGTGCACTCAAGGTGGTGGAAATTTTCAGACAATGAGGAGGTTGGCTTAGAAGCAGCCATCCTTTAAAGAAAGCGTAACAGCT
>CAYXSG010000039.1:0-5452 GCA_964467325.1 uncultured Candidatus Saccharibacteria bacterium
AGAAGGAATGGAATGACAGAGTTTACGGCTTTAGTTAGCGTGCCAATAAGGCCATTGGTGCCATTGAGGGTGTTGCCGATACTGGTGGAAACACCAGTACCAGTGTTATTACCCTGAGCAAAAGCGACGACTGGAAGCAAAAACGTACCGACTGTCAACAAAACTTTTTTCATAGATTAAATTTTTAAAAATTAATAATTAATTGAATGAACCGATTTTACCGACCATTTAATGCTTTTGAAGCTTAAATTAGCTTCGCTTAAGTATCGCGCACTTCCGGCGAAAAATCAATACAGGTGTGGATAAATTTAGTTGGAACACTCTCCTTGTTTACAAACCAAACCACCGCTGCAGTTGCTGTCCGTTAGGCAATTTTGACCAAAACCATTTTGATCCGAACCGCCAGCGTTGAGCTCACCACCTGGATCAAGTTGATTATTGAGACCACTGCCGCTATAAGAGCTAGGAACCTGAGGAATGTCGCTAATTCCAAGACTTGCCCCACCAATACCAAAAACACTTTGAACCAACCGCACCAAACCGAAGATCGAAACGATAATCACAATACCGATGATGCCGTAGATTATGTAGCCGCGAGCGTTGGCTTTTTCTTCAGCGCTTGGAGAGATGACATACCTAATGACACCCCAAATGAAAACAACCACGGCAAGCGCCAGAAGGAATGGAATGACAGAGTTTACGGCGTTTGTTAGGGTGGCAATGAGACCGCCTGTGCCGTTTAAAGTGTTGTTCAGGCTACTAGTCACGCCGTTACTAGTGTTGTTACCAGTATCCTGAGCAAATGCAACAAACGGGAGAAAGAGAACACCGACCGACAATAAAATTTTTTTCATAGTTTAAGTAAATTAGTTACCAACATTCAATTCATTGCCAGTATCAGCGCTTGAATCAATTTGGTTATTGCCTCCAGCACCTAGCTCGTTACCAGGATCAAGCTGGTTGTTGAGACCACTAGTGTTGGAACTGGATGAATCCAGTGGACTATTGGCATTGCCGAAGAAAGTGTTTTTAATCACAAGCGCAATGCCCCACACCGAAAGCATAACGGTGATGGCGAGAATGCTGAAAATGATGTAGTTGCGCGCTTCGGCCATCTTCACCGGACCATCGGCGTTCATGTATTTGATGACGCCCCAAATGAAAACCACGAGCGCAATGCCGAACAGGAGCGGGATGAGTGAGTTGATGGTGCCTTTCAAGTAGCCAACAAGGTCGTTGAGATTGCAGATATTGTTGGCGCTACTGGTGCAAGCCGCTTGCGCCGTAAAAGGTATAAATAGAGCGAGAGACGTGCTGAGCGCTGCGATTTTTGTTTTCATATTATTCATATTTATTTTTATATATTGCAAATGGTTGTGCCGGTTTGCTGGTTGGTGACACTAAAGACCGTATTGACGACAACGTTGGCGATGACCGAAGAGCCGAGTAAAACCGCCGTGCCAACGATGGTCCACATAAAAGCCTTTTTAGCAGAAGTGAGTTTGGTTGGATTGCCTTGCGCCTCAATAAATTTATAGCCGCACCAGATGATGAGCAAGACGGCGATGATGGAGCCGATTCTGACAACAATATTTAGAATGGCGATGAGAACGGTGCAGATGTCGCTGCCTACAGAGAGCGGGTTTTGGAGCTTAGGACTAGAAGGATTCTGACCGCCCTCAGTTCCAACAGGATTCTGACCTCCATCAACGCCGTTTCCATTGCCATCACAATAACCACTACCATCCGGACAAGAACAGCTATTACCCGAATCATCTGTACCATTATCGCAATATTGAAAAGCATGAGCGACTTTTACATGATTAAAAATCATCGGACTGCAGACGGCAAAAGTCATGATGAGCGAACCGGCAACGAAAAGTAAAATCTTTCTCATATTTTTTTAAATTTAATGACCTAAGTATGACGGCGGAGCACCCGGACCGCTCTGCAACAGTAAACTGTTAGAAATAGTATACACGATAAGCCAGCCGGTGAGAATGAAGATGAAGCCAATCAGGACTTTACCCATCATGGTTTTCGCTTCGGTGATTTTCCCCGGATTGCCCTGCGCCAAGAGAATTTTTATGCCGGCCCAAGCGATGGCGAAAATGGTGAATGGCACGGAAAGCTTAAAAGCGGTAGTCGTGAGCAAATTAATTTCCCGAATGACGTCAGGAAATCCGCATTCGTATTCGCCGTTGCTGATTACTTTTTTGGAACTATCAACCACACTACCATCATTATTATAGTTACATTTCACTATGAAGCACGAGAGTGTGCCTTCACCGCACAACTTTTTTGGTTCGTCGGCCAAAGCCAGAGCCGGCGTAAACTGCAAAGTTAAAATAAAAATCAGACCAATAAAAGCGCTGCTTGATTTCAGGAAATTTTTCATATTAATTTTTGCTGTTTACCGCTTCCAAAAGATTTCTGATTTGGCTGTCGGCATTGCTGATGGCGTCGCTTGGCAAAGACCGGCCGGAGGTGATGCTTTCAATTAAATTCTTGAAAATCATTTCGGTCGCTTGATCATTCGGGTCAAGCCAGCCGCGCGCCCAAAGCGCCGAGGTGGCAAAAACCGCGGAGGCAGCCGACGAAGAATCGTATATGTAGGCGTCGCGGCGTGCGGTCGGCAAACCGCTGTATTGCCGCCAAAGCGCGGCGTTGGCAGAGGAAGTGATGAGCGAAATCGCATTGAAAGCCGCTTGAGAACTTCGGCTGGTTTTGAGAATCGCCAGACCGTACAGCTTTCCAAACGTAGTGTTCACCACAAGCTTGCCCGACTGCGGCCGGAGCTGTGGCACGTACGAAACGCCGAAATTCAGGTTGGGATTTTTGCCTTTAATTTCCGCAAGCTCGCTCGCGTAGCCGAAGTAAAGACCGAGTTTGTTAGCAAGAAATAAAGTTTTGGAGTCCGGCAAAGCACGATTCCACGAATACATGGATTTGAGTGGATTGGCAAACTGAGTGTAAAACGTGAGCGCAGAATTGGCTGTCGAGAGTGCGTTGTTTTGAGTGGAAGAAAAAGTGGACCGATAGCCGCCATCTGCATAAACAGAAATCGGGTTACCAGACTGAAGCATAAGCAAACTCACAATGTCTTTGGCATGATCAATGTTGGCATATTCGCCAAGCGCGACCGCACTCTGAGTGATGTTCAGTGCCGCATCTCTTTGCGTCAGCGCCGGCGCAAGCGAGAGAAATTCGTCCCAATATTTCGGCGGCTCGCTCAGGTTGGCATTGGTAAAAATGTCTCGGTTCCAATACATAACCATCGGGTCGAGCGAAAACGGCATAGCCATCACGCCGCTTGGTGTCAGGAAAAGTTCGCCTTCTTGGTCGAAAGCAGTTTTGAAAGTGCTGTCGGAAATCGTGGCATAAGGAATCGTAAGAATTTTATTGGCCTGATTTAAAATTGAATCTTGCGCTACGAAAATGGCGTCAGGCGAATAGCCGGTGGCCAAAGCTTCCAGCAAGTCGTTGTCAAAAGTGGCAGCATTCCTCTGCACGTAAGAAACCGACATCTTTCCATTGGTTTGCGAAGAGATTTTTTCAAAATAAGGCGAAACTATCCGGCTGTCCAAAGTGCCCCAAATGGTTACATGCACAGTCTGGCTACTGCTACCTTTAAACAGCGAGAAAGCCGCCAAGCCGGCGACCACAAAAAATACAAAAAGTCCGAGAAAAATAATTTGAAACTTGCTGATATCTTTAAACATGATTTTTATTTATGATTTGCGAAAAATAAGTCCCCAATGATGGTCACCGGCGGCCATTTCCGACACGAAACTAAAGCCGTTTTTCAAGAAAAGCTCTTTAGCGGTTTGCGCGGTCACCACAAATTCCGGTTGCGGCCCCATGCCGGCAAAAGAGTCCATCCAATCCACCAAAAGTAAACGCGCGCCGGATTTTAAAATTCTGAAAGTTTCTTTAGCAAAACCTTCTCTTTTTTCCACTTGAAACAGAACGTTCGCGGCGATGCTAACATCCGCAACACGATCGGCAAGCCGCGTGCCGCCCGGATGCTCCACGTCGCCGTGCATCACTTCAATATTGTTCAATTTCTCAGCGTGAGCAATCGTTTTGATGCGTGACAAAAGTTCTTGTTGGATGTCCACCGCATAAACTTTGCCGTGAGGACCAACCGCTTTCGCGGCAGCAATCGTGTAAAAACCCGTGCCAGCGCCAAGATCAACCACCGTCAAACCTTCCCGAATGCCAAACTCATCAACAATTTTTTGCGGTTCAGAAAAAGCCATAAATTATGTAAATATTATAGCATACCAATTTAAAATAAAACCCCCTTAGGATGGGGGTTGGGCACGCTCTTTGGGTAACCTTGAAATCTCGTCCAGATAGTTTTGGAGCCAAGGAAACGAATCCGAAAATTTTTCCTGTACCAAGATTCTCAGTCGGTTGAGCATGTACTGAAAAGCGCCAACGAGCAGCGACCTACCACGCGCATTAATCTGCTCCTGAATCTTGCTCCAGATCACTGCCGACTGTTCCTTGAGATCATCCAAAGATTTCCGGTCCGGCTGTTTTTCAAACTGAGTGGCGACCTGGATAAAACTCCACCACTCATCAAGCCCGATTTTGATTCTCGTATCTTCTGGTCCGTCCATGAAAAAACTCCCTTCAAGATGAGAAATCTGGAACTGTTCAAACTGACTCGCTACAATATACTACAAACACACAGCAGAAGCGATAGCGTCGCCATCGCGGAGTTTCATGATGCGCACACCTTGAGTTTGTCGGCCGAGCGAAGGAATTTCTTTGATATCAACGCGAATGACTTGGCTTTTCTTGGACATTGCCACGAGCTCGGAACCTTCTTCGCTCTCGCCCACCACGCGCGACGCGATGAGTGCGCCGGTTTTTGCCGTGACTTGCGCGGTTTTAATACCTGAGCCGCCGCGCTTCTGAATTTTATATTCTTCAATGTCGGTTTTTTTGCCGTAGCCGTTGGCCAAGACCACGAGAAGCGCTGGCGCTTTGAGATTTTTGGAAACCACGTCGGCGCCCACGATGCCGTCGCCTTTAGCAAGCCGCATACCGGAAACGCCGGCGGCACTGCGGCCCATTTCGCGCACGTCCGATTCTTTAAAGCGAATGGACTGGCCTTTAGTCGTCGCGACAATTATGCTATCGCCTTTTTCCACGAACGAAACCGAAATGAGTTCATCACCCTCGTGAAGCTTGATAGCAATGAGGCCGGAGCGGCGCACGTCGTGGAAATTTTCTGCTGCCACTTTCTTGGCCACGCCTTGCCGCGTCACCATCATGAGCGACAAATCCCCGCCTTTCTTGAGCTCCTTCGGCATTGCCAAAATGGAAGTGATTTTCTCGCCTGCTTCGAGCGCCAAGAAATTCATAATGGACTTGCCTTTGGTGGCACGCCGACCTTCAGGAATTTCATACATTTTCATTTGGTAAGCTTTGCCTTTGT
>CAYXSG010000040.1:0-5335 GCA_964467325.1 uncultured Candidatus Saccharibacteria bacterium
AGGACAATTTCTTCGTCGCAAAAAACCACTGTGCTTGCACAGACTTCCGTCGGCCTAATTTCGCGCGCGGTTTATACTGTTGGACCGTTTGCCAATCGCGGTCCGATTCCACCGAAAGCGAATAATAAAACTACGTATACAATTATCTGGACCGCGACCAATTCGCTCAACGATGCGCGCGGCGCGCAAGTGGTGGCGACTTTGCCCACCAACGTGTCTTGGCTCGGCGCTGTTAGTCCCGCTAGCGAGTCGGTCTCTTGGAATCAGGACAAAAGTGAGGTAGTCTGGAATATTGGCGATCTTTCCGCCAGCGCTGGCAGCAGTAAATCGCCGAGGGAAGTGGCGTTTCAAGTGGAGCTTTTACCGAGCTTAAATCAAGTTGGTCAGCCGGCCACACTCGTCATTGCGCCAACCATTTCTGCCACCGACACGTTCACAAACGCGCCGCTTGGCGTTCAGACCCGAGACTTAAACACCGCGCTTTCCACCGATCCGAAATTCGGCGGCGAAGAAGCCAACGTTATCAAATAAAAATATGGAAAATATCATTTCACTGGCGAAGCGTCGAGGCTTCATTTACCAAGGCTCCGAAATTTACGGCGGCTTAGCCGGCACGTGGGATTACGGCCCGCTTGGCGTTGCACTGAAAAACAACGTCAAAAATCTCTGGTGGAAAATGTTTGTGGAAGATCGCGCCGACATGTACGGTTTGGACGCGGCGATTTTAATGAATCAAAATGTTTGGAAAGCTTCCGGCCACGTTTCCGGTTTTTCCGATCCGTTGGTGGAATGTCAAAAGTGTCATCATAAGTTTCGTGCCGATCAGCTTGAAAATAATAAAAAGTGTCCCGATTGCGGCGGCACGCTCGGCGAAGTGCGCGCTTTTAATATGATGTTTCAGACGCATGTCGGCGCGGGCGAAGACACCGCTTCGGTTTCTTACTTGCGGCCGGAAACTGCGCAGGGGATTTTCGTCAATTTTAAAAACATTCTGGACAGTTTTCATCCGAAACTGCCTTTCGGTATCGGTCAAATCGGCAAAGCTTTCCGAAACGAAATCGCGCCGCGCGACTTTGTGTTTCGGGCTCGTGAGTTTGAACAGATGGAAATTGAATATTTTGTCCGGCCGGCCGATTGGGAAAAATCGTTTGAAGAATTCCGAATGCTGGTTCACCTTTGGATCGAGCGGCTCGGTTTGCGGCGTGACAAAGTGCACGAGTTAGAAATTGAAAAAACCGACTTGGCGCATTACTCAAAACGCACAATTGATTTTGAATTTGATTTTCCGTTTGGCCGCAAAGAACTTTATGGCTTGGCCTACCGCACCGACTTCGATCTCAAAGCGCACAGTGTTGCTTCCGGCCAAGCTTTGGAATATTTTGACGAAGAAACCAAAGAGCGCTTCACACCGCATGTCATCGAGCCGTCGTTCGGCGTTGATCGCACCATTCTCGCCATTCTCGCCGACGCTTACACTGAAGACGAAATCGGCGGTGAAAAACGAGTTTACCTTCGGCTGGCGCCGGCGATTGCGCCGGTTAAAGCCGCGGTTTTTCCGCTCCTTAAAAACAAACCAACGCTGGTGGCGAAAGCCAACGAAGTTTACGACCTCTTGCGCAAGAACATGTCTGGCGTGGTTTTCGACGACAATGGTAACATCGGCAAGCGCTACCGCCGCCAAGACGAAATCGGCACACCTGCTTGCATCACTATCGATTTTCAAACTCTGGAAGACGAAACTGTCACCGTCCGCGACCGGGACAGCGGGAAGCAAGAGCGGGTGAAGATTGGGGATTTGCTCGCCAAAATTTCTCTCTTGCCTTAATTTTATTTTTCCACTATAACTACTGGATGAATTACAAACGAAAAATTTTGCCAAATGGCATGAGGGTGATTTTGGTGCCGATGAAAAACGCGCCAACCGTGACGGTGCTCACGATGGTGGAAGCCGGTTCAAAATATGAATCAAAAGCCAACAATGGCATTTCGCACTTTTTGGAACATATGTGTTTCAAAGGCACGACCAATCGGCCGAGTGCCGGTCTCATCAGTCGCGAGTTGGACGCCATTGGTTCGCACTACAATGCCTTTACTGGCGAAGAATACACCGGCTACTACGCCAAAGCAGCGGCCAAGCACGCGTCAAAACTTTTGGATGTCATTTCTGATTTGTATTTGAACCAGATTTTTGAAGAGAAAGAAATCAATAAAGAAAAAGGCGTCATAATTGAGGAAATCAACATGTACCACGACATGCCGCAGCGGCATGTGGCGGAGCTTTTTACTGAACTTTTGTATGGCGATCAGCCGGCCGGCTGGAACATTGCCGGTCCGAAGGAAAATATTCAGAAGATGAAGCGCGAGGATTTTGTGGAGTATCGAAAGAATCATTACGTGGCAAGTGCCACAACGCTCGTGATCGCCGGCAATTTCAACGAGAAGAAAATCATGAAAGAAATTGCGGAAAAGTTCAAAGCGATTCCAGTGGCGAAGAAAGCAGGGAAGCTCAAAGTGCGAGAAGCACAAACGGCGCCTGCGATGAAAGTGGAAAGCCGTACGACTGACCAGACACACTTGGTTTTGGGTGTGCGCGCTTTTTCCGCTTCGGATAAAAACACACCATCGGCGCGCGTCTTAAACGCGGTTTTGGGCGCCGGCATGAGTTCGAGGCTGTTCCAAAAGCTGCGCGAAGAAATGGGTGTCGGCTACTACGTGCGCTCCTCCTACGATCCATACACCGACCACGGCATTCTTTCCGTTTCCATCGGCGCGGATGTGGCGCGCGTGCAAGCGGTGGTGAAAGCCATCATTGGCGAATTTAAAAAATTTACGACCGAGCTGGTCAGCGATGAAGAACTGAATAAAACCAAAGAATATCTCTCGGGCATGCTTTATTTGGGTTTGGAATCTTCCGACGCAGTGGCCGAGCATTTCGGTTTTCAAGAAGTCATGCGCCGACCGCTTCAGACGGCGGAGCAAATCATTAAAGAAATTAAAAGCGTGACCGCCAAGGACATTCGTGCTGTGGCGAAAAAGCTTTTTGTCACGAAAAATCTCAATTTGGCGATTGTTGGACCGGTGGCCGATGAAGCGAAGCTAAAATCGGAGCTTGTGTTATAATTGGCGCATTATGGAAGAAGCGCCTCGAAAAGTGGTGATGTCGGTGAGCACCGGCTCGGTGATTAAAGTCTTGATTGCCCTCGGCTTGGCCGCGGTGCTGCTTTACCTCATGGACGTCGTTTTGGTTTTATTGACCGCCATCATCATTGCCACGGCGGTGGAGCCGGCCATCAAATGGCTCGTATCTTTCAAAGTACCGAGAATCATTGCCACTTTCATCATTTACGTCGGCCTGCTAGGAATTATTTCTGCCTTCTTCTACTTCATCGTGCCGCCTTTTTTGGACGACCTCGCGAGCTTCATGGTCATGCTCCCGAAGAAAGTCACGGCGCTCAACGTCAATTCGCCCGGCCTCGGCACCGACTTTTTCAGCTGGCAAAAAGCGTTGCAAGGTCTTTCTTCCAGCGAATCGCTTGGTCAAGCTGCGCAAAATCTGGCCACGTCGCTTTCCACCGCTTCGCAAAGCATTCTCGGCACACTCACCACCGTTTTCGGCGGTGTTTTGAGTTTCTTCCTGATTATCGTTCTCTCATTTTATTTGGCGGTACAAGACGCTGGCATTGAAGATTTTCTCCGACTTATCACGCCACTGAAGCACGAGCAGTACATTCTCGGTTTTTGGCGGCGCACGCAGCACAAAATCAGTCGTTGGATTCAAGGACAATTTATTCTAGCAATAATCGTTGGTTTTCTTGTCTACATCGGCTTGCGCATTTTCCAAG
Source organism: uncultured Candidatus Saccharibacteria bacterium (assembly GCA_964467325.1). Taxonomy (GTDB): domain Bacteria; phylum Patescibacteriota; class Minisyncoccia; order Phycocordibacterales; family JAKAEA01; genus JARIGY01. The sequence goes on from CAYXSG010000040.1 coordinate 3,843, forward strand.
TGCAAAATCCACTCTTTCTCGCCATGATTTCTGCCGTCTTTGAAATTATTCCGGTCTTCGGGCCTTTCGTCGGTTCCATTCCGGGCGTGCTCGTGGCGTTCACGCAAGGCGGCTTGCCGTTTGGCATCGTCATCGCGCTCATGTACCTCGTCATTTTGCAAATTGAAAGTAATGTCATCTATCCTCTTGTTGCCAAAAAAGTTTTGCATGTGCCAGCGATTGTGGTGGTGATTGCGCTCGTCGTCGGCGCCAAACTCGGCGGCCTCTTAGGTGTTTTACTTTCCGTGCCGATTGCCGCGGTACTCACCGAATTCATGGCTGACGTTGGCAAAAATCGCACCGCCGCGCGCGCCAAACTTTCCGACAATGTCCTCTAAATCCAAAGCTTTTTACATCACCACCACGCTGCCGTACGTCAATTCCGATCCTCACGTCGGTTTTGCGATGGAAATTATCCGTGCCGATATCATTGCGCGTTACAAAAAACTTCAAGGCTTTGAGGTTTTTTTCAATACCGGCACCGATGAGCACGGCTTGAAAGTTTACAGGAATGCGCTCGAGCAAAACCTCACGCCGCAAAAATACGTTGACGGTTACACTGAGAAATTCAAGGCGCTCATTCCCGCGCTCAATATTTCCGCCGACGTACATTTTACCCGCACCACCGACGCTCACCACATTGCGTCGGCTCAAGCCTTTTGGCAGCTTTGCCAGAAAGCCGGCGATATTTACAAAAAAGCCTATAAAATAAAATATTGCGTTGGCTGTGAGCTCGAAAAAACCGAGTCCGAACTTGTAAACGGCCGCTGCGCGCTTCATCCAAACTTGGAAATTGAAATCCTGGAAGAAGAAAATTATTTTTTCCGGTTTTCCAAATATCAAAAACCGCTTTTGGATTTCTACGCGCAAAATCCCCACTTTGTCGTGCCCGATTTCCGCTTCAATGAAATTAAAGCGTTTCTTGAAAGGGGACTGGAAGATTTCAGCATTTCTCGGCAGAAAAGCAAAATGCCGTGGGGCGTGCCAGTGCCGGACGACAATGAGCATGTGATGTATGTCTGGTTTGACGCGCTGGTCAATTATATTTCTGCGCTGGGTTGGACAGAAGATAAAAAAACTTTTGAAAAGTTTTGGGTGAATGGCACGCCGACGCAATATTGTGGCAAAGACAATCTTCGTCAGCAGTCGGCGATGTGGCAAGCGATGCTCATGTCGGCTGGCCTGCCAAATTCCCGCCGTATTATCATTGACGGTTTCATTACAAGCGGCGGTCAGAAAATGTCCAAGTCGCTCGGCAACGTTATTAGCCCTTTTGATTTGCTCAAAGATTACAGCGCCGACGCTTTGCGCTATTTTGTCGCTCACGAGCTCTCTCCTTTTGAAGATGGCGACATGACTTTGGACTCATTCAAAGCCGCCTACAATGCCAACCTTGCCAACGGTTTGGGTAATCTCGTCAGCCGTATTCTTAAAATGTCTTCCTCAAATTCCAT
>CAYXSG010000041.1:0-5123 GCA_964467325.1 uncultured Candidatus Saccharibacteria bacterium
TCATGTACTGGTGCTGGTGGTAGCTTTAGTGCAACTGCTAAGGTCACTGTTAATTCTGTACCTCCACCTCCGCCACCGTCTCCACCTCCGCCTACAGGGCAAACCATTACCGTGACGAGTGCGATTTACGGCGGCAATGTTTTGATAAGCAATGGTTCAGGCTCGGGTTCGGGTGCTGGCTACCCAGCATACAATCCTGCGTCTGATGTTACCCCAAAAGTTTCCAGTTATGTTGTGGGTACGTGCAGAAGTAAAAGCCCTTGCTCATACACCGTTGACTACCGCGTGTTAGGTGATCCGTATCCATTTTATCCGAAAGATTTTATCGTGAAGTACAATTGCAGCGACGGCACCAAACACCAAAATGTCGTTCCGCCTGAAGCGGGTTATGGCAGCGTCACAACTTTGGTTTGCGACAAGACGACGCTGGCGAAGTAGTGTGAATTTGGCTTTAAAAAGATTTTAACTCTCGTTTTGTAGAATGTCGGCATGCGAGGCATGCCGATTTTCTATAAAATTACGCTCGGTTTTTCGTTTGGACTTTTTGCGCTGAGTTTTTTCGGTGTCTGGCCGGCTGGGATTTCCTATTTTTTCACGCCTCACGGTCATGCGCTTGAAGAAAGAGTGGGCGAGCAGGTGGCGCTTGAAGGCGTGGTGGTGAGCGAACCGGAAGCGCGTGAAAACGATACGCGGTATGTTGTTGAAACTTCCGGCTCAAGAGTGATGGTTTACGACGAGCCTTATGCAAAGCTCGAGTATGGCGACAAAGTTTCCGTGGCTGGCAAATTGGAAAAGCCGGAAAAGTTTTTGACCGATGTTGGTCGCGAGTTTGATTATCCGGCCTATTTGGCCAAGGATGGAATTTATTATATTGTGCGTTTCGCAAATGTGAAATCTGTTTTGGATAATGCCGGCTTGCCTGTAAAAGCTGGTAATCCAGTGAAAGCTTTTTTGTTTCGCGTTAAGAATGCGTTTATAAAAAATTTGGAACGAGCGATTCCTTTTCCGGAGTCGGGTTTGGGCGCGGGGATTACAGTGGCGGGGAAGCAAGCTTTACCGAAAAATGTTTTGGACGAGTTTAATTTGACTGGGACTTCGCAGGTGGTGGTGCTTTCCGGTTACAACGTGACCATCGTGGCCGAAGCGCTCAGCTCACTTTTAGCGTTCCTGCCAAGCGCCGCCGGCTACGCCGGCGGCGCCCTTTGCATTATTCTTTTCACCCTCATGGCCGGTGGCACCGCCACGGTGGTGCGCGCCGCGCTCATGGCGCTCATTGTTATCGCCGGCAAGTTGGCGCGGCGCCACTACGACGTTTTACGAGCGCTGTTTGTCGCAGTTTTTTTCATGCTCGTCTGGAATCCAATGCTTCTCGTTTACGATCCATCTTTTCAGCTTTCGGTTTTGGCGACCTTCGGCATCATTCTCATTCCAAAAAGAATCACCAAATATTTTCTTTGGCTTACAGAACGTTTTCAAATCAGGCAAATTTTAGTGAGCACCATCTCTGCACAAATTGCCGTTTTGCCGCTCATCATTTACCTCACCGGCGCATTCAGTATTTGGAGCGTCTTGGCCAACGCTTTGCTCGCGCTTGTCATTCCGCTCACGATGTTCTTATGTTTTCTAACCGGCTTTTTCGGTTTCGTTGCCAATTTTCTGGCATTGCCTTTCGGTTTTGTAGCGTTCGCATTTCTCCACGCCGAACTAGCGCTCGTCCATTTTTTCTCAGTTTTACCGCTTGCGTCTATAAAGCTTTTTTGAAATTGTCCTCAATGACTTCCCAGTTTAAGTTGTTGAAAAAGGCTTCCACGTAGCTTTTCTTGTCGGTCGCAAAATCCAAATAGAAAGCGTGCTCCCACATGTCCAAGCCGAGGACGAGCGACAAGCCGTTGAGCTGGCCCAAATGCTGTTCGTCCACCCAAGCTTGCGTAAATTCTTTCGTTTCTTTGTCCCAATAGAGCATGGCCCAGCCGACGCCGCGGGTCAGCGCAATCATTTTAAACATCGCCAGCCAATTTTCAAAAGCACCAAATTGCTTTTCGATTTGCTTTTTCAATTTTGAACTAGCTGGCAAAGTTTTTGCACCACCTTCCAGACCTTTGAAATAATATTCGTGATTGCGCATGCCGTTAAATTCAAAAGAGAAACGGCGTTGGAGCTCACCCATGACGTAGGCGTTCGCAACTGGATCTTTCGCATACTCGCACATCTTGTCATTTATTAGGTTTGAAAACTTCACGTAGCCTGCGTAAAGCTTCAAATGTTCGTCCACGCTCTTTTTGGAAAGCCCTTTAAGTTCCGGCAAATTAAATTTTTGTTCTTTATACATTTATTTTTGATGTTAATGGTTAAATACCCGTACAGTTTACCAGATTGACTGAATATAAAATAGCGGTATTGTTACGGCAGAAACGCAAACCCTAACCGGAGAGAAAAATGGCTGAGATTTCAACTGCGACTGGTTTCGATGACGATAGTCTGGAACAGAAAGTCTTTAACTTTCTCATTGAGCAACTCGGAGCTGATCCCGAGGAACTTATGCTCAAGACCAACCTCCAGGAAGACTTGAAGATGGACTCTCTGGACGGTGTAGAACTCGTGATGTGGATTGAAGGAGAGTTCGAGATTGGTGTTCCAGACGAAGATGTTGCGAAAATGAGGACGGTCGGTGATGTTGTTGATTACATCAGAACGCATTTGCCACCGGCGAGCTAATGTCGAACCAGCGCGGAGTATTCGTACTCCGCGTTTTATATTTTCCGATTTTAAAAAGATTTTAACTCCGATTTGCTAGCATGGAAAAATGCCTTGGCTCAAAAGAGAATGGCGAATTGCAGTGCTGGGATTATTTTTACTGGGAAACATTTTTGTTTGGCATATTGTCTGGCAAGAAGCGCCGTCGAAATATCTGAAAGTGGCGTTCTTAAACATCGGCCAAGGCGATGCGATTTACATTGAATCGCCGACGCACAACCGGATTATGGTGGACGGCGGTCCGCCGCGCGCGGTGCTTGGCGAGCTTTCAAAAATTCTGCCTTTCTATGCGCGCACTTTCGACACGCTAGTTGTTACGAATCCCGATGCCGACCACTTTTCCGGCTTTCTGGACATGCTCCAAAAATATCAGGTGAACAGAATTCTGGAACCGGGGACGATTTCCACCACGGCACGCTACGCCGAGCTTGAAAAAGAAATTGCCGACAAGAAAATCCCAAAAGTTTTGGCGCGCCGTGGCATGACGCTTCACCTCGGCGGGGGAGCTGACCTCGCAATTCTTTTCCCCGACCGAGACGTTTCAAGTACGACCATCAACGACGGCTCAATTGTCGCGAAGCTCGTTTACGGAAACACTTCCGTGATGCTCACTGGCGACGCGCCGAATAAGACCGAAGAATATGTTCTTTCGCTCGACGGCGCGAATGTGAAAAGCGACCTCTTGAAAGAAGGCCACCACGGCTCGCGCACGTCCGCTTCCGAACCTTTTATCTCCGCGGTCAATCCGCGTTTTGACATTATCTCCGCTGGTTTGAACAATAAATACGGCCATCCGCACCAAGAAACTTTAGACTTATTAAAAAAATTAAACATCCCATATCTCATCACGTTCCAAACCGGCACCATCACCGCCATTTCTGATGGTCTAAATTTTCAAATAAAAACAGAGAGGTGGTGAGTCTCTCTGTCGGGTGCCGGTGATTTGCTACTTTGGTTCCAAATCATGATACGTTGTTTGCGCCACGAGCGCGGTTTGATTTTTGTTGTACCAAACCTCAACTCGAAGCTTTTTAGGATGGTAGAACAAGCGCGGCAGAAACTCTCGATCGCCGACCATCATGTGCTCGAAAGGCATTCTCTTCAAGCTAAACCATTGCGGTGGTCCCATCTCCTTAGTTTCAACCGGCTCCCCGTTACGATTTTTTCTCCAAAGGGTGAAAACATTCACCTGAACGTCACATGTTTCATTTTTGGAGATTTGGTTGTGGAAGAACAGAGTGCCGACATACTCAAGATGTTGAGCTAGCACCTCCAGACCAGACTCCTCTCGGAGTTCTCTCACGGCGGCTTGGAGAGAAGTTTCTCCTTTCTTAACTCCGCCGCCGTAGCCGTTTAGAAGCCCTTTGCCGATTTTCTTTTTCTTCTTGGCAAGGCAAACGTAATCGCTTTCCCAACCGCCGGGATTTTCGTTCAACAAATACACTAAAACCCCGTACAGAGTTTTTCCAGCTTCAATCTGCATGAATTATCCTTTCGTTTGTGCCTTATGAAATCTGCTGAAACTCTACTCTCTTTGAGAAACTAAATCAAACCCGCTTTTTTAAGAGTGGCGTAGGCGCCGTTTTTGTTGATGGTTTTGATGCCGCGAGCGGAAAGGGTGAGGGTGACGCTCTTGTTCATTTCAGGAATAAAAATCTTCTTCTTTTGAAGGTTGGGATATTTTCGGACTTTGCCGGTTGGGTTAAACTGCGTGGCGCGCGTGCGGTTGCTGTAGCCGCCGCCCATGATGGAACCCGATTTTGTAATTGGACAAATTTTGGCCATAAATTGCTGGTGTGTTAGTGCTCGCCATAGTATCATGGACATACCGATGGTGCAAGTCTTTTCATTCATTATATTGATCGTGTCGGTCGTGATTCACGAAGTGTCCCACGGCTACGCGGCTTACATGCAAGGCGATTTCACCGCCTACTATCAAGGTCGGCTCACTTTAAATCCGCTCAAGCACATTGATATTGTCGGCTCAATTCTCGTGCCGATTATCACTTCGCTCGCCGGTTTTCCTTTCGGTTGGGCCAAGCCGGTGCCGTTCAATCCGTACAATTTGAGAAATCAAAGGTGGGGCGAACTTTTGGTTGCGCTCGCTGGTCCGGCTTCAAACATTATTATTGCCATTATTTTCGGCTTGATTTTACGCGTTGGCACGAGTTTGCCGGATTCGTTTGCGACGCTTGCCGCGCTCGTGGTTTTGATAAACATCGGCTTGGCGATTTTCAATCTCATCCCGATTCCGCCTTTGGATGGTTCAAAAATTCTCTGGGGCTTTTTGCCTTTCCGATTCATGCGCTACCGCTTGGCTTTGGAGCGCTACTCTTTTCTCATTGTCATTCTAATCATCATCACGCCGC
>CAYXSG010000042.1:0-5075 GCA_964467325.1 uncultured Candidatus Saccharibacteria bacterium
CGCCGAGAATTTTCACTTCCGGAATCTTGCCATCTTTAAGTGAAACCAAACCTTTTTCCAAAAGTGTGGTGCGGCTCACAGTTTCGCCGGAAGCGTAAATCAATTCCAAAGCGTCAATACTGACCGTGACCGGCTTGGTTTGAATCGTGAGGTTGCTGTTTTTGCCGCGGCCGCGCATTTTTGGAATGCGCTTGATAACATCGCGGATTTCCGGACGGATTTTGTGACCGGCGCGCGCTTTCTGACCTTTGGTGCCACGGCCGGCAGTTTTGCCGCGCTTGCCACCGCGCGCCACAATCATGCGCTCTTTATTTTCATTTTTCTGTTTTATTTCGTGCGCTTGCATATTATTTGTTGGTGATTACTTTTTTCGCCAAGCGGTGAGGTGTGAGCTGCTTCAAAGCTTCAATGGCCACGCGCGCATTGTTGAGACGATTCTTAGAACCAGAACGAAGCTTTGCACCCACGTCTTTCAGACCAGCAAGCTCAATAATGCTGCGAATGGAACTGCCTGCCACCACTCCTCGGCCTGGCGCCGGCGTGATGGTCACGCGCGAAGCGGCAAACTTAGCGGAAACTTCAAAAGGAATGGACATGGTTTTTGTGGTCTGCACTTTAATCATGTTTTTCTTGGCATTCTTCATGGCTTTATCGATGGCGAGCGCGGTGTCGCCGGCTTTGCCGATCCCAACACCCACATTACCTTTTCGATCGCCAGCCACAATGACCACCGAGAAACTGAAACGGCGACCGCCAGCCACCACGCGAGTCACGCGGCGAATATCAATAATTTTCTGATCAAATTCTGGCTTGGCTTTCGCTGCGCCAAATCGGCTGCCTGGGCGGCTCGGCCGAGTATTGCGGCGCTGAGTGCGGTCGGCGTTGTCGCGATTGTTGGCGAAAGCCGGCTTAGCTTCCGTTTTTATCGGCGCAGGCGCGGAAAAAGGCACAAAGCCTTCCGGTAAAGTCACATCTGTTTTTTTCTGTTCGTCTGATGTAGGCATATTTTTTATTAAAATTTAAGTCCACCTTCGCGCGCGCCGTCGGCCAAAGCTTTCACTCGGCCCGTGTAAATGAAACCGCCGCGGTCAAACACTACTTTTTCAATTTTCTTAGCGCGGGCTTTTTCCGCAATTTCCGCGCCGGCTTTTTTGGCTTTTTCCAGCATGCCTTTGCCTTTCACTTTCTGTGTGGAAACGTGCGCCAAAGTTGCACCCGCGTCATCGTTCACGATTTGCGCGTACATATATTTATTGGATTTGAAAACCGAAAGCCGCGGCATTTCGGCCGTGCCTTTCACTTTAGACCGAATTCTTCGGTGTCGGCGCTCGCGCTTTTGTTTTTTGGCGTTGGTGGTGTTCATATTATTTAAACGGATTTCTTGCCCTGCTTTCGGCGGATAACTTCATCGCTGTAGCGAATGCCTTTGCCTTTGTACGGCTCCGGCTTTTTGAGCGAGCGAATGGCCGCTGCAAATTGGCCAACTTCATCTTTATCAAGACCGGAAATCGTAACGATGCCTTTGTCGGAAACGACTTTGAGCGTTGGCGCAATCGGCACTTTCACCGGATGAGAAAAACCAAGCGCCAACACCAGCTCCGCGCCTTTGACTTCGGCCTTGTAGCCGATGCCTTCCACGATGAGTTTTTTCACAAACGTTTCGTTTACGCCTTTAATCATGTTTGTGATGTGCGAAGCCACTGCGCCGCGCTCCGGCTCCACATCAAAAGAAGAATCTTTTACAACTTTCGGCACCACTGTCACTTCCCGCTTGCCGTCCGTTGCACCGACTTTCACATCAACCAAAGTACTCATCTCACGCTCGAGCGTGCCCTTCGGTCCTTTCACGACAACTTTAGTCCCTGAAACGGTGACTTCAGTTTTCTCCGGAATATTTATGATTTTTTTTCCAATTCGTGACATGTTATTTACGGTGAGTAGTCGAACTACCAAATTTTAAACAGCGGTTCGCCGCCGACATTTTGCTTTCTCGCTTCCGCATCTGTCATCACGCCTTTCGGAGTGGTGACGAGCATGATGCCGTGGCCCTGCATGACTTTGCGCAAACTTTTTGCACCGCTGTAAACTCTCTTTGAAAGATGGGAAATTCTTTCGGCGCCTTTCACTTTCGGGCCATATTCGTTGTAAACCAAGCCAACTTCTATAGATTTGAAAATTTTCTTGCCTTTCTTGACCACGTCTTTCACGAAGCCTTCTTTGGCGAGCACCTCAAGAATCGCTTCTTTCATTTTTGAGTACGGCATAGACACGGTCTCTTTGCCGACCGCGCTCGCGTTTTTTATTCTAATGATGAGGTCTGAAATGCCGTCCATGTTAATAAATTATTTATAGTGAGTTTATCGAACTACCAAGATGATTTTTTAATGCCCGGAATCATGCCTTCGTTGGCGAGCTCGCGGAAACAAATGCGACACATGTCAAACTCGCGCATGTAGCCGCGCTTTCGGCCGCAGCGGAAACAGCGTCGCACAACGCGAGACGCGAATTTCGGGACCTTTTTTGACCTTGCAATTGTTGACGTTTTAGCCATAACAAACAAAATAGCTCACTTCGAGCTTTCCGCCATACTATCAAGGCAGGCTCCCAATGTCAAACTAAGAAATCACCCCTAGCCCCTCTTATAAACAAGAGGGGTTCTAGGAGGCTCAACCTACGTAAAATAAGGCTTATTTAGAATTGAAGTAGTTTTCCCAGAAATTTTCATTGATGGAATCCATAACACCGTTTAATGTTTCTTGGGAAAATTCTTCTACTGGAGAGTTATAAAAAACCTTTATCTCTACCGGAGCATCACTCTTATCACGCCCCAAGGAATCAGGTTTCACAAACCATTCATAAAACACACTTTTTATAGTCTGATTGCCCTGCTTTAATTCATTGAAATAATAAACCATTGGAATACCTTTTACCGTAACAATTTTTGCATCAGAGTTCACAAAAGACGTATAACCAACAGGAATAGTATTTTTAAATCCTTGATATCTTTTGACCCGATCTTCTAGATATTTATACTGTTCAGACGATGAAAGATATCCGGAATATTGGAATTCAGCTCCTACTTTTATAAAAGATTTTTGATTATCTACAGTAAAATAACTTATACCTAAATTAATATTAGGAGAATGCTGATATTTATCAGAGACACTTTGAGGCACCATAACTACAGAATCCGCGGCATTATCTCCAGCTTTGATAGGATACACAATCCAGCCTTTTGGATAACTTAAAGAAGCATACTTAAGTTGTGTATATGGAAGAAAATTATCCTTGGAATAGTTTTGAAAAGAAATGGATTCGGCTTTTATTTGAGTGGTATCGTGGTTATTTTTAAAATATACATATAAAACTAGACCTATTATTACGATCACAATTAACAATAAAAAACCAACAAAACCTCTTTTTGAGTTTTTCATATGAGTTTATATTAGCACAAATTTGACAGCTTTTAGAGGCTTGCTACTATATAAGCACAAACGGCCTTCAGGCTTTAGTCCGCGAAAGCGGGCTAGGAAAATGCAAAAACAGGATTAAAGTAAAACTTTGATCCTGTTTTTGATTGTTAGGAAAGAATGTGTTATATTTTAAAAAGTAAACCCCCGAAAGGAGCTCTTTATGAAGACAGCGAGCGAATTCTTGGCTGATTTTGAAAAACGCAAAGGCGAACCGGAAATTATCGGCGATTGTCCTTTGTGTCAGAAGCCGATTGTGTTGTGTCCAGGCAGTCATCCTGACGAAACGTGGCAATGGACGTACAACGGCAGAAAAGTTCACGAGGACTGTTACTATGAAGTTCTCGGCGAGCACGTTGAAGGACATCCGATTGTCCCCATGAATCTACCTCGTTCGGGTCCAGACGCTACATGATTGATGAGCGCCAACGCTTCTCTAAACGCAAAACCCCGAGTTTCCTCGGGGTTTGTTTTTATATAGAAATTAAGGAAGTTAAAATTTACATCTTATATTTTCTTGCGTTTTATTCTTGTTTGAGTAGTATTATTTTCAGAACCTGAACCCTTACACGAAAGGAGCCAGAAATGGCCAAGACGAACGAGAAACCGATGCGGTCGAAACCAATCGCGGCGCGGCATATGAAAAAAGCGCGGCAGTACGTTGACCACTGCTTTATAGTGGTGAAAATCGACGGAAAAACAAACAGTGGCACCTGTTGGCCCAGCAGAATGCCGAAAAGTGTCGCAATCTGCGAACCAAGCACCAACGTAGGCGAAATGAAGGAGAAACTCTCACTTCTGGTGGCGTGCGCACTAGAAAGCGGTGAGACTTTGCCGCCCCGTTTGTCCTTATGACCAAGCGTTCCAAGAAATGAACAAGGCCGAATCCGCGGCCGCAACATAGAAGCCCTCAACGAGAGGGCTTCTTTTATTTCCAATATTTTGTATTGTGTCGGGATAAATTATAAACCCCGAGTTTCCTCGGGGTTCCCCAGCTCAATCTTTAGGCACCATCATGACCCAACTCCCACAGCAAGAATCACGTCGAAGCTCTTCCACATAGTATCTCGAAACATTGATTCTGGTGGTAAAAACCCTTGTTTTCTTTCCCAAAAAAACGCACGGTACCGCTACACAATGCGAGGGAGTCCCTTCTTCAGAAATTGGAGTGCCCAACGCATACAAAACGAAGGGTCGACCAGCATTGTAGAAACTAGGTACCTCAATCTGGCCAGCAAGAGCAATGAGTTCTCGAACCGTTGCATGCCGATTTTCGCGTGATTCACCAAGAAGTGGCGAATCATGATCGATGTGCATCTTGTACTGATAGTAAGGAAAGCGATCGCAATCAAGAATAATTCTTCGCTTCAAGTACCTCCTGTCTTTATCCAGAGAAGCTGCACGCCTCTCGAAATAACGCGGCGGTTCATAAGTCTTGAGATTCGCTAAACGCAGAGCGTCTGGAATTCCAATCGAATAATCCACATTAACTTCAAGAGATTTTGGCAGCAAACCCATCGCCCCACGAAGAACATCTCTCTCAGTCTTCTCAAGAAGATTCAGTTCAGACGCTTGCCCAATGTCGCTAAGAAGCCCCGATTCTAA
>CAYXSG010000043.1:0-5013 GCA_964467325.1 uncultured Candidatus Saccharibacteria bacterium
GCGCTCAAAGACGAAAAAACGCTGGCCATTAAGGGCGCTTCAGAATCAGCAAGCGAAAGCGAGTAAAAATAAGCTTGAATCTAAAAGCTTTTTCTGCTAGGCTGGGCTCAATATGCTTGAATACAACGAAATCACCGTTCGCAAATACATTATCTACGAAAACGAGCCGTACGAAGTGCTCGGTTCGCACGTCTTCCGCAAACAGCAGCGCAAGCCGGTCAACGCCGTGAAGCTTAAAAATCTCATCACCGGCAACATTAAAGAAATTTCTTTTCACGTTTCCGACAAAGTGGAAGAGGCTGAAATAGAGAAAAAAGAAATCAAATATTTGTATTCCAACAAAGGCCAGCACTGGTTTTGCGAAATGGACAATCCGTCCAAACGCTTCCAGCTGCCGGAAACACTCATTGGCGATAAGGTGAAATTTCTCAGGCCGAATACCGTTATCACCGCGCTCATGTTTGGCGACTCTGAAGACGCCGGCGAAAAAGACGAGCGTTTGACTATAGGCGTGGAACTGCCTGTAAAAGTTGAATTAAAAGTGACCGAGGCGCATCCGGCGGTTAAAGGCGACACTGCCAAAGGCGGCAACAAAACCGTTGTCTTGGAAACCGGCGCCACCTTGAGCGTCCCCATGTTCATCACCGAAGGCGAAATCCTCCGCATCAATACCGAAACCGGCGAGTACGTGGAACGGGTTGGGAAATAGAGAAATAGATTTCAATCTTGAGTTTTATCTAACCAAACCACCAAGATACACATCCCAATTTAAATTCTTGTCTGCTGAAGAATTGAAAACTATACGGGCTGTATCTTCAAAGAAATAATCCCCCTTGGAAACTCCCCCGCAACTCATTTTAAATTTTATACTTTCGCCAGGACTTAAAATCGTATTAATGGATGATGAATTTAATATAAAGGGCTGATCCATATTATTTTTTTGATAAGTATCAACAGAAAGAGGATTGCATATAGGTCCATATTGCCCACCTTTATCATAAACATTTTCTAATTCTATATCGTAATTTTTATTATTAACTAAGGTAAATAATATTAATAAGTGCCCTTTATCATCAGAAGAAAATGACAAATCTTTACAATCAGGGTAACAGGTTGGACCTGATTGTTGGCGAGCAATTTCTTTATTATTTAAATCCATTGAATTTTTATAGTAACTACTAGCAGCAAATGAACCAACTGAATATATTATAATGATTAGCGCAGAAATTTTTAACCCTCTCAAGCTTAATTTTTTATCATTATATATTTCCTTGCTGACAATGTTCTGAACTATTCCAACAACCAAAGGCAAGAGACTCACTAAGGCAATGATGAAACTCAACCTAAAAGACCACGCTAGTAATAAATCAAAATAAAAATTAAAATCTTTTGACAAAATAAGCCAAACGAAAGAAAAGGCTATTAAAAAAGATACCACATAAAGCAAAATCCCTAACCCAAAAAAAACTGATGCGGCTATGCTCACATAAAAACCATATGTACCAAAACTTTTTTTAAAAAAGTTTTTATCTGGAACAACAAACTGTTCGGATTGAGGAATCATAAAAACAGAAATTAATTGTAATCAATTAATTATACAATGAAATAATTTTTCTGTATCCACAAACAGCCCCAGTTAATTCAACACGGGGGAATTTTCAACCTTAGATATTTGATTATCTCGAGACAAAAGGGAGGAGCCCCATGAAGCGGGCGCGCTTGACGGCGAGGTCGAGCTGGCGCTGGCTTTTGGCGCTGACGCCGGTCTTTTTGCGGGTGATGACGCGGGAATGCGGATTGAGAAACTTCTTGAGAAGCTCAACGTCTTTGTAGTCAACGTGTTTGATATTGTTTTGTGAAAAAAAGCACTGTTTGGACATAAAATTTAAAATGGTATATCTTCTGGGTTAATTTCTTCTGATGGATACTCGATGCTATCAATTCCAGAGTTTTTGTCAACTTTTGAATTGGCTTGTGAATCGGACGATTTGTTTCCCTGTCCCGAACTGGCCGGAGCGCTCGGGCCGCCGCCACCTTGGCTGCGCGGACCAAACTGCACGCGGTCAGCCACAATCTCCGTGCGATACTTTTTCTGGCCGTCGGCGGCGTCCCAACTGCGGGTTTGCATCCGACCTTCCACCATGGCCGAAGAACCTTTCTTCAAATATTGGCCGACGATTTCTGCCTGTCTGCCGAAAACCACAATGTTATGAAAATCCACAGACTCCTGCTTCGCGCCGTTTTTATCTTTCCAAACGCGGTTGGTCGCGAGCGAGAAACTGGCCACCTGAATCCCCGACGGCAAGGAACGCATTTCTGGATCGCGAGTGAGATTTCCTATGACGATGGCTTTATTGAAATACATTTAGAATTTTATTGGACCACCAAATTCTCAATTGTCTTGTCGATTTCCTCTTCGTTCATCTTAGCTTTTTCTTCAGGCTTCAAATCGCCCACGCCCGCTCCTGGAGCGGCAGCACGAAACGCTGGCTTCTGAGTGTACATGGTGTTTTCGCGCACCGTATTCACCACCATGTGGCGCAAAATGCTCGGATTTTTATCAAGCTCAATTTGGATGGCCGGAATCAAACTTTGTGGACTTTCAAACTTCACCCAACCGAAATAACCTTTGTCAAACTTCGGATTTTGCGCGCCGATGACTTTGCGCATGGTGTAAGCGAGAGTTTTTAATTTTGGAAAATCTTCGGCAATAAGCGCACCTTCGTGGCTTTCCACCACCGCTTTAATCTTGGCCACTTCGGCTTCCAAGTGCTCTTCTGGAATGGTCGGCAAAAGCAAATAGCCGATTTCGTAGACTTTTAAGCGCTTGCCGTCTGAATTGTTCGTTTCCATATGTGCGACTAGCCTATCATACATTTTTAGAGGGTGCAAGAGAGCCATTTGGGTTATTTTAAGACTTTGAAGCTGCTAATTATTCTTTTGTCGTTTAATGGCTGAAAAAACCAAATCGTATACAACCGGCCATAAGCCATGAAATATATTCGGTAGTCAGAATCTATCGAATTGTCAAGGAAATTTCGACCTACAATGGCAAGGGCATCATAACCATCCACTTTAGTTTTTTTGACAAAGAGATCAGTTGTTGAATTATTTTCCCAATCAGATAAAAAATCGTCAATATTTTTAAACCGCGAATGCATTATGCTAACTTCAACCTCTTTGCCAAACATTACCGAGTATGAATCTATATCATCATGACTGACACTATCTTCCGGACTAGGAACCGCATACCCCGGATAATCAATCTCGAATTTTATGTATTTATTTTCAACATAATGCTTCCAAACATACGTTTTTGGTATTTCTATGCTATTCAAATCCGTAGGAAAATAATAAGGCAATTTCGGCATTTCTGATTTTTGCTTATGGAAGATAAAAATAAATGCGCAGACAATTAATAAAATAATTCCGACAAACCAGTATTGCCTAATATATTTTTTCATATGAAAAGCCTAACATATCTGAGTTAAAATCTTTTTAAAATAAAAATAAAGAAAAACTGAAGAGAAGTTTTAGGGCTTCTCTTCAGTTGGTTTACTTACTTGATGTAATACACCGAATAAGCTGTTGCTTTGGCGCGGAATTCTGTCCATGTGATGGAGTGTCTAAAAACACAATTGACGGCACTTTTCTGGGGGTTTCTCGGATCAACCTTGTACCAGTTGCAGTCAATGACATTCATCCCTGCTGGACCGGAAGAAAGAACAATCATAGTGTGGAGTGTGGTATTCCAGTGCATCTGAATGATCTCCCCGGACGCTGGAAATGCCGGATAATCCTGACCAACATTTGGACTTGCCTGCCAAGTCGAATCATTTGCATTTGGTGGGATACTAACCACATTTCCAGAAGCAGCCAGAACAACAGTCTTGACCCACCCCTTACACTCTCCGTCGCCGGTAAATTTATACCCGTCGGGGTAAGAGAGAGCTGCATTGACGATGGCCGCATTCCGACCTTGCTGAGTCAGAAGGTTGTGCCACCAGAAACCGTTGTCGGCCGCCTTGGCTTTGTTGCAATCAACCAAAACGAAACCGAGGAGAACAAGAAGAAACGCCGCGAGCGAGAGGGTCTGCTTTTTCATGGCAAACCATCCTTTCTGCGCCAAGGCAAAAGAGCCAAGCGCAAAGCGAAAAATGAACGACTCTAAAACATTTTAGAGTTCTGGAGCAACTCTAGCGAACCGAAGTTAAAATTTTCATCAAGAAAAAATAAAACTTTCCTGAATTTTTTATAAAAAGAATCTGAAGGCGTTGTCCACAAGCGCACTTGCAATTTGCGCTTCGTCCTCACCTTTAATCTGCGCGATTTTTTTGACGATTTCCTTTATATAAAGCGGGCTGTTGCGCCGACCACGAAACGGCGCCGGCGCCGCGTACGGCGCGTCGGTCTCAGCCATCATGTTTTCAAGCGGAACATACCTCACAATGGCCTCATACTCTGAAACAAAGGTAATCGGCCCCGTGAAAGAGACAGTGAAACCAATTTCCAAAATCTGCTTTGCCACTTCCACCGGCGACGTGAAAAAGTGAAAATTCCCGCGTAATATTTCACCAAACTCTTGTTTCTTGGCTTTTAAAATTTCCAAAATATCTTCGTGAGCGTCCTTGTCTCGCCGTAACGAAGTGGAGGCGGAGCGACAATGAATCATAAGTGGCTTGCCGTGCTTCACCGCAAAATCTATCTGCTGTTCAAAAAGTTTTTTCTGTCTTAATTTTTCTTGCTCGGCATCAGCCGAAAGTCTTGCGTAGTCTAACCCGCATTCACCTATCGCCACCACTTTTGGACTCTTCACCAATTTTTCCCACTCCGCTAAAGCTCCGCGGGACACGTCATCAAAAACACCATTCGGCTCATCACAAGGATGCACGCCAATCGCCGCGAAGATTCCCTCGTGCGCCTCCGCGAGTGCGACAGATTCCTGCGACGTTTTCAGGCCCGTCCCCACCGTTATCGTCCAAATCCCCTCCTTCTCCATTTCGGCAATCACCT
>CAYXSG010000044.1:0-5006 GCA_964467325.1 uncultured Candidatus Saccharibacteria bacterium
TTATTTTTAATCACATATAACGCATTTTTGTTATCTTTTTGAGTAACCAGATTTGCGTATTTAGGAACATTTTTTGTGCCCCAAACACCTACCGAGACAAGAGATGAGAAATCTTTCAAGGCTATAGTGCGTCCACCTTCATTTATTTCAAGATTTAATTTAAAAACTTTATCTTTACCCACATCATTACCGTAGCCGCCGATATTTTTTGAGAAGCTAGCTAAAATATTTCCATGTGAAGAATCTAAAACCTGAGTAAGAGTTTTTTGGCCGATATTCTCTCCAAAATTTTGAGAAAATCCAAAAAAATTAAAGACTACGTAACAAACTATCATTATGAGAACAACAATAACCACTAAAACAATTAACCCTGTCGATCCTTTTTTAAAGTTTTTCATTTATACCAATACTAACTTAGTTAGGAAGTTTTTTATAGTGACTTATCAACTTAAGTCATCTTGACCACTTTCATAATTTTGTGCCCCTGGGAGGAATCGAACCTCCATCAACGGCTTAGAAGTCCGCTGTTCTATCCATTGAACTACGGGGGCAGATTGGATATCGCCTTTTAGTTATAAGGCTTTTAGAGCGATGGGTCAACCGCGCCGGATGATTTCGTGGTCGTGCCGGTTAAATTGTTAATGGTTTTTTCCTGGTTGACGTAAAAACCACTGACACTATCCACCTCCTGACGATTGATCTGGAGCGGTACATCAGAGGAAAGCGGTGCGTCGCGGAAAATCATGTCGCGGTCGATTTCGTAATACAAAATAGCAGCCAAAACCAAAAACGTAAGCGTTGAAAACACAGAAAAACACACGATAAAAAACCAGTCGCGATAAGGTTTTCTGTGCTTCGAAGGCTTCAGCCAATTGAACAGCCGCGGCAGAGATGTAATTTTTGGAATTTTAATTTTCATTGCGATTTGTTTTTTAGAATACTGACGGAAAAAGCGCCGCTCCAGATAGAAGTTTTACCGGCCGGAACGTAACTGAGCGCCACAGATTGGATGGCCATTTTGTATGGCAGACTCTCCACAACTTTTAAGAAAGTGTAAATTTTATCCCACGAGCCGTTCACACTAAAAGACAAAAGCAGATTTTCGGTAGTTTGATTTTGGGCTTTTGGATCTTTACTTTTCGAGTCGACACCTTTGACGCCGACAGAATTCACCGTTACCGGCATCCCCACCGCCTGACCGAGCGCTTCGATTTTTTCAATAATTAAAATCGTACCTTCGGTGTTTACCAGCCGACTGGAAAGCGAATCCACCTCAGGTTTGATTTCGTCTAAGGTTGTCCGGACCATCTGCGCTTGCTGCCGGCGCGCAACTTGGATGTCTGCGGCCGAATCAGCAACGTAAGCGCGCATCACATTGCTTCGGATAATATTGAAAAACATGTAGCAACCGAGCACGCCGGCCAAAGCCAGAACGGCGAGTAAAAGATTGATTGTGCGCATGCGATAATTCATAAATTCATTATTTTTTTGGAGCGGCCGAGGTTGGAATGCTGATGGTGAAAGAAAAACTGATGTCGGTATCTTTGGTGAAATTGGAAACTGGCACGTCAATTTTGCCAATGCCAGGCTCTTTGCCGAGGTTGTCGGTGAAAGCCACGAGACTTTGGCGTCTTCTGGCAACGCCGTTCACACTCACTGCAATCGCCCCGCTGGCATCGCGGGCGTAAGAAATAAAACTGATGGTGTTCTCTGGGGTCTTGTCTTTTGTGAGCATATCAACGAAAGATGACGGCAGAGCGTATTGTTCCGGCTTCAAAGTGGCGACTAATTTATTGACAACCTCAATTTGCGCCGGCAAATCGGATGCGACGGAATCGGATTTGGCAACTGCGGTTGTCGCTTTTGCGTCTGCGTTCTGCGCTTTAGATTGTGAAAGAATAAATGACGGCAGAAGAAAAATTGCAGCAAAAAGCATAACCAGAAAAACTGCACCGAGAATCAGAGCGCGACGCCGCATTCGGTATTCGCGGCTGATTTCATTTTTTTCGTTTTCAGGCAAGAGGTTAATCATATGGCAGTGCGAGACCTAAGGCCGGCATGTAATCCAACGCCTCTCTTAAAGTGAGAGCCGGAATATAATCTTCGACTTTTAAAATATTAAGCCAAGGATTGGCAACTGTCACTTTCACGCCGAGCGAACTGGCTAAATAATTGTCCAAGCCCAGCATCGCATCGGCGCCGGAAATGATGATGCCGGCAATTTCTTGGTTGTGGCCATGTTCTTCGCTGTGATTTACCCAGTATGCAACCAGCTTCTGCACTTCATCGCGAAGCGCGGTGGCCGACGAAACAAGCGACAAAAACATTTCATTGCTCTCGCGCGCTTCTTTGCCTTGGCGAATTTTTTCCACTTCCGGACTTTCAATTTTTAGATTTTTCTCAAGCGCTGCCGCAATGGAATCGCCACCCACATGAAGCGTGGAGGTAAATTGCACTTCGCCTTGAGACACAATGGAAAGCACAGTCCGCTGGCCGCGAATCGCCACTAAAATGTAAGTCTCATCCACATTGGCGGAAAGCGCGGCGTGAGCGATGGCTTGCGACTCCACCTGAAACATAAGCGGCACCAATCCCGCATCCTTGAAAACATTCAGGTAACTCATCACCGCTTTAATATGCATCACCGTCACACTCACCAGCACAGTAGTTTCGCCAGCTTTTGGTGGCGTGATTATCCGGTAATCATAAACCGCTTTATCCAGCGGCACCGGCACATTTTCTTCAATCTTGAATCGAAGCGCAGAACGCATTTCGCTTACGGTCATAAACGGAATGCGCGTTTTGAAGAGATAGGATTTTTCTTCCGGCAAAGAGGCTTTTATAAATCGGAGGTGATATTTTTTCTTGAGCGTCGCCAGAATTTCCGTTAATTTCGGCTTATTTTTTATATAACCTTCTTCCACCACATCAATCGGGATTTTTTGCTCGCCGTACACGCCAAGCCGGAAGCCGCCGCGGTGGCGCAAAAGTTCCACGAAACGAATGGTTTGATCGGACATGTCCAGGCCGACGG
Organism: uncultured Candidatus Saccharibacteria bacterium; assembly: GCA_964467325.1. Taxonomy (GTDB): domain Bacteria; phylum Patescibacteriota; class Minisyncoccia; order Phycocordibacterales; family JAKAEA01; genus JARIGY01. The sequence goes on from CAYXSG010000044.1 coordinate 3,035, forward strand.
AAGGCATTTCTAGAAAACGCGGGGGCGGAAAAATTTCATTGAACGAAGTGTAAAAAGCGCGAGCGTCTTTCATTAGCAATATTATACTATATGAACACGGAGCGCGTAAGTGAGTTTTGTCTATTTAGCTTTGGTCCCAACCGGAATATCCGCCGAAAGTTCCATCAAAGAAAAATTTTCACCTTCGGACACCGCAAAAATCATGCCGTTGCTTTCAAAGCCGCGAATGGTGCGCGGTTCCAAATTGGCCACGAACATAGTTTTCTTCCCCACGAGAGCTTGCGGGTCGGGAAAATGCAAAGCAATACCAGACACAATCTGCCGTGGTGCCACTTCGCCCAAATCTACCGAGAGTTTTAGAAGCTTGTCGGTGTCGGGAATTTTTTCGGCCGACAAAATTTTTCCCACTCTGATTTCCACTTTTGAAAATTCTTCGTAATTAATCATATTTTTATTCTGTCCAAATAACTCTGTAAAATCAATGCCGCCGCCGATGCGTCTAGGAGCGCATGCTCACCTTGCACGCTCTGCGCCGCCTTTGAGGTGAAAAACTCCGGCTCAAAAATCACTTTCTTCTGCAAACGGTTTTCAATGGCTTCTTTAAACTTACGAATCTCCCCCATCACCGCATTGTCTTCCATCTTGAAATTTTTGGATTCTCCGAGAATAATCGTTTCCACTTCATTATCGCAGATGATGACGTTGAGCTCGTCAAAAAGCGCTTTGTTATTTTGCAGCACTTTGTTTGGCAAAGCAAAAGCGTTCGTGGAATCGGAAACTGCCACGCCCACTCTTTTGGTCCCATAATCAATCCCCATGTAGCGCGCCATGATTGTAGTATACTTAATGCCATGCCACCAAACAACGAACAAAAAATTTTGGACTTGGAAAAGAAGATTGACGCGATTTACATTTCCGTGGAAAAAACCAGAAAATACTTTTTCTGGACGATGATTATCACCGTCGCGCTTTTCGTCTTGCCGCTCATCGGCTTGGTCTTCGCAATTCCAGCTTTTCTCAACAACTACGTAGGAACTTTAAACAGCCTGAGTTCGTAGATTAGGAGAGGTGCTTTGAAACCAATTTGGTCATTTCGAACATATTGACCACTTTTTTGCCACCAAAAACTTTCTGGAGTGGAGCATCAGCATTGATATTGCGCTTGTTTTCCGGATCCTGAAGATTGTTCTTTTTGATATAAACCCACAAAGCCTTAACGACTTCCGAGCGAGGCATCGGGCCTTTTCCAACAATGACTGCCAAATCCGCACTCACATTCATCGGCTTCATAAACGCTGAACCTTTTTCTGCCATAAAAATAATTTATTAATTATTAAATCATCTATTAAAGACTTGCCGAGTAGCATAGCACACCTATGGGTAAATGGGTAGGAAAAGACAAGTTCTAATTTTTTTGCTAGTCTTGTCGTAGAACCGAAATCCAACCAAAACCCTTACACAGGAGCACGCCACTATGGCAGAACAACTTTATCAGAATCTGGATGAACGACGTAAACACTTTCTAGATTGGGTCCTAATCAGAAATGGATTCCTCATTCAGGAAGAATGCGCGAAAATGATAGTGGTAAATCCTAATAAGGATGAATTGGAAATTTACGATTTAGTGATGGCAAGTAGGCGACCCAAACCAATTCAGGCCAATCAGGTAATGAACCTTCCCTTCAACTCTCAATGAAAATGCTGACGGGTAACGAAACACTAGCCGCAGGACTTTCCAGACCTGCGGCTTTTTTATTTTCCTGCTGAAAATTACTGCTTACAATTTTGTTAACGTTTAATTTTTTGGTATACTGGACGAGTGGTTGAGAAATATAAAAGAAAACCGAATATAAATTGCATCATTTGCAATAAGGGAGTTTATAGAAGACCATTGGTAATAAAAAGGTTTGCGGGAAGAGTTTTTTGCAGTAAAAATTGTTATGGTATTTCGTGTCGAAAAGAAACTCCGTGT
>CAYXSG010000045.1:0-4956 GCA_964467325.1 uncultured Candidatus Saccharibacteria bacterium
TAAAACGACAGTTTTCCAAACTGTAGTTGGGAGTTCGATTCTCCCATCCCGCACCGGTTTAACTTAATTTATATGTCACCAGAAGGCATGCCGAATTTTGAAGAGGTTGCGAATCCTAAAAAGGAAAATAACACTTTTGACGAGCAATTTGGGAAGCGCGAGCAGATCAAGGTGGCTGGCGGAATGGCGGAAGTGGCTGATATCACGCCGGAAAATTTGAAAGATGCAGTGCCGGTATTTCTCGCACCGTCTTGGGCTTGCGATTTGGAAGTTTATGAACCAACCCTCAAAAGGATTTCTGAAGAGGGGCGGCGTGCGATTTCCCTCAATCATCCTCGAGGCGGCGGTGATATAAACGAAGCGTTGCGTGAATTGGGATTGGAATTGCCGGAAAATTTGCCGAAAAATCCGGAAGAATTGCGGAAAGCCCTAAATATTTTAGGTGTGCTCGCTGAGAAAGGCATTGAAAAAACAGATGTGATTAGCCATTCCGAAGGTTCGCTCAACACTGTGATTGCCGCCATGCTCTGTCCGGAAAAATTTAGGAACATTGCAATGTTTGCACCGGCGGGACTCATTGGCGAGGACACGCTCTGGCGCCTGCTCAAAGGTTTTGCCGCTCAAGGCCAGCCGGCGGAAAGCATGAAAGGCGTGCCGGAAAATGAAGACCAGAAAAAAATGGCCAAGAAAGTAATTCCTTCGCTTTTAAAATATGTGGGCACAGGACCGTTGCGTTCGGCACGCGAAGCGAACGACCTTTCAAAAAGCCAAATTCACGAAGCGTTGCGCTATTTGCATGAAAAGGGTATTGGAATTGTGGTCGCGGCGCACGTGGACGATCCGGTTTTTCCGATGGATAAAATTCAGGAAACCGTGAAAGCTGACATGCTGGACGGTTTTCTTTCGCTGGCTGGCGGTCACGGCGCGGTGGGCGAGCATCCGGAAATGTTTATTCCCGCCGCCGAAAAAATGTTTGAAGCGTTGGAGAAGAAAAAACTAGCAAAGTTAGATTCGGAACAAGAAAAACCCCGACCGATGTGAGCTGGCGGGGCTTGGGAAATCTGCATTTGAATTGCTTTTTCAATGAGCAACTGTGGCAGGCAGGATATTCCAGCCGGTCAGATATGCCATGAAAAAAAGAACGAACGTAGCAAAGAACATGCCGGCGAGCATGCCGTAGAATTCCAGCTGGCTGGCGAGACTTGGTGAGGTTCTCTTCACGCCATCTTCGCCGACATAGGAACATGAGTTCCCAATGCCGATGTAGAGGAAGCGGACTACGGTCAACACTCCCAGCAGGCAGAGCGCGCCGAGAAGCCAGCGGCCGACACGGAACAAGGGAAGCGCACCCATGAAAGCTGCCGCAAACTGCACAATCCACGGAATGGCAATATCTGCCACCTCAGATTTCGTAAGTACCACGATACACCTCGCATTCTTGAAAAGATAAAAAGAACTTTGAATTTACGACACTTAGAATAATATACAACACATTTTGTCTTTAAGCAAGGTTTCTTCAAGCACAAAAAACTGCCACAGAATGCTGTATAATATTAAAGTTAAAACCATGTCGGAAAAATCAAAAACTAAATACATCACGTTTTTGTTGGCGCTAGTGCCGGGCGGCGGGCATTTTTATCTTGGTTTTTACCGAAGGGGAATTTTCGTGGCGGTTTTGTTTTTTGGCGCGCTCCTTTTGGAAATAGCGCTCTTGCTCATGATTAGATACCCGTACCTAAACGATCCGCTCGGCTTTTTTCTTGCTTTGGTGTATTTTTGGACAATCAACGATGCTATGAGAGCGGTCAGATATTATCTCCGACGGCTTGAAAGTTAATAAAACAAAAAATCCCTCGTTTGAGGGATTTTTTGTAAGTGAGATAAAATTTCGAGAGAAAGCTATTTTACCGCTTCCTTGAGCGCTTTAGCGGCGCGGAACTTTGGCACTTTCATCGCGGCCACATCCACCATCTCGCCGGTGCGAGGGTTGCGGGCCTTACGAGCGGCTCTCTGCTTGACTGAGAAAATCCCGAGGCCGGCAATTGAAACCTCCTCGCCTTTCTTCAAAGAGTCAATGACCGAGTTGATGACCACGTCCACCACTTCTTCCGCTTGAACTTTCGTTCCGGCGAGCTTGGCGTGAACCGCGTCCACAATACTTGCTTTATTCATAGTATTTTTATTTTAATTATTAAACTAATAATAATCCGACCTCATTTAGCTGTCACTATTATATAATATGGCCTATTTTAAGGACAGAGGTGGGGAAATTAGGAAACGGAAGAGGAAAAAAGGCAAATATTTGACAATCTCAAATAAATTGTTATTATGCGGATGGCGTTCTCTGACATTGTTAACTAGAAACTCGAAAGGAGTCTCGTATGAAGTATCTCAAGTTTGGTCAGCCTTCCGTGGTGAAGGCTTTGGTCATTACCCTGGCAATTTGCCTTTTTGAGGCGCTGGGGTTGGACTTGGGCTGCCACCTTTGGCTTGTTTCCAAGGTTTCCGCTTTTGCGGGGAATTTCGTTGGTCACACCTTAGTGGATCTTGTCTTTTCACCGTTTTCGGCGGTTATCGCCACCATTCTCTTGGTGGTGGTATGGGTCAGCTACTTTTTTGCTCGGCAATACTCCAGGGATGCGATTTATGAAGGTGAACAGCCTGCAGATGGTCAAAAAGAGGCCAGCAAGTTGAAGCCTAAAACAGGAATCGTGTTCTGGCTCATTGCCGCTTTGATTTTGGGCTTCGTTTTTGGACCACCCTCCAACAACAAGGTTTCGGAAGCGCCGGAAAAGTCTGCGTCAAAGCTTTCACTGGCCGAAAAGTATCACTCTGGGCCTTTGGACGCTGGGCCGGAAGCGGGCGAGAATCTCAAGCGGGAAGCGAGAATTAGTCTCGTGCCGCTGCCCGAATTTGGGTCAGATAAAGTTGGTCCGCCAGCGCCGAAACAGTCTGTGGAACTCAGACTTGTTTCCGCCGGCCTTCTTGCGGAGCAGGATGTCCAAGAGAAGGGTTGGCCCAAGAGCGTGCGGGAGGATGTCTTGACTGTTCATGGCGGCTTCTTGAAGACTTGGAACTGGGTTTGGGTAGTACCCTTGTCCATTGTCCTGGTTTTTTTGGTGCTTGTCTTTGTTTCTACAGTGAAAGACGAAGGTGACGTAGGAGATCGTGCAGCTTTTTGCTTTGCCATGTTCCTCTTCATTGTTCTTGTGGGTGTTACACTGTTTGCACTTTTGGACAGTGGCTGCCGCAGAGACTTTGTCTGGAAAGAAATACAGTCTGTTGATGTGGACCGACTCGCGCCAGCCGACATGCAGGCGCTAGTGAGTATGAGAAAGGCCGCGCCAAGTGCCGCAGTCTTCGAAAACCTGCTTGTTGATTCCGATGATGTTCAAGGTAAAGTCTTTGCCTATGTCATCTGGATTTGGGACGGGAACAGGACGTATTCTGTCATCAAACGCGTCCTCGGTTGATCTTTTCGCTCGGAGTTCTTTGTTTTTTGGAAAAAATTAGCCGCCCCGCGATTGGAAATCGCGGGGCTTTTCTTTTGGAAAATTTTTAAATCACCAACAAAAAACAAGGCGTAACCTTGTTTTTTGCATTGACTGACTAATTTCGAACTTCATCAGCGAACTTGGCGAATGGGGAACCGCAAGCGGCGTCGATTTTCAAAACGAATCGCCATGAAGTTCTGAAAATCCAAGCTTTACCCCTAGTTCGATTGGGAATAAAGCATAATACAGTAATACGGTTTGATATTTTAGAAGTAACACGAGCTTGACTTCTGTTTTCTCTAGAGATAGCATATTGGTGTGCCTGTGAGCGAAAGCTCCTTATCGGCTAAGGTTTTCCTAAGCTGAAAACAGGTACAACAAAGTAGCTACCAAGTGGTGGCTTTTTTGTTACTCATTTTCCATTCCTTCCGTATACAAGCGCTGGTTATGGAATTTTTTGTGAGGCAGTACGCTCCAAAAAGTTAATTTTCCATCTCCAGCTTTTCGTAGAACAACTACTATTTTTATTTTCCTATCAACGCCTAATATTGCATGAAAAGCCCAGTATTGGACTTTGGAAGTTTTGTAGAAACCATTTTTAGCGGCGGCACCGAAACTTTCAATTCTATGTCTGTATTCCTGCAAAGTGCCGGATTTTCTAATTACATTTAAAGCTTTTTCTAACAGGCTTAACTTTAACAGTTGCTCGTTTACATTTCGCGGCTGACGATTTGGTTTATACAAGAGGTGATTGAAACCATCAGAGTTTAAAGTAATCTTGGAAGAAAAATAAGGACACCAGATTTCTGGGGTTTTAGAATATCTTGCTCTAGATTTTTCTATTTGTTCGCTTAGATTCACCTAAAAAGCCTAGCATTTTAGGGATAAAATCTTTATAAAATAAAAATAAAGGAAAACTGAAGTCTACCTTGCAAATTCAATAATCCTAGACTCTCTGATGACGGTGACTTTGATTTCGCCTGGGTATTTGAGTTCGCCTTCCACGCGCTTGGCGATGTCGCGGGCCATGTCTTTGGCTTGGAGATCGGAAACGTCGGTTGGTGTGACGAAGATGCGGATTTCGCGGCCGGCTTGCAGTGCGTAAGCTTTTTCCACGCCTTTGAAACTGGTCGCAATGCCTTCCAAATCCTCAAGGCGTTTCAAGTAATTTTCAACTGAATCTCGGCGCGCGCCTGGACGGGAACCGGAAATCGCGTCGGCCACTTGGACAATCACGGACTCCGGCGTTTCGTACGGATATTCGCCGTGATGCGCTTGCATGGCTTTGATTACGTCTTCTGAAACGTTAAATTTCTGGAGAATTCTTCGGCCGATTTCCACGTGCGTGCCTTGCACCTCATGGTCCACCGCTTTGCCGATGTCGTGCACCAAAGCGCCAGCTTTCGCCACGGAAACATTCGCGCCATGTTCTTCCGCGAGCATGCCGGCATTGTGCGCCTTT
>CAYXSG010000046.1:0-4624 GCA_964467325.1 uncultured Candidatus Saccharibacteria bacterium
ATCTTTGGTTACAAACTTCTCTGTGCTCGCAATCGCCTCACTCGTTTTTGTCGCTTTCGGTGGATATCTTTTTACCAAAATTGAGGCCTAGAAAAAATGAAAAAGTATCTGGTTGTGGCAACATGTTTTTTCATAGTTGTCTTTATATTATCTACCAGAGAAAGCCGTTTTGAGTTTTTTCAAGAAAACAATTTTCCCAAAATTGAAATCAAAAATAAAAGTGCGACGGTGATTTTTGTTGGCGACATCATGCTCGGTCGGAACGTCCAAAACTTAATGGCAAAGAATGGCGCAGAATATCCTTTTGAAAATATCAGCGGCTTTCTGGCCGCAAGCGACGGCGTGGTGGCGAACCTCGAAGGACCGATCGTTTCTTCGCCTGTCCATACACCGCCAAATTCTTTAAGTTTTTCTTTTGCTTCCAGCACCGCTTTGCTTCTTGCTAAACACAACATTGCTGTCGTGTCATTGGCCAACAACCACACTTACGACCAGGGTGTTGATGGCTTCAACGAAACTAAAAAATTTCTTGAGGATGCTAAGATTTCCTCGGCTGGTAATCCGTACGCGATTGGTGCCGAGAGCGTAACTCGCAGGACCATCGGCAGCTTTCCGATTATTTTCGCCGCTTTCAATTTCACCGATCCGAATTTGGACACGAACAAAGCTTTAGGTTTGATAAAAAATCTGAGAAGTCAGTCAGGAGAATTTCTTGTTGCAATGGTGCACGGCGGTGATGAATATTCACTCAATGCAAATTCTCGTCAGCAAAAATTTTATCGCGCGCTTATAGACGCTGGCGCGGATCTTGTGGTTGGCCACCATCCGCACGTGGTGGAAGAAACGGAAAAATACCACGGCAAAATGATTTTCTATTCGCTCGGCAATTTTATTTTTGATCAGTATTTTTCTCGCGAAGTGCAACAGGGTCTGGCAGTTAAACTCACACTTTCAGATGGCGAACCGAGTTATCAAATTATCCCGATTGGGAGTATCCACAGCCAACCGGAATTGACTATTTGACGGCCTTACTGATAGAGTAATTGAAGGAGGATGTTCATGGATCCACTGATTCGGGTTCTCGATACTCAGTACGAAGAGGCCATGCGCGGCCTCTCGCAACTTGAGCAGATTATTTCCTCGATGAAGCAGCAGATTGCTGGCCAAAATCAGGAAACAGGACAAAGAAAGGAGGAATCAGAAGCCGAGAAAGTCTAGTGCCTAAGGCATTTTAATAACTGGAGGGCGGGCGTCGAAGCGCTGCCTTCCATTTTTTTATTCCACTTTTTCCGGCACTTTATAGCGCACGCCTTGGCGAATCGGCAGCTTTTTTATCACTTCCACAATTTTATCTTCGTCTTCGGTGATGGTGAACAAATCCAAATCTTCTTTATCTATGGTTTTGTTTTTCAGCATCTGGTCAATTATGATGTGCTGCTTCATGGCGTTCCAATATTCATTGCCAACGAGGAAAATCGGCACGTTTTCAATTTTTTTGGTCTGAACCAAAGTGAGAATTTCAAAAAATTCGTCAAAAGTGCCGAAGCCGCCCGGAAAAAAGATGTAAGCTTCGGCGGCGAAGGAAAGCATGACTTTGCGCACGAAGAAATAATAGAATTCGGCGACGTCGGTCACGTAAGGGTTGCGCACTTGTTCGTTCGGCAATTTGATATTGAGCCCGAGCGATTCACCTTCGGCCTCAAATGCGCCGCGGTTGGCGGCTTCCATGATGCCAGGACCGCCGCCGGAGACAATGGAGTAGCCGAGCTTGGCAATTTTGTTGGCGAGTCGCCGCGCGCGCTGGTAATGCTCGTTGGTCTCGGGCAATCTTGATGAGCCGAAAAAAGTCACGGACTTTGGCTGGTTTTTAATCAAATCAAAACCTCTTTTGAATTCTTGGTTGATAACGGATACGCGCTTTTTCATGTCCTCGTCCACTTCGTGGAGCGTGATCGGCTGAAATTTATTGTCATCTTTTTGCATTTTCGAATTATATCATATATAATTTGAAACTGTATGAAACAAAATGAAATAATCACCCTATGCGTTGGCATCGCGGTTGTAGTTTTTTTCGGTTGGATTGCGAAACCTTCTTTATCAGCAGTATTTAGCACTAATTCTTCTTCAAATATGACTTCAACCTCCACGCTTCCGGCCGTTTCTGGAACCAATGTTTCCACGGATCCGAAGCTTCAGATTATTGACGTGAGTGTCGGCACGGGCGCAACAGTCGTGAAAGGCAGCCATGTTTACGTCAATTATATCGGTATGCTTCAAGATGGCACGAAGTTTGACAGCTCTTACGATCGCGGCACGCCAATTGATTTCTCGGTCGGCACTGGCCAAGTGATCAAAGGTTGGGATTTAGGCCTTTTGGGTATGAAAGTGGGCGGCAAGCGCCGGCTCGTGATTGCACCCGACTACGCATACGGCTCAGCTGGTGTCTCTGGTGTGATTCCGCCAAATTCTACTTTAGTTTTTGATCTTGAACTCGTGGATGTAAAATAATAGTGAGCTTCGCTTTCCAGATAGAAAAAAAATTAAAAAATAAACTCGGCCGAGCCGGCGTGATTAAAACTGCGCACGGCACTATTGAAACGCCGGCGTTCATAACAGTTGGCACAAAAGCCACGGTTAAATCTTTAAATTCAAACCAAATAAAAGATATCGGCATTCAGTGCGTGCTGGCGAATACGTACCATTTATATTTGCAGCCTGGTGATGAACTCATAAAAAAAGCTGGCGGTCTTGGAAAATTTATGAATTGGTCTGGGCCGACGATGACTGACTCCGGTGGCTTTCAGGTTTTTTCCCTTGGCGTGGCGTTTGGAAAGGGAATTACCAAGATGAATAAAGGCAAGGAGTTGCTTTTGCCAGAAGCGCGGCCCGACGACGACGCCACTGCGCGCCTCGTAAAAATCGATCACGACGGCGTGATGTTTCGCTCGCACTTGGACGGCTCGGCGCATTACTTTACGCCGGAAAAATCCATTGAGATTCAGCACAATCTAGGCGCGGATATTATTTTCGCTTTTGACGAATGTACGTCGCCAACGGAGTCTGTGCACTATCAAGGTCAAGCGCTGGACCGGACGCATCGCTGGGCGAAGAAGAGTTTGGAATATCACAAGAAATTAAAAAGCGAGCAGGCACTCTTTGGCATCGTCCAAGGCGGGCGGCATGAGCATTTACGCAAAGAGTCGGCGAAATATTTGGCCGATTTGAAAGTGGACGGTGCAGGTTTTGACGGCTTTGGCATTGGCGGTTCGTTTGAAAAAGAAGATATGGGGAACGCCGTGCGCTGGGCGAACGAAATTTTGCCGGAGGATAAGCCGCGGCACTTGCTCGGCATAGGCGAGCCGGAAGATTTGTTTGATGGCGTGGAAAACGGCATTGATACTTTTGATTGCGTCGCGCCGACTCGGAACGGCCGTACCGGCACGGTCTACACCAAGCACGGCAAGAAGCATGTGGAGAACGCGAAATACACCGAAGATTTTTCACCAATAGAAAAAGATTGCGCTTGCTACACCTGCCAAAATTATTCTTGGGCCTACTTGAACCACCTTTTCCGCGCCAAAGAAATGCTCGCCAGCACGCTCGCCTCCATTCATAATCTCCACTTCGTCACTTCTCTTGTTGCCGGCATGCGCACCGCGATTTTAAATGACAATTTTGAGGGGTATAAAAAAGATTTTTTGAGCAAGTACAAACCTTGACAAAACACTATTAACATGTATAATTGTAGGCACAGTAAGCATCGTGCTTATTTAGTGGTCTGATCTTTGAAGGAGTTGATTATGGATACTGCTGACGTTCGAGCCTTGCGTCTACTTCTCTCGGGACCCGTCAATGAGCTTTTGGTTCATCTAAGTGGGCCAGACGCAGAGATGTGGGGGAGTGAGTTTGAGAAATTCGCCCAGAAAAAACCCTGCTGGTCATCAGACGGGGACGTAGAGAAAATCCTCGGCCGATCGATTGACACCCTTGACATCTCTGTTCGCGCAAGTACTTGTTTGAACAGGGCCAGGATTTTTACGATTCGCGACTTAGTGTCCAAAACCGGATCTGAGTTGCGAAGCATTAGGAATTTTGGTCCAACATCTTTTAGGGAGATTCATCGTAAGTTGGGCGAAATTGGTCTTACGCTTGGTGTGATTCCTACCGTGAAATAGATGGGTCAGGTACTTTGCCGAATGTAATCCAAGCGTGAAATTGGAACCTCGGACAGCGATGTTCGGGGTTTTTTCTTGAAATATTGCTCATAATTTTGTATATTTGTATCGGTTTAACACGAAAGGATTCGTAAGAGGTGACGCTATGTTATTTCAGGATTACTCCTGGCAGCAGTGGTTCTTTGTTATCACATGCGGTGCATTCGCGATTAATCTCGGCTATCTGCTCTGGGATTTTTTCACGGAAAGCTCGCAGAGTCCTCAGGAACAGAACTGAAACTTGGGCGCGGTGGCAGTGTATGCTCCCGCGCTTTTTTGTTGTATAGTGAAAAAATGGAACTGAGGAAATTTAAGATACGAAAAGGGTTTGAGCCGGCGGGCGATCAGCCAAAGGCGATTGAAAAGCTGGTGGCAGGCCTCAAAAAAGGTGTGGAGCACCAGACGCTTTT
>CAYXSG010000047.1:0-4559 GCA_964467325.1 uncultured Candidatus Saccharibacteria bacterium
GGACCAGTTTGTGAGCGTGCCGATTTGCACCGGACTGCTTTGCAAAATGCCGGAGTTGTCGCCGAGCGAACCGAGGTTGCCGTAGCCCCAAGCCCAGATGGTGCCGTCGGTTTTGTAGGCGAGCGAGTGAGAAAGTCCGGCGGAAACGGCTGACCAATTGGTGAGCGTACCAATCAAGACAGGACTAGACTTGCCGACAATGGTGCTGTCGCCGAGCTGACCTTGAGTGCCTGCGCCCCAAGCCCAGAGCGTGCCGTCAACTTTTTTCGCCAAAGAGTGAGTACTGCCGGCCGAAACGGCCGACCAGTTGGACAGCGTGCCGATGCGGATTGGACTGGATTTGACGGCCACGGTGCCGTCGCCGAGCTGACCAGAGGTGTTGACTCCCCAAGCCCAGAGCGTGCTGTCGGTTTTGGTGGCGAGGGAGTGAAGGCCTCCGGCGGAAACACTGGCCCAGTCGGTGAGCGCGCCAATTAAAACCGGACTGGATTTGCTTGTAGCTGTCTTGTCGCCAAGCTGGCCGGAAGTGCCGAGACCCCAAGCCCAAAGTGTGCCGTCGGTTTTTCGGGCGAGAGAATGCGAGCCACTAGTACCACCACCACCCTATACGCTGGCCCAATCGGAAAGGGTGCCGATTTGCACCGGACTGGAACGGTTGGTGGCAGTCGTTTGACTGTCGCCAATTTGGCCCGAGCCGGCAAGGCCCCAAGCCCAAGCGGTGCCGTCGGTTTTGGTGGCGAGAATGTGCCGGTAGCCGGCGGAAATGCTTGCCCAGTCGGTGAGGGTGCCAATTAAAACTGGACTGGATTTTTGAACAACCGTGGAGTCGCCAAGCTGGGCGGAACTGTTGTTGCCCCAACCCCAAAGCGACCGATCTGATTTGAGAGCGATGGAGAAGTTCTGACCAAGAGAAATTGTTGACCAATCGGAGCGGGTGCCGACAAGAATCGGACTGGATTTCGCAACAACAGTGCCGTCGCCGAGCTGGCCGTTGCCGTTGTTTCCCCAATCCCAAAGCGCGCCGAAACTGCCGGAAATCGCCGCCCCTATCGCCCGCATTTTTGCTGATACGCCGAACATAATTTTTATGAATTCACCGACTATCTTTCATCGCCAACACTCCGCGCCACGTCGCTCCGCCGTCGGTGCTGAAAAAAGTGAAGACGTCCACGCCGCTCGCGGTCAAAGTGGGCGCGCTGTCGTATGGCCACTTGGTGCCGGAAAACCAAGTTTGGACGTAGGTGCCGCCGTTGGTGAGCACCAAAATAAAACTGGAAGTTTTGCCGGACGCGGCGGCGTTCAAAACGTTCCAAACCGTGTCGCCGACGGAAGTGGCAGTGACAACACTGCCCGCGCTGTAATCAATGTTGACCGTGCCGCTGACATTGCCGAGCGCATTCACGCTCTCGGCATAATTTCTCATGCCAATCGTGCCAAAATCAAGTCGGGTCTTGGAAACCTTGATGGTCATTAGGGAGAATTATAACACAGAGAAGAAATCACCCCCAGCCCCCTCTTATAAACAAGAGGGGGGGCAAGTGCAAGTTCTCCTCTTCAGACGAAGAGGAGTGGCCTTCTGAGGCCGAGGTGTTTTGATTTTGAATTCAGAACACCCCGCCATCATAAAATTCTTGCGAAGCTCCAAGTCTTCGCTTCTCACCCTCTTTGATTAAAGAGGGGAAAAGAACTTGCACTCTCCCCACACCTCCTCCCACTCCGCAAACGGCGGGAGATTTTCCGGAAACTGAAGATGAAAAGCGAGCGACGGAATGGGCGAAAAAAGCGTGGCATTATTTTGCCAGACTTGGTTGAAAGTTTCGTCTTCGTTGATGAATTCGGATTGGCCGTTCCAAATTTTTTCGTATATTTCCCAATTTTTGAAAACGCCGGTTCTGGAAGAAAGAAAAGTGGCGGTGGAATGCTTGACCGTGCGCCAGTGCCGGCGCGCACCGAGCACAATTCTGGATTCGTAAATGCCGGCGGGCGCGTAGCGGTCGGGATAATCCACCGGAAACAGCGCGACTTCCCTGCCCGCCAAATTTTTGGAAAAACTTTCGTACGCTTCAATCATTTCGGCCAGCGCCGACGGAAAATGCAGGTAGTCGTCTTCCACAAAATAAATTACCTCCGCGCCTCGGTCGCGTGCGTATTCAAAACAAGCCCTAACTGAAGCCCTGTTTCCAGAACTTTCCAGATGAATCAGCTTCGTATCGCAAGCGCAGGTAGCCAAAATATTTTGAATTTTATTAATACATTCTGGACTGGAATGGTCGTCAATCACAGTGAGGCGAATTGAGGAGAGTCTGACTCTCACAACGTTATTTATGGCCGTAATTAGCGAGTGCAAACAGCGCACAATGATTTCGGTTTTGTCGGCGCCGACGACGCGCTCGCCTTTTCGCATGCTGGTTTTGGAACAGGTGCGCAAAATAATATCGTAGGTTTTCGGCTTTTTATTTTTCCGCCGGTCAACAACCCAAGTGGGAGTCCAAACGGAAAAATCATTGCCGAAAATTTCCTGCACGGCTTTCATCACACCCGGCCACGCCTCGTTGAAATCGTCGCCGGTCATCAAACCATCATCTTTCAATTTCGGCAGCCAAGCCAAAATGTCGCGCTTGACGCTTTCGTAATCGTGAGCGGCGTCAATATAAATGAAATCCAGAGATTTGTCGGCATACAAACTGGCCGAAGCAGTTCTGTCGCCAACAATCGGCTTGACGAAACCTGCAACCGGCGTAATATTTTTTTTAAAAACTTCAAACAGCGTGCCTTTTTTCACGTCGGAATCGTTTTGCTGCAACTCGTCGCGATTTTTTGAACCTTGCCAATTGTCTATGCAATCAAATTTGATTTTCTTGCCACTGTTGGCAATTTCCACGCCCATGAAAGAGGTGCTCTTGCCTTTCCAAGCTCCAACTTCCACAAAATGCGCGCCGTCCGGAGCGTGCCTCACCGCATCCATGTACACGTCTTCGGCCACAAACCAGCCCGGCACCGCTTGGTAAAAATGCTTCATTGAAAAAAATTAGGTCCACTGCTCCCAAGGTTCGGTGCGGCTGTAGCGCGCCGTCAGTTCCGGACCGAGAATTTCCATCGGATCAGCCGACCGGCGTTCCAGCTCCGGCCGAACCGTGTGCAAGCCTGGATAGCGCCAAACCGCATCGTCACTTTGCGTCAGCTGAGGAATTTTCCGGAAATCGTGCTCAAAATATGGTAATTCCAGAAAATCGTAAATGCGCCGGATGTCGCGCTCGGGATTTCTTACGAATTTGTTGTAATCCACAAAAAGCAAGCGGTCAAGAAAGCCGGAAATCACCGCGTCGCGCATGTAGTTGTAGCAAGTGCCCACCGGACCGGTGTCGTTCATGAAATATTCGCACCGAGAAGCGAGCGTGGAGCGTTCAGCTAGAAATTCGTCCACCATCGTCAAGGTGAGCGGATTTTTCTGGCGCAAAACTTCAAACGAAGTGAGAATTTCCGAAATCGGCCTGACCGGTATGATCATCTTCACCGGCCGACCCAAAACTTTTTCCAGCAGGGCAACGTGCCGAATCCAGTGGCGCTCCTTGTCAATGACAATCGGCCGCTGATTTTCTTGATGATAATTTTCCAAGACCGCGCGCAAAGTGCTCATTTTCGCCTTCTCGTTCGGCACTTCTTTGTGAAATTCAATTTTATCCCAGTTGGCGTTGATGCCGTTCACGATGCCGCAAAGACCGGAAACTGGCGCGCCGAAAATTTCGGGATTTTGCGCCAAGACACTGATGAGCATGGTGCTGCCCGAGCGCGGCAAGCCGGCCATGAAGTGTAAAGTTTTTTTATTGTTCATATTTATTACTGTGGGCTTCATAATAAGGTTATTGCCTGTTTTTGCAAGCAGGGCTTTTTCTATTTCGGCAAACGGCGCGTGCCAGTTTTTTTCGTTGGTCTGACGAAACACTCTGACCGAATCGTACCACGGACTTTTTTCGCCCGGCATAGCCCAAATGTAGTAAGGCATGAACGGCACAACCGTCCAAGTTTCTTTGCCCATCGCGCCGGCTAGATGAGCAATACTGGTGCAAGAGGTGATGACAAGGTCGAGGTTGGCAATCGCGCCAGCGGTGTCTTCCCAAGTTTGGAGCTGACCGCCCAAATCTTCAATTTCCGGCGGCAAAGTTTGCAAATCGTGGTCGCGCTGAAGCGAAAAAAATTTGGTGTTGGGAATTTTCGCAAGTGCGAACATGAGCGCGGGCGGAAAACGCCGAAATTGCTCGTGCTCAAACTGCGGATTGCCCGACCAGCGAATGCCGATTTTCAAGGTTGAACCTTTAATAATTTTCCGCCATTTTTCCACCGAGGCCGGCAAAGGCGAAATGTACGGTTTGCCGGACAGAGTTTTGTATGAAAGTCCGCACAGGCGCGCGGCGCTCATGGCCGGCACCCACGAGTCGTACATGTCGGGCTTCAAATCTTTGGTGGCCACTGTTTTCCAAACCCCAGTTACGCGAGCGAAAAGGCTTTGCAAACTCGGCTCGCACGCCACCAAAACTTTCGCGCCAGATTTGGCAATATTT
>CAYXSG010000048.1:0-4545 GCA_964467325.1 uncultured Candidatus Saccharibacteria bacterium
ACGAAGTTGCTTTGATTGATTAATAACTCCGTTCGGATACAATCCCAGACGGCCAGCCAATTTTTTCTAATGAATTCATGACCCAAGAAATTCTCGGAGGCACGGTGCATAAAATGCCGGCGGACTGGCGGAAAGCGCTGGCGGGAAACGGCGCGGCCCGAGCGGCGTGGGCGGACATCACGCCGCTCGCGCGCAACGAATGGATTTGCTGGGTCACCTCCGGCAAAAAAGCCGAAACGCGCGACATCCGCATCAAAAAAGCCCTCTCCAAACTCGTTGGTGGCATGCGCCGCCCTTGCTGCTGGGCCGGTTGCCCGCATCGGTGAAGTGGAGTAGGCTGATGCCATGGCTTATTACTACACTCCGTTTAGAAACAATTACAACCAGAAAAAACCTAAAACTGGCTGTGTTTTTTGCGATGAGAAAAACATTGGCAAGCAATTGATTGCGGAAAATAAAAATTACCGTTGGATAGTCAATATCTTTCCAAAGTTTGAGGGTCACACGATGGTCTTGCCGAAAAAACATATAACCGAGCTCGGCACCGAATCGGGTCAAGAAATCGCCGACCGGGAAAAACTTATTGTGCTTGCAGCCAAAACTCTTCAAAAACTTTATCCGCATTCGGGCGTGGAAGTATTTTTACAGACAGGCGAAGGTTCAGAGTCGAGCATTAAGCATTTGCATTGGCACGTTGTTCCATCGCAGAAGGGCGATCCTTTGCGCGGCTTTGACAAACTCGGGCATTTTTTTACAATGGAAGAAGGGAAGCCAAGAATTCTTGTGTTTCCAGTTCCGATTAAACGAGCGCGTAGTGGTCTTCTCAAAGCCCTCTCTAAAATATTGGGCAGAAAGGACGGTAGGAATGAAAGCCGTGATAATGGCCGGAGGTAAAGGTACAAGACTTTCGGAAGCAAAAGGCAAACTCAACAAGCATTGTTTGCCGGTCTACAACAAGCCGATGATTGTCCACGTGGTGGAAACATTGGTCGCTGGAGGAGCCAAGCAGATTCTGGTTCTTCTAAACTGGCTCTATCCACAAACCATCCTTGAGCTGCTTCAGGACGGCAAGAAGTTTGGCGAAGATGTGGATATTTACTATCGCTACGTGGATGAGACAGACGGTCCGGGTCGTCAGTTGTACTTGGCTGAAAACTGGGTTGGGCGCGGAAACTTCGTGCTGATGCTCGGCGACAGCTTGTATATTCGTCGTAAGGGTGCACCGCCGGTTCTGGATTTCACCCGCTCGATTGCGCCCCACATTTGGACAATGCCGCTTGCTGGTCTCGATGACCCGACCAAGTATGGGCAAGTTACCACTCACGGCGACAAGGTACTTGAGCTTCGCGACAAGCCGGCGTTCAAGTTTAGTGATGTTATCCAGACAGCCACTTGGCTCTTGCCTCCAGATGTTTTTGACCGAGCGCGACGCTTGGGCGAAAGTATCGCCGGCGAAGTTCATATCGGCAGGATCATTGAAGAATACGTCGCCGAAGGTCGGGTGACCCACACTCGTCTGCCACCTCTTTCTTACATTGATCTCGGCACTCCAGAATCTCTACTCAGAGGCGCCAACCTGCTCGCTGAAGCCGAAAAGTGAATCTCCACTAGTTCTCCCCAAGGTCTGGCGACCTTGGGGATTTTCATTTCCAAATTCCTCTCCGGCATGCGTTGTTCCTGCTGCTGGGCAGGTTGCCTGCGAAGATGAAATGGCAAATATTCAGAAAAGTTTTATTTTTATTTTATAAAGATTTTAACTCTGATTTGATAGTCTTCATGGATATGAACGAAAGTGTTATACTCCAGCCTGTAATGGCTATAAATAAGAAAATTCTGGCGTCTGTAAAAAACAAACCATACTTCAAAGAGGGAGATTTTGTATTGTATAACAGCGACAGTTTGAATATTTTGGCTGAACTTCCAGAAAATTCCATCGATATGATTTTTGCTGATCCGCCATACAACCTTTCAAACGGTGGTTTTACTGTCCACGCTGGTAAAATGGTGAGCGTAAATAAAGGAGATTGGGATAAAAGCAAAGGGTTTAAAGATGACTATGATTTTCACTACAAATGGCTTGAAGCATGTCGTCGAGTTTTAAAACCAGAGGGAACTCTGTGGGTGAGCGGGACTTACCATTCTATATATCAGTGCGGCCACGTTTTGCAGGCTCTCAATTATCATATTCTAAACGACATAGCTTGGTTTAAGCCAAACGCCTCACCAAATTTAAGCTGTCGTTTCTTCACCGCAAGTCACGAAACAATTATCTGGGCCAGAAAAGATAAAAAAGCCAAACATACTTTCAATTATCAGCATATGAAAACAATGTCTTGGCCTGAAGATTTTTTCAAAAAAGAAGGTTTGCAAATGAGAAGTGTTTGGCATGTACCAGAAATTGAAAGTGTTTGGATTGAAGGCACACCAAAGCCAGACGAAAAAAAATTCGGTAAGCATCCAACTCAAAAACCACTCAATTTACTAAGACGTATTGTTCTTGCTAGTACAAACGATGGCGATATTGTTCTCGATCCTTTCACTGGTAGCTCAACGACAGGACTTGCGTCCATAGAAAATAAGCGTAAGTTTATAGGCATAGACATGGAGCCAAAATACTTGGATTTATCAATAAAACGGTTTACAGATTTAAAAAAATAATATAGCAAACAGCAAATCTTGGAAGAAAATCTTTGATGATTATGAAGTTCAAAAACACGATTTTAAAAAATCACCATTTCCAATATCTGCCAGTCAAATAAAAAAAGCTGTTCAAAAATTTAAGAAAACTGTAGAAAAGGAAGTTCGTATTCTGTGTAAAATTGATAGCCGAGAAGATCTGCCACAGGTAATGAAAGATAAAGATTTAGTTTTGCTGCCAATTAAGAATGGTGAGTATGTTCTGGTTAAGGGCGAGGGTTTTGTTGATATACCAGAAATAAAAGGTGAGCCAGAAATTTATAACACAAAACTAACTTTTGATCTTGAAACTTCAAAAATCGGAAATTCTGAAATGCAGCACTTGGATTTTGCCTACGCCTCCAGTCTAATTAGGACATTTATGGAAGATCCTACACTTGTTTTGACTATTCGTGGCAGAAAATACACGCCAGAGTTCGATTTTAATATTAACGGTCAAACTATAAAAGTTAAGAGCGTACAGACTGAAGTTGATGCTGGATATGAAGGAAAAGATAAAGTTGTATTAGTTGAGGCAAAAAACTCCTCCACCAAAAACACAATAATTCGCCAGTTATATTATCCTTTCAGGCAATGGTCTGAACACACCAAGAAAGACGTTTACTTACTTTTCTTTGAAAAAAGGAAAGGGGAATATCTAATTTGGCAATATGGTTTTACAGACAAAAACGACTATAACTCAATAAAACTTATCAAGTCTAAAAAATATAAAATTATTTAATATCTATACTCTGCACTATTGGTTGTTTTATACCAAACACACAGAAAAATAAAATAAAATCAGGAACTACTTCATAACTCGCTACAGATTCGAGTCTGTTCTATGTAAGCTCTGGGCAAGTTGCCCTCATCGGTGAAAGATTGTAGGCTTGGTTCAACTCTATATGGATTATTTAGATTATTTTTCAAAAAGATTGGAAGAAGTTAATGGATTTTATCATGATACAATTGCTGGGTTTGATGTTTTTGGAAAAACCATAAGAGATGGTCAGGAAAAGGCAAGTAGAATTAGTGGAATGACAATATCTCAATTGGATGCAAAGATGTTCAGTTATACTCCAGAGGGTAAGGCACCTTGGGAATCTTTCTATCATCAAACCACACAAGGTCAATTTAAGGATAGAATTAAAAAAGAAGGAACTAATTATTTATATACAGCAAGTATTTGTTTAGTGTTAATCTATGAATATTGGACATATAGTAGAGAAAAATTAAAAGAAAAGGATGGTAAATTCCTACAATCTGATATTATGGGAGACATAAGACACTACAGAAATGCAATTATTCATAATAATGGAAAAGCAACAGAGCGTATTATTGAATGTAAGGTTTTAAGAAAAATTAAAGAAGGAGAAATTATTGCTATTGGTAAAGATGAATTTATTTCAATAATTGAATTAATAAAAAAAGAGCTAAAATTTCTCATAGAAAGGACTGCCGTTGGCAGTAAATGATATAAGGAAATAGGGGTCAGGAACCATTTAAGTTATAGTCTTTAAAAACAAGAACTTTGTACGTTACCCTTAATTCGCGTATACTTTTATCAAAATCTTGTAGTTTCATGGACATTAAAATAATTTTCGCGGTGCTGGCTGCTTTTGCGGGCGTAATATGTTTCCTTCCGTACATTGTGGATATTTTCCGCGGGAATACCAAGCCAAACAGCTACAGCTGGCTGATTTGGTCAAGTCTTCAGGTTATCGGAGTGATCGTGATGGTGCGCGCGGGTGCGGGCTTCGGCGCCTTTGCTCTCGGACTGGGTGCGATGTTTTGCTTTTTAATATTCCTGCTTTCTTTCAAATACGGAGTTCATAAGATAAACGCTTTCGATGTTGTCTGCCTTGTCGG
>CAYXSG010000049.1:0-4266 GCA_964467325.1 uncultured Candidatus Saccharibacteria bacterium
CCGCCGGAACCGACAACAAAGGTTGTGCCGCTTCGCTAATCGCAGAAATGGCCGGTGTTCACAATCATCCGCTTTTTGAGAAAGTTCTTCATTATGTGGAGAGGAACGATCTCAAGGCCGGAAATGGTTGCTGGGAAATCCCCGGCCTCATGACAGCGCTCAACAAGCTCTTGCCGAAAAAGCCGGAGCTGGTTGTGCGAATTGGCGCGCTATTGCTAATGGCTAAGCTCAACGAGCAAGCGCTGTTTCTCAAAGCCGAAGAGTCGGTGCTCGACAAAGGCATTTGGGAAGACCTGTATGTCTTGCGGCGAAAGTTCCGACTCTTTGTGATTGTGAGCGACGAATCTGAAGTGCACAAGGTGGCACTTCGGAAAGGCGCTTCGGTCATCATCGTGCTGCGGAGCGATGGCCATGTGCAGATTTTCACTCAGAAGCTTTGCGGCTTCACGCTTCGACCGGTGGCAGCTGAACTCCGAATTGTCGAAGCCCAACTGCAAGGCTTGAAACTCGCCAGCGAGCTTGATTCGCTCGGCGCGATTCCCGAGATTCCTGAGTGGTATCTGCCATTCGGCATGAAAGGCGGCGAACGGTTTGAAACCGGAGTGTTGCTCAACGGCAGCAGCAAAATTACCGACTCGCCGGTAACGCAGATTGACTTTGACCGGATTGTGGGAATAGTCAAAGAGAACATCATGTTCTTGGACTTCTACCAGAACTGGAAGAAGCGCAATAATCGGCGCTGAAAACAAAAACCCCGTTCGCCAGCTGGCGAACGGGGTTTTCTAATTTTACTCTTTCTTTTTGTTGCCCACTTTGCGGCGAGAAACAATGAAGACGTTGGAGTAGCGTTTGGCGCGGCGAGACTTCTGACCTTTGCCGGTTGGCTTACCGTAAACAGACTTCGCGCGGCGCGTGCCTCGGCCCTGACGTCCTTCACCACCACCGTATGGATGGTCAACAGGGTTTTGAGCGGTACCGCGAACGGTTGGGCGAATGCCGAGCCAGCGGCTGCGGCCGGCTTTGCCGATATTTACAAGTCGGTTTTCCTCATTGGAAACTTCGCCGATGGAAGCCCAGCAGGTGTCGGTCACTTTTCGGATTTCAGTGGAAGGCATTTTAAGGTGCGTGTAGCCCGCGTCTTGAGCGATGACTTCCACGTAATTGCCGGCCGAGCGCGCGATTTTGGCGCCACCACCAACGTTGAGCTCCACGTTGTAAACAAAAGTACCAACCGGAATGTGTTTGAGAGCTGTTCGGTTTCCAGCTTTAATTTCCGCTTTTTCTGAAACGATAAACTTGTCACCCACTTTCACCGACTTCGGCACGAGCACGTAGCGCTTTTCGCCGTCGGCGTACACCGCGAGCGCAATGAAACCAGTGCGGTTTGGATCGTATTCCACGGTCAAAATCTTCGCCGGCACATCTTTTTTATTGTAAACAAAATCCACATCGCGATAGAGGCGCTTGTGGCCGGAGCCGTGGTGGCGCGTGGTAATCATGCCTTGATTGTTGCGGCCAACCGAGCGCTTCCAGCCGGAGGTCAACGCTTTGTGCGGCTCGGACACGGTAATGTGCTCACCGAAAGAAATGGTGGTCATGCCTCGTCTTGATTTGGTTGTCGGTCTGTAGCTTTTCATGGTGATTTATTAAACAAGTTCTATCTTATCCCCTTTCTTCAAATACACGTAGGCTTTTTTGCCGCCAGCTTTGACACCCGCTTTGCCACGCACGAAAACTTTTTTCTTCGGAATCGGCACAATGGAAACTTTCACCGGCGTCACGTTGTAAAGCTCTTTGACCGCCATGGCGATTGTCCCCTTGTTGGAATCTTTAGAAACTTCAAACACATAAATGCCGGCTTCGGCTTGGACAGAAGCTTTCTCGGTGATGCGCGGCTGGCGAATTATAGAATGTAAATCTTGCATGTTATTTAATATTTATTTCGTCAGAAACTTAAGCGATTCGGCTGGATTGCTCATGATGAAATATTTGTGGTTGAGAATCTGGATGGGATTTAAATTGCGCATCTCGCCCACTTCCACCGCGCCGAAATTATTAAAACTCTTTTCCACCATTTTATCTTTGGCCGGCACCGCGATGAACGCCGAGTTGACTTTCTTGGTCATCAAGCGCTCAAAACCTTTTACGCCAGCGAGTGATTTCAAAAGACCAACCGCTTCTTTCGTCTTCGGCTCTTTGAAATTGAGTTCGTCCACGAAAATGATTTCGTTGTCCTTAAGCTTGCGCGACAGAATGGTGTAAAGCGCTTTCGCTTTCATTTTCTTGTTGATTTTCTGAGAAAAATTCTTGTCTTTGCGCGGACCGTGAGTGATGCCACCACCAACCCAGATTGGCGAACGACTCGAACCATGACGAGCGCGGCCGAGACCTTTCTGCTGCCAAGGTTTTTTACCGCCACCGCGTACTTCGCCGCGAGTTTTGGTGTGAGCAATTGGCTCGCGAAGATTGGCCATCATGGCAGTCACCACTTGGTGCACCAAGTCGGCATTCCAAGGCAAAGCAAAAATATTTTCCGGTAATTCTACCGTGCCTGATTCTTTGCCTTTTATGTTGTAGATTTGTGATTTCATATTAGCCGAGTATTTCCACCAAAGTTCCTCTCCTGCCCGGCACTGCGCCGGAAACCAAAATCAAACCGGCTTCAGGATTGATTTGTGCGATCTTCAAATTTTTCACCGTCACGCGGTCGGCGCCCATGCGACCACCCATGCGCATACCCGCTGGTACGCGGCCACCTTCGCGTGTGCCGCCGGAAATGGAACCCGGTTCGCGCTCGGAATGTTTCTGACCGTGAGAGCGCGGTCCACCTTTGAAACCGTGGCGCTTCACCACACCCTGAAAGCCTTTGCCTTTGGAAATTGCAGAAACTTGCACCGTGTCGCCAACAGCAAAGTTTGAAAGATCGAGCTTGTCACCGACAGCCACATTTGCCTCTTCAGATTTGGCGAGTCGATGTTCGCGCACATATTTGAAATTGCCAAGCGTTTTGAAATGGCCTTTTTGTGGTTTGTTCACATTCTTCGCAGATTTCTCGCCGAAGCCCACCTGCACTGCTTTGTAGCCATCTTTCTCAACGCTTTTTATCTGCGTGACCGTCAAAGGACTGGTCGCCAAAACAGTGACCGGCACAACCGCGCCGTCGGCATTCCAAATCTGAGTCATATTCTGTTTTGTTCCAAGAGTGAATTTCATGCTGGCGGACTAAATTATCTTGACGTCAATCGTCACTCCCGAAGGCAAACTCAAATTCGTCAAAGACTCAATGATTTTCTGCGACGGGTTGATGATGTCTATGAGGCGCTTGTGGACGCGCATTTCAAACTGCTCGCGTGTGTTTTTATAAATGAATGCAGAGCGGTTGACCGTGTACTTTTTGATTTCAGTCGGCAACGGAATTGGGCCGACAACTTGCGCATCGTAGCGAAGAGCCGTGTCCATAATTTGCTTGACGGAAATGTCCAGCACTTTGTACTCATAAGCCCGAATTCTGATGCGCAGCTTTTGCACCACATCTTTATTCTTAGCCCCAGAAACCTTAAGGACGCCAGCTTTTGGAGCGTCGGCTTTAACGACCGACTTGGGCTTAGTCGTTCTTGGTTTCTTAGGTAATGCGGTTTTTGGGGAAGCTTCTTCAGGCATGGTTTTTAAGGTGCTTTACTAACTTACACTTTTTTGGGAATTACGCAACAATTTTGGTTACGACTCCGGCGCCGACGGTCTTGCCTCCTTCGCGGATGGCAAAGCGCTGTTTTTCTTCAAGAGCGATTGGCGCAACAAGTTTCACCTTGAAAGTCACGGTGTCGCCTGGCATAACCATCTCAACACCCTCTTTCAAAGCCACTTCGCCGGTCACGTCCGTGGTGCGGAAGTAGAACTGAGGCTTGTAACCAGAGAAGAATGGCGTGTGACGGCCACCTTCCTCTTTCTTTAAAATGTAAACTTCGGCTTCGAAGTCGGTGTGAGGATTGACTGAGCCTGGTTTCGCAAGCACTTGGCCGCGGGTGACGTCTTCTTTCTTCAAACCGCGAATGAGCACGCCGGCGTTGTCGCCCGCAATACCTTCAGTGAGCGACTTGTTGAACATTTCAATGCCGGTCACCACGGTTTTCTGAGTTGGCTTGAGACCAATGATTTCCACTTCTTCGCCAACTTTAACCATACCGCGCTCGATTTTACCGGTCACCACCGTGCCGCGACCTTCAATTGAGAAAATGTCTTCTACTGGCATGAGGAATGGCTTGTCGG
>CAYXSG010000050.1:0-4262 GCA_964467325.1 uncultured Candidatus Saccharibacteria bacterium
CTAAAATCTTCTGCATTCTTTCGATCCCAATCCCATAATGGTCGAGCAATTCGTAAACCTTTGTGAGTTGCGGAACGGAAATAGAGGTGCGCATAGGCAGTCTCCTGTGTTGGGCCAGTCTGCAAAGCAGGTGGCAAGTTTAAGAGTTGGAACAAACCTACAAACAGACTACATTTTCCTCCTAAAGAAAGCAAACTAAAATCCCCTCTCGGGGATTTTGGGAAGTTTATTTCTCGGCTTTGGCTGGAGTTTCGGCTTCGGCTTTCTTTTTCTTTTTGTGCGCCGGTTTTTTGGTTTTCACCATGTCGGAATCTTTGGTGTCGTTTTCGGCTTTCTTGAATGGGAAACCTAGGTGCG
Source organism: uncultured Candidatus Saccharibacteria bacterium (assembly GCA_964467325.1). Taxonomy (GTDB): domain Bacteria; phylum Patescibacteriota; class Minisyncoccia; order Phycocordibacterales; family JAKAEA01; genus JARIGY01. Next base: position 358 of record CAYXSG010000050.1, read on the forward strand.
CGAGGTAGGCTTTGGTTTCGTCTTTGTTTTTTGAAGTGGTCACGACGGTGACAGCGAGACCGAACACATCTTTAATATCTTCGTCGGCTGTCTCTGGGAAAATCACATGCTCGCGGATACCGATAGTATAGTTGCCCATTTCATCAATGGAGCGGGCGGAGATGCCGCGAAAGTCGCGCGTGCGAGGCAAAGCCACGTTGAGAAATCGATCAAGAAAATCATTCATGCGCTGACCGCGAAGCGTCACTTGGTAGCCAACCACGTCGCCCTGGCGGGTTTTGAAGTTGGAAATGGACTGCTTGGCGCCGCGCGGCACGGCTTTCTGGCCGGTGATTTTGCCAATCCGGTCGGCAATGAGCTCAAGCTTTTTCTTGTCTTTCTGCGAACCAACGCCAACGGAGACAATCGCTTTCACGAGCTTCGGCGCTTGCATAACGTTCGTATATTTGAAATTGCCTTTCAAAGCTTCAAATACTGTTTTGTTTTTTTCTTGTATGGTCTTCATGTTGGTATTATTCTTTCTTCGCGTTTGAAGCGTCAATTGGATAAGCAATATCCACAACTTGGCCTTTCTTGCCTTGCTGTTTGGCGCGCTCGTGTTTCTTTTTCATATTCACGCCCTCCACGACGATTTTATTTTCGCGCGGATAAGCTTTGAGCACTTTACCTGAAGCGCCTTTGTCTTTGCCGGTGATAATTTTAACTGTGTCGTTGGTTTTGATTTTCATGTTATTTCAGGATGATTAAACAATCTCTGGAGCCAGCGAAGCCACCGACTGAAAACCTTTTTCGGAAATCTCGCGCGGAATCGGACCGAACACGCGACCGCCAACCGGATTGTATTCTTTCTTAGCTTTGGTGACGATAATTACCGCGTTTTCGTCAAAGCGAATGTACGAACCGTCGGCGCGGCGAAACGGCTTTTTCTGGCGCACCACAACAGCCGTGAGGATATCTTTTTTCTTAACCGCTTTTCTCGGCTCGGCTTTCTGGACTGACAAAACCACAAGTTCGCCAATTTCGGCGTAGCGCTTTTTGGACGAGCCGAGCACCTTGAAGATACGGCCAATCTTGGCGCCGGTATTGTCTGCAATCTTAACGATGGAACGTGGTTGGATCATGGTATTTAAAATTATTCTGCCGCTTCAGCTTCGCTTGATTTTATTTCAGCAATTTTGAAAAACTTGTGCTTGGAAATTGGTCGCGTGGCTTCAATCAACACTTTGTCGCCAACCTTAGCTTTGTTGCCTTCGTCGTGCACTTTATACTTTTTGCGGTGCTTCACAAATTTGCCATACTTCGGCATTTTTACGAAGCGCTCCACTGACACGACCACTGTATCCTTCATTTTGTTTGAAGTGACGATGCCGGAAAAAGTGGCGCGCTTTGAAGTTGTTGGGGTTTTCTGTTCCATATAATTTATTTTTTGCTTGCGCTTGTTCTGCTGTTGAGTTCAGTCAGAATTCTGGCCACGTCGCGCTTGAGACCTTTGGCTTCTTTAACGTTGCGGGTCTTTGAACCAGACGAACCAAAACGGAAAGACTGCAAAGCTTTTCGTTTCGTGACGACGAGCTTGTTCAAATCCTGTTCAGTTTGATTTTTAATATCTTTCATTTTGGTAAATTAATCTTCGCGACTGACGATTTTCGTCTTAAGCGGCAGTTTGGTGCCGGCTTTGCGTAAAGCTTCGCGAGCTGCCACCTCTTCAATGCCGTCCACCTCAAACATGATTCGGCCCGGCCAAACTTGAATCTGGTAGCCGGCCAAATCGCCTTTGCCCTTACCCATTTTCACTTCGGCTGGCTTTTGGGTGAATGGCATATCTGGGAAAACGCGGATCCAAACCTTGCCGGTTTTGCCGAGCGAGCGAGCGACAACTTTTCTTGCAGCTTCAAGCTGATTGGAGCGCACGCGGCTAGCAGAAGTGGCTTTGAGACCGAACGAACCGAAAGCTAAAGAGGCGCCGCGACTTTCCACCATCGCGCGCTTCGGATTGCGTCGCATAACGAACCATTTTCGGTGAGTGACTTTTTTAGGAAAAAATTGCATGGTGGTAGTTTATGAAAATTATTTCTTGAAAATTTCGCCTTTGTAAATCCAAATTTTGATGCCGATGTCGCCGTAGGTCATGTGCGCTTTCTCGCGAGCGAAATCGATGTCGGCACGCAGCGTCTGAAGAGGAATTCGGCCTTTCTTCAAATCTTCATAGCGCGCCATGTCGGCACCACCGAGGCGGCCGCCGAGCGCCACGCGCACACCTTGCACGTCGCGGTTGGCCATGACTTTTTCCACCATCTGTTTCATCACTCTGCGGAACGGCAAGCGTTTCTCCAAACCTTCCGCGACCATGAAAGCCACGATGGCGGCATTGGATTCTGGCGATCGGATTTCTTCAATGTCCACTTTGAGTTCTTGGTTGGCTGAAAGCTTGAGATTCTTGATGAACGTTTCAATTTCGTTTTTGAGCTTGACTGCGCCTTCCCCGCTTCGGCCGATAATCATGCCCGGCCGGCTGGTCTTAATGATGACGCGCATATTTTTCTCGCTTCTTTCAATTTCAATGCCGGCCACGTACATGCCGCGGAGTTTCTTGGTGAGAAATTCGCGCAAAAGCACGTCGCACTTCAAAAATTCGCGGTATTTTTTGTCAGCGGTAAACCAGCGAGATTTCCAATCTCTCAAAATGCCGAGCCGATGCGAATATGGATGAACGTGTTTAGACATGTTTTTTATTGGTTCTAACTTTTTTCGGTGATGGATTTTCCGTGTCCAAGACAATCATAACGTGACTCGTGCGCTTCTTGATTGGAAAAGCGCGGCCTCGAGCGCGCGGCATGGAACGCTTGAGCACTTGGCCGCCGTCCACGCGGATTTCCTTCACGTACAAAACTTCGGTTGGAATATTCAAATTTTTTGCATTAGCAACAGCAGAAGCCACAAGCTTAGCAAGTGGATCGCTTGGGCGCTTGGCGAGAAAGCCGAGTTGATTTTGCACATCAGAAACTTTTTTGCCTCGAAGCAAGTTTGCCACCACACGGACTTTGCGCGGCGACTGGCGGTAATTTGATAATTTGGCTGTAACTTGAGGCATGGTGATTTATTTATGGTGAGCGTAGTCGAACTATTTTTTAGAAGCTGCCGCATCCGTGGTTGCCGCCTTGGCTGACTGCGCTGCCGCGATTTCAGACTCTTTCTTTTTCTGCTCCAACTCTTTCTGCATCTTGCCGCCGTGTTTGACGAACTTGCGAGTTGGCGAAAATTCACCGAGTCTGTGGCCCACCATTTCTTCGGAAATCAAAACTTCAATGTGCTCTTTGCCATTGTGAACGGCAAAAATAAAACCCACCATTTCAGGCGAGATTTGGCTGCGGCGCGCCCAAGTTTTAATAGGGCCGGTTGCCTGCGGCTTTTTGCCTTCAATTTTCTTGAGGAGATACGCCTCAACGAATGGTCCTTTTTTAAGCGATCGAGCCATAGTTAAAATAAATAGCCCTTGCGAGCCGTACGAAACATACTATACAAAAGGCGGTTGGAAGTCAAATAACAAGGCGGCAATTTATATTGGGCTTTTGCTTCTATTGACATAATTTAATAAAAATGATACTATGTTGGCTGAAATTGCGGCGCTGGAATGTTTCCACTGCCGAGTTCTTTGTCACTTTTCTAGGAGCGTCTTTATGACACATAACAGAAACATATTGGGTTTCGTTATGCACAATTGTCCCGACCTTGATTGCGCCGCCGCTTACGCGGTGGCTCTGGCCGCTGGCATGCCCGGCGCAAGCACGGCCAAACTCACCTTCTCCGGCAGTAGCACCGTCTTTGACGGTGAAACCGGCGAGGCGATAACAGCTGAAGAGCTGTTTGAGGAAAAAGGTCTTCTCTGTGCTGACATGGGAGGTGGA
>CAYXSG010000051.1:0-4179 GCA_964467325.1 uncultured Candidatus Saccharibacteria bacterium
ACGAGATTTGAGCCGAGTGATTGGATGCTGGATTGAATCGAGTTGGTTGCGCCGCTACCAATGGCGAGCATGGCGATCACAGACGCAATACCAATGATAATGCCGAGCATGGTCAAACCGGAACGGACTTTGTTCCCTAGCAAGGCTGAAGAAGTTTCATGAAAAAGATCTTTAATAGTCATAATTATTTATAAATGCGCGGTTTTATCCGCATGCCGCTTATGAGCATTTTTTTTATCGCTAATAATTTCGCCGTCTTTAATGTGAATAATTCGGTCCGCATGCTCGGCCACGTCTTGTTCGTGAGTAATCAGAATAATCGTCCGGCCTTCGGTTTCGTTGAGTCGCTGGAAAGTGCCAAGCACGATTTCGCCGGTGATTGAGTCAAGGTTGCCAGTTGGCTCGTCGGCCATAATCAAAGTTGGATTATTAACGAGCGCACGCGCGATAGCCACGCGCTGAATCTGGCCGCCAGAAAGCTGGTTTGAAAGGTGATTCCAACGATCTTCCGCAAGACCGGCGGAAAGCAAAGCTTCGCCGGCTCTTTTTTCCCTTTCCCTTAAAGAAACATTCGCGTACACCAAAGGCAAAGTGACATTCCGCAAAACGGTGGCGCGCGAAAGCAAATTGAATGACTGGAACACGAAACCGATTTTCCGGCAGCGGATTTCCGCGAGCTCATCATCGGAAAGTTTGGAAACGTCTTCGTTGTCAAGCTTGTACGTGCCGGAAGTTGGCGTGTCGAGCGCACCTATAATATGCATCAAAGTGGATTTGCCAGAGCCGGACGGACCCATGATGGCCACGAATTCCCCGTCTTTGATGGTGAACGACACTTTTTTCACGGCAAAAGTTTTATTATCGCCGTTCACGTACACTTTGGTAATGTCTTTACATTCAATCATTTAGAATTTTGATTTTAACGCGGTACTCTCGCTGCGGCGCCGCCGCCGCTGGTACCAAAAAGTCCGCCTGCATTCGCGCCAGCGCGCGAGCCGCCAGCGGCAGCCGGTGCTGTTGAAGCTGCAGCCTGAGCGCCAGTAACAGCTGCCGTTCTCACAACCACCTGATCGCCTTCGTTTAGGCCGGAAATTATTTCTGTATCTGTGTCATTTGAATCGCCAACCTGAACAGAAACCGTTTTCGGCGGAACAGACGAAACCACGCCGGCGTCAGCCGTGGCTGAATCATATTTCGTATCAAACATTTGCACTGTTGAGTTCGCGCCGACAGTTTTAATCGCCGAACTCGGAACGAGCAAGACGTTCGGCTTTTCAGAAGTGATGATCGTCGCCGACACACTCATGCCAGGCTTGATGTCCTCAGTTTCCGTGTCCAAACTGATTTGAATTGTGTAATTTACAACGCCCTGCGTGACTGTGCCGATGGTATCAACCGTCTCAACTTTTCCTGTAATCGTCAGATCTGGCAAAGCGTCAAAAGTTAAAGTGGTTTTGTCGCCCGCTTTCACATTGGCCGCATCAATTTCATTGAGCGTAATGGTTGCAACTTGCTGTTTGGTTACCAAAGTTGCCACGGCCGCGCCGGAAGAAGCCGGATCACCCACCTTAACACCCACACTGGCCACCACGCTGTCAAACGGCGCGCGAATATAATAATCAGCCAAAGCATTTTGCGCATCCAAAAGTGCGTTTTGCTTCTGCGTCACTGTGAGCTCCGCCGACTGAACGTCAACGGGAATGTTTTCATTGAACGAAGAAGTTTGCGACTGGCTGAAAGATTGATTGGCGCTGGCAATGCTATTTTTTGCAGTGGTAATGCTGTTTTGAACTGAAACCAAATTGGCCAAGCTGCTATCAGTTTTTGAAATGTGAGTATTTAGTGAACTTTGGTCAGCTGTCATCTCGCTTGTTTTCTGTGTTGAGCCAGAGTTTAAAGAAATGTAGTCAATCAAATTGTTTATAGCTTTTGCCGCATCGTCGAGCGCTTTCACTGTTGTCGCTGTTTCGTTGGTAAGTTTTTCAATGGTGGCCGAATCAGAATTCCGGTTTGCATTTTTATAATCATTCAGATTGGTCGTGTACAAAGTTTTCGCCGCTTCAAATTGACTTATGATTTTGTATTTGTAATCCACACCAGCATTACCAACCGTTTGCTGAATCTTACCGTTATCCATGTAAGAAGAATGGTTGACGTTGTACAAAATGGAGCTGGAATCAGAAACTAAGCTCGGCAAATCAAGAAAAGCGTTAGTCACATCAGTAAAAGCATCATCGTAAGCTTTGGCTAAATCAGTGCTGGCTTGATCCACCGTTTGGCTCGATTGAAGTTTAGTTTTCTGAAGAGCAATTTGCGCTGAGTCGAGGTTGGCTTGCGCGTCGCGCACCGCTTTCAAGGCGTCGGTGTCGTCAATTTTCGCAATGAGGTCGCCAGTTTTCACTTCGTCACCGCTCTTTACCGCCACATAAGTGATGTCGCCGGAAACTTTCGGCTTCAAATCAAGCTGGTGAAAAGCCGACATCTGACCGCTGCCGGAAACCGATGAAATCAATATGCCTTTTTGCGCTGCAGCAAGCACATACCGATTTAAGGTTGGCTTCGGAAAAATCTTGCCGTAAGCAAAATAGCCAGTCCAAAGAACGGCAAGAACGATAATTCCAGTCCAGATTTTGTGAGCTTTTATAAAATTTAGGATTTTTTTATTCATAATTATTTTTGATTTGGGATGATTCTAATGAGCTTGGCTTCAATCTGGCCCGATTCGTTGGGCGAACCGAGCACAACTACCCTGTCTCCAACTTGAATATCGGAAATTTTTATCGCGTCTTGAAGCCGCCGAATAAAAGTATCGTCGCTCACGTTAACCAATTTTTCAGCCGTATCAGCGCCTTCGCCACCAACCACCAAGCTGGTGCTCGCCACTCTCAAGACCGCACCAGCCACGCCGTGAGGATCCATGAAACCGAAATTCCTCTGATAATTTTCACCCCAGCGTTCCGAAAAAACTGCTCGCTGATAGCCAACGAGCACACCAACCCTAAAGCCAACCAGCAAAATAATCAGGCCGAAAAATCCGAACACAATGCCTTTGAATAATTTAGACTGAAAGAAATGTTCCATATGATTTATAAGTTAAGCGGATAGAACCAAGAAAAGCCAGAACTGCGGCCAGGCAAACAAACACACTCAAAAACGGCATGGTTTCAAGCAGAAACGCGGTGAAATCTTTCCAAGAATTGACAACTGCGCCAGAATCAGAAAAGACAAGCGAAAGCATCTGCAAAAATCCGGACTGCGAAAAGTCCCGATAAAGCCAAACCGAAGCCGGCGCTAGCACCGCGAAAGAAGTAATCAGCGCAAAAACCGACACGAAAAAATTCCGGCGAGCGTTTCGGCGCGCCGCGATTCGTATTTGCTTCAAGATGTTTTCGCAGAGTCCGGCCGGCACTTCGTATTCCTGCAATCTGGAGTTCATGGCGATTATACGATTATTTAAGCTTGTTTGGTGCATCCATCATTTTAGCCTTTAAACTGGCCAAAGCGCGGCGATATCGACTTTTAACCGTGTTGAGTGGCTCGCCGAGAATTTCGCTCATGCTTTGAAAAGTCAGGTTTTCGTTGACCTTCAACATTATAACAGTTTGCTGCAGCGGCGACAGTTTTTTTAAAATTCCAGAAAGTCGCTCCGAATCTTTCTTAATGTCAAAAATTTCTTCGGCCGAAACAAGCGACTCGTCGGAAACGTCAAACGCTTCATCGTTTTCATTAGAAAACTTTTGGAGCGCGGAAAAAGCCGTCGGCCGGCGCTTGCGCAGCCAGTCGAGGCTGGTGTTGCGCGCAATGGTGAAAATCCAAGTCTTAAAATTTTTCGTCTGGTCAAATTTCTTAAAATTCTTCCACGCTTTCAAAAAAGCTTCTTGCGTAATGTCGTTTGCTTCGGCCAAATCGCCGGTAAATCTCGCAACAAAGTTATACACCGATAACAGATGCTTTTTAACTAGAAGTTCAAAATCTTGGTCATTGTTTTTATCCATTTTGTTGTGCCGATTCAGTCTTGTCGCCAGCATTCAGAATGGTATTGAAAACTTCGGGTTGATAGCCGACAATAATCCGGCCGTCAATTTCGGTGACCGGCGTCATACTTTGCCCGCTTTTTTGCTGCATAATTTTCAGCTGTTCCGGATGCTTTTCAACATCGTATTCGTAGAAATCTAGGCC
>CAYXSG010000052.1:0-4086 GCA_964467325.1 uncultured Candidatus Saccharibacteria bacterium
GAACTAAGCACAGTAAACGGTGATAACAACACGTACGACACCATTTTTAACCGCGGCATTGATAATGGCCAGATTCCGCAGCCGCGCACATTTTTATTCGGGATACAAGCAGGATTTTAAATAATATTTTAAATCCCGTCTTAATTAATGGCACTGCACTCATTGACCCTAGTGGCTGGCCAGTTACTATGTATGGAGATGATTTAGGTAGTTGGTATTTGCTAACTATAGATAAGGTTTTCAAGATTAATGGAGCTGTTGCAACTCAAGTAACTGGATTACCCACGGACTCGGCCCCGATATATCTTTCGCTAGCTTATGATAATAAGGGTGGCTGGTATCTTAATTATGGAGACAAATTAAAAAATGAAGCTGTCGGATACAGAATTGATGGCACAAACGCAATTTATCTTCCTAAGGTGACAGCTCATACGGGTATTCAGTATTACATAGACAGCGAAGGAAATTGGTATTATCTTGATCTGGTTGCTACAGGAGAGTATATTTCTTCTATAACAGGTAGAATATCTTATTTGTATAGAATTGATGGAGATAGAACTACCCAGATAAAAAAAGACACTATAACTCTTTGTTCCTATCTTTATATTAATACTTGTAAAACAAAATTCTAACTTCGATTAGGAGACTTGCTGGCAAGATTCCTGAAATGATAATAAATTGTGCGGGCTGAGGGATTCGAACCCCCGGCCTTCGAAGTGTAAATTCGTTGCTCTACCAACTGAGCTAAGCCCGCATCTTTTGTGTTGCCATAATATAGCCTATTTTATGTTCATTAACAAATATTGTTTTTACTGAATAGCTATAGTACACTTACATACAACATATATCATGAAAATAGCAGAAAAGATAAAGGCAATAAAACTTCGTGAAGAAGGAAAGTCTATAAAACAAATAGCCAAGGAAATAGGTGTTTCAAAAGCAAGTGTAAGTGTTTGGGTTAGAAAAGTGGTTTTAAATACGGAACAGAAAAATGTTTTGAAATCAAACGAACATAGTAAAGTTGTAGTTGAGAAAAGAAGAATGTCGCGTCTTAAAAACGAAGAGAATAAAAGAGCTTTGGTAATGAAAAATTCCGGCGAAGACATAATCTCTTTATCGAAAACAGATTTAAAAAATATCGGTATATCTCTATATTGGGCCGAGGGTAGAAAAAGAGGGGGAAGATTTATTTCTTTTTCAAATAGTGATCCTAAGATGATTAAAATAATGATGAGATTTTTTAGGGAAATCTGTAGTGTGGATGAAAAAAGATTTAGAGGACACATACACACGTATTCGCACCTTAATGCAAAAACTGCTGAAAAATACTGGTCTGAAGTCTCAGGCATTCCTTTACAACAGTTTTATAAGACGTATTGTAAACCAAGTGTTTCAAGTAAGGGTAAGATGGATAGCTTGCCTCACGGAACATTTAGTATAGACGTGTGTGATACTGTGCTTTTCTTAAGAATTATGGGTTGGATAGAAAAAGTTTCTAGTTTATTATTGAATTGAACCTATGAAAGAAATTCTTTGCAAAGTTTCGGGCAATGTTCAGGGCGTATTTTTCCGACAATTTCTAGCCGAGAAAGCTCGGCAATTTGAGATTGTTGGCACTGCGGAAAATTTGCCCGACGGCACGGTGGAAGTGGTCGCTCAAGGCAAAGAGCTAAACCTGCGCGCGTTTTTGGATTTTGTTTACAGCGGTTCGGAGGGCGCGGAAGTGGAAAGTGTGAATGTACAGTGGGGACCGGCGACAGAAAAAATGGAAGGTTTCAAAATTCTCTAAATTTTTAAATATGACAGACATTCAGATTCTTTACGAAGATAAAGATATGGTGGCAGTAAATAAGCCGGCTGGCCTTGTCGTGCACGCAGATGGCCGGACAAAAGAGTCAAATTTAACTGATTGGATTTTGGAAAAGTATCCAAACCTGAAAGAAGTCGGCGAGCCCCTTCGACTTCGCTCAGGGCAAGCCAACGAGGAAATAATTTATCGGCCGGGGATTGTGCATCGGTTGGACCGCGACACGTCCGGCGTTTTGGTGATTGCGAAAAATCAGAAAGCTTTTGAAAATTTGAAACAACAATTTCAAGAAAGGACAACTAGAAAAACTTACCGCGCTTTCGTGTACGGCGAGATTAAAGAGAGTGAAGGCGTAGTGGATCGGCCGATTGCGCGGAGCCGAAAAGATTTTCGGTTGTGGTCAGCTCAGCGCGGCGCGCGCGGCGAGGCGAGGGAAGCGGTGACGGCGTATCAAGTTTTGGCTCGTACTAAAGATTTTTCCTATATTAATGTGGAGCCGAAAACCGGCCGGACGCACCAGATTCGCGTGCATATGAAAGCGATAAATCATCCGGTGGTTTGCGACCCGCTTTACGCACCGAAAAGGGAACCGGCGCTCGGTTTTGCGCGGCTGGCGCTCCATGCTTTGTCCATAGAAATCGCTTCTGTGAAAGGCAAGAAAATCCTGATTGAAGCGCTTTTGCCAGCAGATTTCCTTAAGGCGGAGAAGCTCATGAAAGTTGCGTAATCCCGACCCGTGTGTTAGATTAGCTCTTACTCATATGGAAGCGAAAAATATCACAATTTCCTCGGTAAACTTGGACGAACGCAAGAAGCTCGACCTGCGCTCAGGCGACACCGTAAAAGTGTGGCAGAAAATCAAAGAAGGCGACAAAACTCGCCTCCAAGCTTTCGACGGCTTGGTCCTCGCGCGCAAGCACGGCACGGAGCCGGGCGCCACGTTCACGGTCCGCAAAGTGGCTTCGGGTGTTGGCGTGGAGAAAATTTTTCCGCTTTATTCTCCAACGATAGATAAGATTGAAATTCTCCGCCGAGCGAAAGTGCGCCGCGCCAAGCTTTACCACATCCGCAAGAAAGCCGCCAAAGAAATCAGCCGCGAAATGCGCCGCGTGATTTCCATGAAAGAAATTCCCGAAGAAACTCCAGCAGCCGCTCCAGCTCCTGCAGAAACGCCAGCCAAATAAAAAATAAAAAACAAGCGCCTCACGGGAGGCGCTTTTCTGTTCAGACTCTAGTTTTTCTTTTCGTCCACGGTTTTGTCGTACAGGTCGCTTTCGATAACGCCGAAATCTGTCTGTGTAATCTCGGCCTCCCACTTTGACCACTCGTTTCGCTCCTCACTGGAAATCCTTTTCCGTGAAATTGGCATATGGCACCTCTTTCCAAAAAAAGAAAAAATCATGAGACAATACTTCCAAGGGGTATCATTTCATATTTTTGCCATTTCGTCCATTTTCAGCTAGTATAGTTCAAGCGCGCAGGTGGCGAAATTGGTAGACGCACTACCTTGAGGTGGTAGCGCCTTTACGGGCGTGGAGGTTCAAATCCTCTCCTGCGCACAGAATATGGCGACGAAAATGTTTACAGGCAAAGGCGACGACGGCAAGACCACAACCTACGGCTGCAATCAGCGCCTTTCCAAAAGTTCCGCAACCGCCGAAGCGCTCGGAGCGCTCGACGAAGCCAATTCTTTTCTTGGCTTCGCCAAAATTTTGGCGAAAAAACTCAAGCTCCAAATTTACCGGGGCTTGGCTTTTCACCTCCTCATTCACGGCTTGCAGGAAAATATTTTCAAAATCCAAGCCGAAGTGGCTGGTTTTCCGATGAGCACCGAGCCGGCGAAAGTGAAAGCTTTGGAGTCGGTCATTTCGGAAATTGAAAAACAATTGCCACCGATTAAAACTTTTTTCATTTCCGGCGGCACGGAGCTTGCGGCCACGCTAGACTTCGCGCGCACCTTGGCGCGTCGCGCGGAAAGGCGAGTGGTGGCGGTGCATGAAGAGAGTAAAGAAACCAAAACAAAAATCAGCAAAGAAACGCTCGCATATCTAAACCGACTTTCCAGCATTCTCTACGCCCTCGCGCGCCTCGCCAACCACCGCGCCAAAATTAAAGAACAGCCGCCGACCTACGCCTAAATCTCAAGCGAAAACGGCAATTTTATGTTATAACTTAAGCGCGCTCGCAACCTTTGCGAGGCTTCATGGTCCCTATAGTGTAATGGTTAGCACCTCGCTCTGTGGAAGCGGTAGTATGGGTTCGAATCCCATTAGGGACCC
>CAYXSG010000053.1:0-4058 GCA_964467325.1 uncultured Candidatus Saccharibacteria bacterium
AGGTTGCCAACAATGTGTTTGAGCGAAGTGGTGGTCGTGCCTTGATAGCCAATCGTCAGGTTGCCATTGTAAGTCCAGCCGTCTGTCGGCGCAATAGTTGCTTCATCTTTCCAAGATTGCACTTGCGAATCGGAAATTGGCATGGTGGTGGACGGCGGATCGGCTTTGGTGGTGTTGCAAACTTTGTTGTTGTTGGTGCCGGTTTGGCAATAGTTTGAGCCGGTCACGCTCGCGCCGCTCACCGTGTGTGCCCAAGCATCGCCACCGATGTTGACCGAGCCGACATACGTGCCGCTGCCGATGGTTGAGGTAAATCCACCGAGATAAAGTTGAAAATAAATATCGAGCATGGACGGACTGGTGTTGGTCCAAGTACCGTTGTATTGGCCGATTTTCGCCAAGCCGCCAGAGTATGAAGCGTTGGCGCCGATGACGTAATAGTTGGTTGAACTTTGACTGCTGTCGTCAATCACGACCCAATACGTCTGGCTCGGATCGAGCGCAATATTGTTTGGGAACGGCACATCCACCCAGCCGAAAGACGTGGTCACGAGCGAAGCAGTGAGCGTGGCATTCGTGGAAAGCAAATTGTTTGTGCTCGGCGCGCCGCCAGAATCGGTGACAATGCGCACGGTGGCATTGGTCGGGCTGCCAACTTTTTTGACATAAAACTGAATTTTATTGATGGGCGCGTTGGAAGAAACTTTGAAACTCTGGGCAATATCTTGAGAGCCAGACACGTTTCGGAAACTGATGCAGTTGAAAGAATTGCAGGAATTAATCGGCAAAGGTGAATTGTTGGACTGGTCGGCGGTGAGCGCCACGCTGTTTGCAGCGGTGGCCGAACCGGTGATGGTGACGCCGTTGGTGGCGGTGATGGAACCGTTTGAATACACATCACCTTGAATTCTTGAACCGCCGAGCAGTGTGAAGCCGCCGGTGCCGGATTGGATGCCATATTTAAACGAAGCGCTGGTGCCTTCAATGATTTTCGCTTCCATTTTTCTCACTCGCCCACCGACGTTGGCCACCGCGTCCACCGTTTTGCCGTTGGAAGTCGTGGTCACGTAGATGGTCGCATTGCTACCGCCAATATTTACTGTGTCGCCGGAATTGACGATTTTATTGTATTTGAGCTTGTACATTGCATCTTCCAATGCGCTTTCGGCCAAAAAATAAGTTTCTTTTGAATGGACGAGCTCGGTGGAATCTTTCACCTGCTCGATGACTGGCGTCGCAATGCCGATGATGACAATGAGCGAAATCACCAGAAAGAAAATGACAGCAATGAGCATCGCTTGGCCGCCGTTATATTTTCTGTTTGAAATTTTCATTTTCATACTCATTTGATTTTCATCTGCCTCTTAAGACCACCGAGGTGTGATAATTTTTCAGCAGCGTCTGGCCGCCGAAAGTCACCTGCAAAGCCATGTCAATTTTTATAGCAGTAGAATATGCCGAAGTGAACTTATAGAAAATCAGGCTGGCGACAGACACGCCGGAAGTGGTCAGAGGTCCGACATAAGCACCGTTCACGTCTACCTTAAGCAAATTATTCTGCACATAAAACTTTGTTGTGGTGGAAACTGCGCCCTGCTGAGCAATTAAAGTGAGCACGCCCGGATTGGTGCTGAGAACACTGTTTGCGGTATCAACGCTTTTAGCATAGCGCGCGTCGCGGGTGATACGTTCAAAACTTTCAATGGCCGAATGGTCTAAGAGCCGCAGCATGGCAATTTTCCGATAGCTGCCCATGAAAGACAGGATGGCGCCAATAACAGCAAGCAGAATTATGACCAGCACGCTGATATAAATAAGCATTTCCACCAGCGAAAAACCTTTTTTGTGTGAGAATTTCATTTGATTAATCTTGATTGACGTTGGTGATGTAACTTGAAACCGATTTCGTGGTGGTGCCATGCCCTTGAAAATATTGCACCGTCACGGTGACCAACTTGGTGTTCGGATCAAAAGTGCCGCCCGAATTCACGATTTTGCTGTTCGCATCGCGAAAGACATCGTCAAGCGTAATTTCTCGCAGGAAAGTGCCGTCAATGTATTGCGGCGCGCTTGTGGTTTGGCCGCCGGGATTGAACGCCAAGTAGTAAATGGTGGTGGTGGAAAGCGGATAGATGTTGGCCGTCCAACCTTGATCGCGGAAATAGCTCATGAGTTCAAGACCTTCTTCTTCAAGATAAGCCGCTTGAACATTGCCGCTGTTGGCGAGCGCATAGTTGAAATAGATCAAGTAGCTACTGATGAAAGCCAAAGTGCCTACGGAAATAATAGCGGCTGCCACCACGACTTCAAGGAGTGCGATACCGAGGGTTTGTTTTTGGCGATTTTTTTTCATTTAATTTTATTGGAATTCCACCAAACCGGTTTTGTACAAAGTGATAATTCGGGAAGTGCCGGATGGCGACTGGATCATAATCTGGCCGGTTTGCTGGTCGGTTTCGCCTGACAAACGACCGAAGACCACATTGAAGCCCACGAAACCCGGCTGACCGACGATAATTTTTGAACCGTTCAAATTGAAAACTTTATTCGTGCTGGCGTTCGGGTCGTACGTGCTGCCAGCGAAAAGCGTAAACTGATTTGAACTGAAATGGATGCCGTAATTGGTGTCGTTCACCGCAGTGAGCGTTTGCGAACGCGCTTGGCGCAAACTTTCCACCACCAAATCGGTGTCTCGGTCTAAAGTTTGAGCATTTTTCAAATTGACGAAAGCTGCGACGCTCAAGCCGCAAAGAATGCCTAAAATCGCCAGTACAATCAATATTTCCAAAAGAGTGAAGCCGCGTTTCATATTAGCTGATGCTGCTGCTGAGCGAATAAATTGGCGAAATCATGGAAATGGCGAAGAAGCCGACAGCAAGGCCGATGAACACCATGAGGAATGGCTCGATGATGGACGACATGTCTTTGGTTTTCTGGTCCACTTCGTTTTCGTAGAAAGTGGCGACGCCGAGGAGCATGTGCGGCAGCTGGCCGGTTTCTTCCCCCACCGCAATCATCTCGCCCACAAAAGACGGATAGAGTTTTTGATTTTGATTGAACACTTCGGCAATCGGATCGCCTTTTTCAATTTTCTGTTCCACCACTGCGAGCACTTCTTTATAATAAGAATTCTGAATGACATCGGCGGTAATTCGCACCGAAACCACCACGTCCACGCCGGCGGAAAGCAATGAAGAAAAAGTGCGAGCGGTGCGCGCCGCGTTTATTTCCTGAGTTAAAGTGCCGATCACGGGAAGACGTAAAAGCGCCCAGTCGCGGAAACGCTTGCCTTTTTTTGTTTTAAGAGAAAAGTAGACGCCGGCCACCGCGCCGAGGATGGCAACGATGGAAACAATCAGATTGTTTTCCAAAAAATCGGAGAGGCCGATGACGATTTGCGTCGGAATCGGTAAGTTGGCATGAAATTCCTTGAAGGTCGCCGAAAGTGTCGGTACGACATAAGTGAGCATAAAAAATCCGATAACCACCATGGCGCCCATAATTATAGACGGATACATCATGGCGCCGCGAATTTTTCTGGTCAGTCGGTAAGAATTGTCCATCTGCGCCGCCACCACCCGCAAAGACTGCGCGAGCGAGCCTGATTCCTCGCCCGCTTTCACCATGGAAGACATGATGGCCGGAAAAACTTCGCCGGCGTCTTTCATGGATTCGTTGAGCGTTTTGCCTTGGCGAATGCTCGTATTCAAGCCACCGATGACCGATTTGAATTTTTGATTTTTAGTCTGCTTTTCAATAATGGCGAGTGCGCGAGAAACCGCGAGGCCGGCTTCAATCATGGCGCCGAGATTTTTCGCGAAGTTAATTTTATCGATGGTTTTAATTCGGCCAAAAATAAAGCTCGGCAATTTGAAAGATGACTCGCCAGTCGCGACGAATTCTTCCGCCGAAACTAGCGTCAAACTGCGGTTGCGGGTTTCTGCATAAAGCGAAGCCTTGTCGGCTGATTCCACCAGCTCCTCGTTGGTTTTGCCTTCTGCGTCTACCGTTTTTATTTTAAATTTCATGAATTTTTATTTTTATTCCGAAACCACGCG
>CAYXSG010000054.1:0-3991 GCA_964467325.1 uncultured Candidatus Saccharibacteria bacterium
CTACCAACTCGGCCAAACTCAAGTGAACGCTCAACAAACCAGCTCCGCCGGCTCACTCAACTCCGGACTGGTGGGATATTGGACAATGGATGGCAAAGACACCAGCTGGACCACCGACAAAACCAACGACGTCTCGGGCAATGCCAACACCGGCCAGATGGTTGCCATGTCTACAACGACAAGTCCGGTGGTTGGGAAACTAGGACAGGCCTTAAAATTTAATGGAACCAATCAGTATATTAATGTGGCAGATAGTAATTCATTAAGTGTAACTACTGCTATTACTTTGTCTTACTGGGTTAAAGTGAATGATTTGGCAGACTATAGATATATCGTTGAAAAGGATAGTGGTGTCTCTGGCACTCGCGAGTACCAGTCGTATATTAATAAAACAGATGGAAAAGTAATTTTTGTTGCTCAAACTGCAACGGGTAGTGGTTTAACTATTTATACATCAACAACTGCTGTAGCTCCTGGTGTTTGGACACACGTAACCGTAACCTATGACGGCTCAAACATTAGGTCATATTTTAACGGTGTGCAAGATTCAACTGTAACACCGTGCACTGTTTCTTATGGCAACACTTCAAGACCACTTACCATTGGATATGGCAATAATAGTACTTGGTATATGAAAGGAATTATCGATGATCTTCGCATCTACTCTCGCGCCCTCTCCGCCGCGGAAGTCGGTCAGCTGTATAAGTTGGGAAGTGTGAAGGTGAAGTAGGGTGCTATAATCTCCCCATGATCCTCTCCGAAATTAAAGATTTGCTCGGGCGGGTGGCAAAATGGCTTCTGGTTTTGATAATTTTGGCCTGCTATTTTTTCACTTTTCCTTTTCATCGACCTTTTGCAGTGCAAATTTTTGAGATGATGCGCGCCGACTTGGTGCCAGCTGGCGTCAGCCTGATTGCTTCCAACCCGTTCATGGCTTTCATTGTGGAAATGAAAATTGCTTTTTTTCTGGCGCTCATTTTTTCTTTTCCGTTCATGCTTTGGGGCGCGCTCCGCTATTTTTCGCCGGCTTTGAAAAGTCGCGAACGGAGTGCAGTTTACAAGGTGGTGGTGCCGTCCACCCTGCTTTTCTTTTCTGGCGGCCTTTTCGCTTATTTTTTTGTGATTCCTGCAACGATTCGGATTCTCTACGAATACACCCACGCTCTCGGCGCCACTGCTTTTTTCAGTGTGGACGATTTTATCACCTTGATCTTTGAGTTTGTTACGGTGACCGGCTTGCTGTTTCTCATGCCGGTGGCGATATTTTTAACCAGCGCCATCGGCATTATTCCCTATGAATTTTGGCGCGACCATTGGCGGCACGCGCTTTTCGTTTTCACTTTGTTTTCCGCACTCATCACGCCCGACGGGACCGGCGTCACCATGGTGCTCCTCATGATTCCGCTTACATTTCTCTATGTTGCCGGACTGCTGGTGAGTCGGCGCTATCGGGCCGTCGCTTCCAATTGAAAGCCGGCCGTTATATAATTGAGCGGTGTCGGAGAAGCTAAAGAATTTTATTAATCTAATCATTAGCCATTATGTTTGATTTAGGAGTCCCTGAAATTGCGATTATCGTGGTGGTCTTCATCCTGCTGTTTTACGGCAGCGGCAAGATTTCCACTTTTGCGAAAGGTCTCGGCCGGTTTTCCGGCGAGTTCAAGAAAGGCAAGCTGGAAATAGAAAAAGAGCTTAAAGACCTTTCCATGAAGGACGACAACAATAAAAAGAAGCCGTTAACTTAAAAAACTTTGGCCGACGTTGCAAAAAAAGAAAGACGCAATCTTTTTAAAATCATCCTTATGGCGGGTGGTGTTTTTGCCGTCGGCAAGGTTTTTAGTTCTTTTTTGGACATGTTTACCGAGCAGGTGATTAGCTCCACCGATTTCCAGAACTTCCGATTTGTGGAAACGAAAAAAGAGCTTACGCTCTACGGCAAAAACGGCAAGGATGAAGAACCGCTGCTTATCGTTGAAAAGTAGTTTGTTATGAATGACAGTGACGTTAAACGAGCAAGAGAACTCAATGCTCGCGGCATTCGCTTGGGCGACGCGGGTCTTTTCAACGAGGCCATTGCTGATTTTAAAGAAGCCATTGCCATCGGGCCAGATTTTCTGGAAGCGTACAACAATCTTGGGAAAGTTTATAATGCCGCCGGGCATTTTGAAGCTTGCCTTGACGTTTGCCAGAAAATGCTCGCTCAAAATCCGCGCTTGCCGATGGTGCTTCAGAATATTGCGAAAACTTACGGCGAAATGGGCAAGCTCAGCGAGTCGCTCTCTTTTTATTATCAAGCTTTGCAAATTTGCGCCGAGTCCGGTTCCTCGTCGGCGTACGCGAGCGCTTTGTCCGACTTTTTTTTGACCCTCAACTACACTTCGGCTTCGCGCGAAGCGATTTTTTTGGAGCATTGCAAGTTCGGGAGGTTTGACCACCCCGCCTCGCAGACTCGGCACCCGCCATCGTTAAAGATGGCACCTGTAGACGGCCTCTTAGAAAAGGAGGGGAGGCCGATTACCCTCGCCTACGTTTCTGGCGATTTTCGCGAGCATCCGGTGGCGCATCTCATTGTGCCGATTTTGGAGCGGCACAACCGCACCAAGTTTAAAATTATTCTTTACAGCAACGTTGACCATGAAGACGCGATTACGCAGAAATGTAAAAATTTATGCGATGCATGGCGGGCTGTGCGTGCGCTTTCTGACGCCGAGTTGGCCGAGAAAATTCGGAGTGACGAAGTGGATATTTTGGTGGATCTTTCTGGCCACACCGGCGGCAATCGGATCATGGTTTTCGCGGAGAAACCGGCGCCGATTCAAGTTAGCTGGCTCGGTTACATGAACACGACCGGCTTGAAGAATATGGATTATCGGATTACTGATTCTTATTTGGCTTTGCCGGATGCGGAAAAATTTTACACCGAGAAACTTTGGCGTGTGCCAGATTCTTTTACGTTTCATTTTTTATCACCAGTATTAAAAATTGCTCCGCTGCCTGCGCTCAAAAACGGCTACGTCACTTTCGGTTCAATGAACAATTTTAAAAAAATCACCGACGCGACGCTTGACCTTTGGGCGAAAATTCTCAAAGCGGTGCCGCGCTCGCGCCTCATCCTTTCCGCCAAGGGCGACGAGCAGTTTCATGAATCTATCCTAGCTCGATTTGCCGGCCGCGGTGTGTCGAGCGAGTGCATCTCAATCATTGGTGTCAAGCCGCTCGCAGATTTTCAAAAAGTTTTTGACGAAGTGGATATTGCTTTGGATACCTTTCCGTTTTCCGGTTGCATCACAGTTTATCACGGCCTTTACGCCGGCGTGCCGTCGGTGGTTTTAGAAGGTCCTTCAGAATATGAGCGCAACGGCGCGGCGGTCATGCGTAAAGCCGGACTTGCTGATTGGATTGCTCACAGCCAGCAAGAATATTTTGAGATCGCTGTTCGGCAGACGTCAAATATCAACAAGCTCGCAGAGCTTCGACCGAAAATTCCGCTCGGTTTTAGAAAAAACGAAGCCGAGGAGGTGACGCGCTTTGCAGAAGCAGCTTTTTTGGGTATGGTTAAGGAAAAATATGGCCTCACTCACTGATATTTTAAAAATTGCCGGCAATTTAGAAAAAGCCGAGGAAATGGCGCGCGAAATTTCCGTGCGCGATCCGCAGTTTCTTCTTGATCTGGCGCTGGTGCTTTCCGCGCGCGGCAAAATCGCCGAATCAAAAGCGCACATCGACCGCCTGTCCGAGCTTCATCCGGCCGACAATCGGATTGCTTTCAATCTCGGCTGGCATCTTCTGAACGAAGGCGATTTGCAGGGCGGAATGGATATGCTCGACCGAGGACGCTTTGAAAAAGTTTTCGGTTCGCCAGCCATTGCTGGTCCGATTTGGCAAGTCCTCACCGCCAGCCCGAGGAAAGGGGAAACCGAGCGCAATCTTGGGCGGGGAGAGGACGTTGTCCTCCTCCGCTCCGAAGGCGGACTCGGCGATGAAATTATCA
>CAYXSG010000055.1:0-3962 GCA_964467325.1 uncultured Candidatus Saccharibacteria bacterium
GCGTGACCATGATGATGGTTTGACCTTCGCGATTGAGCTCTTTGAAAATTTCCATGACCGCGCCGGAGGATTCGTTGTCCAAGTTGGCGGTTGGCTCGTCGGCAAAAAGAATTTTCGGGTGATTCGTGATGGCGCGCGCAATGCTCACCCGCTGCTGCTCGCCGCCGGAAAGATGGCTTGGGATGTTGCTCAAGCGGTGTGCGAGTCCGACTTTGGTTAAAGATTCGGTGGCGCGCGCGTAAGCTTTTTCCGAATCAATATTTTGCATGAGGAGCGGCAGAACGACATTTTCCAAAGCGGTCAGCTCCGGCAAAAGCGCATAATCTTGAAAAACGTAGCCGCAGCTTTTGAGGCGAAATTCGGTGCGCTCGTCGGAAGTCATGGTCTGCGTATTTTGGTCGTCAATGATAATTTCACCGCTCGTCGGCTTGTCCAAAAGGCTCATCTGATAAAGCAACGTGCTTTTGCCCGCGCCCGAACGGCCCATAATGACGATGAAATCGCCGGTTTCCGCTTTGAAATTAATGCCTTTGAGCACTTTCGTTTCTTTGTCGCCGTCTTTGAATGTTCTTACAAGATTTTTAGTCTGAATCATAAAATTAATTTCTGCCTAAAATTGAATCCAAAGTATTTTTCCGAACAATCATGCGCGCTGGAATGTAGCCGGCGATGATGGTGGAAATTACCAGAAGCGCGATGCGCACCAACGTGCCGCCGACGGGCGCCACGAGAATGCCATCGCTGAATGGAAAATCAATCGGATGCGCGGCGAAAAACGGCACGAGCAAGCCATAAACCACAAACAAGCCGACAGCCGAACCGCAGAAAGCGTAAAAAATAGATTGGAAAATATATGAAATTTCAATGACACTGCCGCTAATACCAATGCCTTTCAGAATGCCGATGAACTTCCGGCGCGTGATGGCGTTGATGAAAATCACAATGAAGATGGTGATGGAAGCGACCGCCAAGCCGATGGAGCTCAGTGCATTGCCGAGCATCACGAAAGTATTAATTATGTCTTTCAAGAATTTCGGCTGAGCATCGGAAAAAGTTTGGACTTTCGCCACTTTATCAACGCCTTTCAAGATGAGCTCGTCGCGCACGTTGTCGGGATTGGTGCCCGGCTTGAGCTTTATGGCAATCTGTGTCACGTTGCCGTCGTTGCGGCCGATGATACTGCGCAGCTGCGAATCCACCATGTAAACGCTCATGCTAATGTCGTCAATTTTGCTTTTGATTACGCCTTTAACTTTCACTTCGTGCGTGATGCCATTTATATTCAGGCGAATTTTCGTACCGACAAAAACATTATCCAAAGCCTGAAAACCCGGACTGTCCACCGGTATGTATCTTTTCAAAAGAAACGAGCCGATTAAAACTTTGTCATAATCGCCTGCCGACAAATATTCGCCTTCAATCACGTGACTGGCCAAACCGGTTAAATTATTTTCATCGGCTGGATTAATGCCGATAATCTGGCCGCTGGCAATGTTTGGCTTGTCCGTGTCTTTTTTGGTTTGATAGTTGGCCTCAATCGTGCCGCCCGAGCTGTAACGCGCGCTCCACATGGCCACGTCGGGCAAAGAGCGCACAATGTTGATAATTTCCGGACTGTTTTCTATGTATTTTTTATCGTTGAGATTGGAAATAATCACGTCGCTTGTGTACTGGATGCGATGCGCATCCACCGAACCTTGAATGAGGCCAACGAGAATGCCGCTCACCACCACCAAGTTGAGAAAAGTGAGAATCATCACGAATACGATGAGGCTGGTCGTCCAAAGGCTGGCGCGCCGAATCTGGCGAACCGCGAGAAAAAATCCGATGCGAATATTGAGAATGGAAAACATGGCTTAATTGCCTTTTTCGAGCACCACTCTGTCGCCGTCGACAAGGCCGGACACAATTTCAATGTCGCCGAGCGAAGACACGCTGCCCACTTCCACTTTTCGCTCAGAAATATTTTGGCCGGTCTGCACTTTCACGGAAGCTTCGCCATTTTTGTAAGAAACAATGCCTTGCGGCACGGTCAAGACGCCGGTTTTTTTCAAAGTGGTAATGAGCACGCTCGCTGTCATGCCGCTTTTCACTCGGTCGTCATTGTTTTTAAACTGCAGCTTCACGCGGTAAGTGGACACGCCGTCGCGGATGGTTTCGGCTGGATCAATGGAAATCACTTCCGCTGGGAAAATCACATTGTCACCGTAAGCGTCGAGTGTCACATCGGCCGGATTGCCCACGTGGATAAGCGAAATGTTTATTTCCGGCACATAGCTTTCAATCTGGAATGTGTCGGCGCCGATAAGCGAAACCGCCGTGTCGTTTGAAGACATCACGTCGCCCACTTTCGCGTTCACCACCGTCACAATGCCGTCAATCGGTGCATAAATTCGTCTCTGATCCAGCGTGGCGCGAACATTCTCAACGCCGGCTTGCGCTTGCGCGAGCTCGGCTTCGGCCAAACTTATGTCGGAATCTCTGGCCACAGCGGTGGTCGCGTCCAATTGCGATTGCGCGAGATTTACCGCCTGAACAGCGTTGGAAAAACTAGTGGAAGCACCGCTCAATTCCGTCTGCGCTGAGTTTACCGCCGCAATATAGCTGTCAATTTGCGCTTGGGTGGCGCTGGAATTTTGAGCAAAAAGTCTGTTCACTTCATAGCTCAAAGTATCCAGAAAACTTTTTATGTAATTTAAACTATCAGACACGGTTTGAAGATCTCCGCTCGTCACACTTCCGGAGGTTACAGCTTTCCAAGCATCAAGCTTCTGGCTCACCGCATAACGCTGCGCGCCAATGCTGTCTTGTTTTGTCGTGCTGTCGGTGGAAAGAATAAATTTCGGCAAAACGCTGTTTGGATTGGTGAAAAGAATGTCGGTTTTATTTCTGATCGCATCATCGGCTTTCACGTAAGCGTCGCGAAAAGCGCTGACCAAAGAACTTTGCGCGTTGGCCAAAGCAGTTTGACTCACGGCGATGTCAGCCGGTGAAGCGCCTTCGGTAATTTTATCCAATTTGGCCTGAGCAATGGCGACACCAGCTTGCGCTTCCGAGAGTTGCGCCTGAAGTCCGCCAATATCTTGACTGGCCAAAAGTTGGCCTTTGGTCACTTTATCGCCCACTGCCACCGGCACTGTTGTCACGCGGCTGGTTTGTTCAAAAGAAAGATTTAAATTGTCCGGAGAAACCACTTTGCCCGACACAGAAACTTGCTGGATAAAATCGGCAGGATGCACAACGAGTGTCTGCACTTTATTGCCGCTGTCTCTGAAAAAAAAGAACCACACCAGAACCACTGCCAAAACCAAGCCCGCGCCGTACATTAAATATTTATTCATAGGCGCGGCCGACCGGACTTGAACCGGCAACCTCTCGCGTGACAGGCGAGTGCTCTAACCAGTTGAGCTACGACCGCAAATTGCTTTTCCGCTATGGAATATAACAGATTTTTCACTCATGAGCAATTATAAATTTTAGACAAAAAAGGAGACCGTCGCGCGAGCGAGCGATCCCCTTAAACGACATCACAAGAAACGACACCTCCGTCTTAGTACAAGATGAGTTATCTGGTCATCCGTAAGAACAGAAAGAGAATGACGTGTCGGGACAGAGCGGCCCCGGTCCAAACGATGGGAAGACGGTTTTTGGTCGTCTTCCTCTGAAGCGGGCACTCCGTCAAAATTGAAGTCGTCCAGAACCCTGCCAGACGGTTCCTCCGAAACTTCGGCCGCCAGAGTTCTGAATGAACGAGAGGTACGAAATCCTGATGGCTGTTCCATAGCCAACTCCCGAGAAGATGTGAAGAGCAAATTGAATGCCGAGGCTTTTGTCTCGAAATACATTCAACGTGTCCGTTTAATATTATACGCACCGTTACAAACCAAAGTCAAACAAAAGTGTCAGAGGTGGGGATCGAACCCACGACCCCAGGCTTATGAGTCCTGTGCTCTACCAACTGA
>CAYXSG010000056.1:0-3887 GCA_964467325.1 uncultured Candidatus Saccharibacteria bacterium
GAGATGAGTTTTGTGGAGCAGGAAGAAGTGATGGCGGTGAATGAGAAATTCTTACTTGGCTTGGTTAAAGCTGTCTATCCGGAAAAGAAAATTCAGCAAATTCCGTTTCCGCGGCTCACCTACAAAGAAGCCATGGAAAAATATGGCAATGATAAGCCTGACATTCGCACCGACAAAAATGATCCGAACTTGCTAGCTTTTTGCTGGGTGATCGATTTTCCGTTTTTTGAAAAAGATGACAATGGCGGCTGGACTTTCACGCACAATCCTTTCTCAGCGCCACAACCGAAGTCCATGGAAAATCTCATGGCAAAAAAAGACATTGAGAAAATCGTTGCGGCGCAGTACGACATTGTTCTCAACGGCTACGAAATCGGTGGCGGCGGCATCAGAAACCACCAGCCGCAGGCGCTCATCAACGTTTTTGAAATTATGGGCTACAAGCACGAAGAAATTGAACAGAAATTCGGCCACATGCTTGGCGCGCTAGCTTCCGGCACGCCACCGCACGGCGGTTTGGCTTTCGGCT
The DNA here is from genome assembly GCA_964467325.1 of uncultured Candidatus Saccharibacteria bacterium. Taxonomy (GTDB): domain Bacteria; phylum Patescibacteriota; class Minisyncoccia; order Phycocordibacterales; family JAKAEA01; genus JARIGY01. Next base: position 530 of record CAYXSG010000056.1, read on the forward strand.
TTGACCGACTTGTCATGCTGCTCCAAAATGAACCAAACATTCGCGAAGTCATTGCTTTTGCCAAAACCGGCGAGGGCAAAGATCTCATGATGAACTCGCCATCCGAAGTCTCTCAAAAACAGCTTAAAGAATTGGGAATTAAATTATAAAGTTACTTTAATTGTTTTTAGGCGTATTATAAGCACGTATGTCAAATAACGTTCAGAAAAACAGGTACGGGATAACCGTATCGGCTGCCGACGTGCTTCGGGAGTTTTGGCGCGCAATCAAGCCTTACAAATGGCCGTTTTTTGCCGATGTCGGAATTTTGGTTTTAAATGCCTGCGTTCAGGTTTTTGTGCCGATTTTCTACAAGCGGTTTTTTGACACCCTCACCGGTCCACAAGGCCGAACTTCCGGTCCTGAGCTGATTCGGATTATCACAATTATTTTATTTTTGAACACTTTCATTTGGGTGGCTTTTAGGATTGGCACCTTCATTTACGAATATCTTCAGGCTCACGTAATGGCCACACTTCGGCAAAACGCTTTCAAATACATGATTGGGCATTCCTATTCGTTTTTCGCGAACAACTTTACCGGTTCGCTGGTTCAAAGAGTAAATCGTTTTGCGCGAGCTTTTGAGCGGCTTTCCGATCGATTTTTCTGGAACATCATTCCTCTGGTGATAAACGTGATCGGCGCGTCTATTGTTGTCTGGCAGATTGATTCGCGTATCACGGTGATTATTGTCTTCTGGGTTTCAGTATTTTTCGGCTTCAATTATTTTTTCTCAAAATGGAAGCTCAAATATAACGTGGCCATGGCTGAAGCCGATTCTTACACCACCGCCATTCTCTCAGACAACATTACCAACCACAACGCCATCCAACTTTTCACCAACTCAAATTACGAAAACAAAACATTTTCAAACGCGACAGATAAACAAGCGAAGATTACCAATCTGGCTTGGAGTCTCGGCAGCGTGGTGGATTCGGTGCAATCCGGACTTTTGGTTGCTGTAGAATTTCTGCTTTTTTATTTTGCTATCAAATATTGGCAGGCTGGCAGCATTACCGTCGGCAGTTTTGTCCTGATTCAAGTTTATTTCATCGGTCTCGGTTCCAGACTTTGGGATTTAAGCCGAATTATTCGCGATACTTATGAAGGTTTTGCCGATTCTAAAGAAATGGTGGAAATTATGCGTTTGCCGCAAGAAATTAAAGACATGCCAGGCGCAGAAAAACTTTCAGTGAGGAGCGGAAAAATAGAGTTTAGAAATGTTTCCTTCAGTTTCAATCAGACTCGCGCTGTGCTTTCAAACCTAAACCTCGCAATTGCCGGCGGAGAAAAAGTGGCGCTGGTTGGACCTTCTGGCGCCGGCAAATCTACATTCGTTCGACTAATTTTGCGCCTGTACGACGTGGCGGGCGGCACGATTTTGATTGACGGACAAAACATTCAGCATGTCACTCAGAAAAGTTTGCGCGAAAACATCGGCTTTGTGCCGCAAGATCCAGTATTATTCCATCGCACGCTTAAAGAAAATATTCGCTACGGAAAACTTGATGCAACGGATGAAGAGGTGGTTGAAGCTGCCCGTTCGGCACACTGTGATGAGTTTATAAATGGTTTGCCGCAAGGTTACGAAACGTATGTCGGCGAGCGGGGAATAAAACTTTCCGGCGGCGAGCGCCAACGTGTGGCGATTGCCCGCGCGATTCTCAAAAACGCGCCGATTCTGGTGCTGGATGAAGCCACTTCCAGTTTGGATTCCGGTTCCGAGCATTTGATTCAGGATGCGCTCACCACACTCATGAAAGGCAAAACCGTCATCGTCATTGCTCACCGACTCTCAACCATCCGAAAAATGGACAGAATTGTCGTGCTTGATAAAGGCGCAATCCTTGAAGAGGGAACGCACGAAACTTTGCTTGAAAAAGCCGGTAGTCTTTATAACAAGCTTTGGAAGCTTCAGGCTGGCGGCTTTTTGAAGACGGAGGAATTTTGATAGAATGGCAATATGGAAAGCGATTTTAAGGTGAAAATCAATCAGTTTCAAGGGCCGTTGCATTTGCTTTTGGATTTGATTGAAAAGCGAAAACTTTTTATCAATGAAATTTCGCTGGCGGCGATTGCTGACGATTACATTTCTTACATCAATTCGCTCGGCCAATTTCCGGTTGCTGAAAGCGCGCAGTTCATTTTGATTGCGTCCACGTTGCTACTCATCAAGTCAAAGTCACTGCTGCCAACGCTGGATTTGACGGATGAAGAAAAAGAAAATGTTCGAGATTTGGAAAATCGCCTCAAGCTTTACAAGCAGATTCGCGAGCTTTCGCAGCATGTAAAAGCGCACTTTGGCCAAAATATTATTTTTGAAAAAAATCCGCCTAGAAATATTCAGCCGGTTTTTTCGCCCGACGAATCCATGAACCTGCCAGCTTTACTGCTTGCGCTCAAAGATGTTCTGAAAAATTTACCGAAGAAGGAAGTTTTGCCTAAGACTGTCGTTAAGAAAGTGGTTTCGCTTGAAGAAATGATTGCGAGCTTGACCGAACGCGTGAATAAAAGTTTGAAGATGAGCTTTCGAGATTTTGCGAAAGTTGGGAAGCACGAAAAAGTGCATGTCATTGTTAGCTTTTTAGCCATGCTTGAGCTTGTGAAGCAGGGCGTCATCATGGTTTCGCAGGAAAATGGCTTCGACGATATTCAAATTGAGACGCAAGGCATCGGCGTGCCGCGATACTAATTCTGTTATAATCATCCTATGAATTTAGAAGCGAAAATTGAAAGCGTGCTTTTTTGGAAAGGCGAACCGATGCCAGTAAAAAAGCTGGCCAAAATTTTAAATGTGTCCGAAGAAGAAATTGCTGCTGGTTTGGAAAAGCTGGATAAAATTCTGGAGGGGCGAGGCGTGGAACTAGTCAGAAAAGAAGATGAAGTTATGCTCGGCACACGCGCCGAAATTGGGCCATTGATTGAAACTTTAACAAAAGAAGAGCTCGTGAAGGATTTGGGCAAAGCTGGTTTGGAAACGTTGGCGATAATTATTTACCGCGCTCCGGTCGCGCGGCGCGACATTGATTATATTCGCGGCGTCAATTCGCAGTTTATCGTCCGCAATCTTTTGGTGCGTGGTTTGATTGAAAAAGTTCAGAATCCTGAAGACCAGCGCTCATTTTACTACAAGCCAACTTTTGAACTTTTGTCCTACCTTGGCGTTGGTGCGCTGGAAAAATTGCCGGAATATGAAACGATGAGAAAAGAATTGGCTAGCGCCGCTGAGTCAGAGCAAAATCATGAATGATACGCCTTTCATGCGGACGCTTAAAATTTTTATTGGCCTCATGATTATTGCCATCACAGCTTCATACTG
>CAYXSG010000057.1:0-3722 GCA_964467325.1 uncultured Candidatus Saccharibacteria bacterium
CAGCCGCCAGAAAATGTAGCGGTAGATGCGCGATGTTGTGTCCAGGACTTCGTCGGGCACGATGAGGCTGTGCACAAACTCAACATCGGCAGGGTTTGCAGGATTTCGGTTGTTTACTCCAACGGTCTTACCCCACGCTCTGACTTTGTCTTTGTCCAACGACGGTGGTGGCAGACCCTTTTCGAGGGCAATATCCAAGGCTTTTGCGTCCCAACAACGACTTGAATCTGGGGTACCTTTCTCATCCACGACTACCAGATTGCCGTTTCCATCCATGGTAATCTCCAACTTATTGTCGGCGAAAACTATGCCTTTTCCGTGTGCGAAGTTTGCCATTCCGCACGTTGCTTTTATGGCCAAGAGTTCTCGGCCATAGCCATAGCGTTCCGCCACGGATTCAGGGGGAATTGGTTCGTCGTGGCCGTCGGGAGATTTTGTTGTTGGCGTATACTTCGGAAACGGTAATCGGTCACCATCTCGCAGGCCGGCCGGCATAGCTTGTCCGTAAATTAAACCGGTCTCTTTGTACTTGGCCAAGACTGAGCCGGTGAGGTTAAGCCGCACGATGTCTTCTATGTCGGGAGCCGTAAAACGTCTGACAACCGTCGCGCGTTTTTGCAATTCCGGATCGCCGCGCAGATGTTCTGGTAGGTATGGGTCAATTTCTGCGCCGGCGGCGACGAGATCTGTTAGGCAGATTTGTTCCAAAACCTGCTTGGTCCAGAAATGGCTCATAGCGTTCAAGATCTGGCCTTTTTGCCGAACTTTTGCTGGCAGAACATGGTCAAAGATGCTGATGCGATCTGTGACCACAACGAGCATCAAATCTTGGTAACCCGGGAGGTCGTGCGAATCACGAACCTTGCCGCGATGACGGAGATTGAGTCCGTCCAAAGTCGGGCTGGAATCCAAAACAGCTTGGGGAATCTGGGGCATGATGCAGTCCTTTCTCTATAACAATTGTCAAAAATTTATCACGCCCCACATAGGACGCGACATTCTGCCGAGAATACTACTTAAAAAATGAAAAAAAGCAAAAGACGTGAAAGTTGTTCGTTGACGGTCAAACTCATTGAGTTATACAATGTCAAACATGGGACAAGAAAGCGTCCAATTTGAAGAACAGGACAGCGGGCTGAATATCAATGTACGGGCTCAAAACGAAGATTATTTAAATAATAATGATGGACATTTTATGAGAAAACTTCTTAAGCGTCTCGGCATTCGGTCAAGCAGAGCGCAATCAAAAGTGCTAGTTTTGCTTTCGGTCATCTTGCTCGTTGTGGCTGGAGCGATTTTTTATTTATTTGTGTGGAGCAATGAAAATCCGGGCATGTCGGCCAAAAATCTTACCCAGAGTGAGTTGTCAAAGCTGCCACCTGAGATACGCAATTTTATCAAGTCCCACCAGAACAAATAAAAAACATGCCTAAAATTCATTCCAGAAAAAATTCCAGAGGTTTTACTCTCATTGAACTGCTCGTTGTTATTTCCATCATAGGCCTTCTTTCATCAATAGTGCTGGCCTCGGTCAATCAAGCTAGGCAGAAAGGTATTAATGCCGCAATTCTTTCCGAAGTGAGGAGCCGAGAAACCGCTGTCAACCTTCTTCTTCAAAATTCAAACGGTTTGTTTCCAAATCCAAATAACAACGGCGATACAACCGGCTTTTATTGTTATGCAAAGAGTAGTGCGGCTTGCACGATTGCTGGTCTTAGTGCTAACGGCGGTTCTGGACTTTATGCTGTGGCTTCTCCGAACGAAAATCAAGTTGACACATCGCAGCTTGCATCTGCTGGACCGCCACAAGCTCAATCTTTTTTAATCAACAGCTACATTGGCGCGGCACAATATAATTATGGCACTGTTGCTGTTGGTCCGTCTTCGCTTGCGTATAGCGTAGGAATTTTTTACAGGTGTGCTTCTAGTGCCCCAGACGGACTGGGCGCGAACAACTGCACGTCGGCGGACATTTATTGGGTTCAGGCTGGTACCACTGTGTGTCAGAAAGGCCAAGTTTATCTTTCTGGTGGTGGTAACAACAATGTCATCTGTTATCAAGGCGCGGACGGCAATAATCCTTATTAATTTCTTGCTTTTAATTTGAGGTCGTGTATGATGATTGGGTCGTAAGTTCTCGTTCGTTTCTCGAAAGTAAGAACGCGCTAGCGTTCGGAGGTTCGTAGGTAAGAAGAGAGGTCGCGTACGATATTAAAATAAAAAATTTAGAATATAAATGGCAAAGAAATTGTATATCGGTGGCGTGTCTTACAACACCACTCAGCAAGGTCTTCAGGACGCTTTCGCCGCTCACGGCAAAGTGACTTCGGCGCAAATCGTCATGGATAAAATGACGGGCAAGTCGCGAGGCTTCGGCTTCGTGGAGATGGACGATGCTGACGCGGAAGGCGCCATCCAAGCAATGAACGGAGCAACTCTCGACGGCCGTCGCTTGACGGTCAACGAAGCTCGCCCGATGACGCCTCGCACCGGTGGTGCAGGCGGAAGTCGCGGCAGCTACAATCGCGACCGTTCATCCGGCTCAAACGATTGGGGCATGAATTCATAATTATTAATTATAGAATTTTCCCAAAACAAAAATCCTGTCACCAAAAGTGGCAGGATTTTTGTTTGGTTTTATTTTCTTACTGCATCTTCCAAAGCCGCGATGCGTTTGCCTTGATCTAAAGTGTTGTAACGAATCTGGTCAAGCTGATCAAAAACTGAGTCAAAATTTTCGGTCATGACTTCACCTAAGCCGTCTATTTTTGCATCAAGATAGCCGAGTTTACCTTCAATTTTTTCGAATCTAGCATCATGTTCAGCTAGTTTAGCGTCAACACGCTCAAACTTAGAATCAATGTGCTCTAAACTCTTTTTCATCACTTTCTCTACGATTTTTTCAACTGCCACCTCAATATTTTCCAACGAGAGCTCTTTTTTCATAGGCCTATTATACTCCTAATTATTAATAGGCAAATGCTAACAAACCGGAGTTAAAATCTTTTTAAAGATTTCTATTTTCTTTTACTTTTGTCTCTGGCGCTTTGGGTGAGGAGTTGTTTGCGGAGGCGGACGGAAGTTGGGGTGATTTCAATGTATTCGTCGTCGGACATCACTTCCATGCCGCGTTCGATGGAAAGTTTCCAAGCAGGTGCGAGGTAAATGCCTTCGTCGGAGCCGGATGCGCGCATGTTCGTGAGCTGCTTGCCTTTGGTCGGATTGACGTACATGTCGTCGCCTTTAATGGCCGTGCCGATCACTTGGCCTTCATAAACTTCGTCGCCTGGTTCCACGAAAAGCATGCCGCGCTGCTGCAAATTGTCCAAAGAAAAAGCGAGCACTTTTCCTGTGGCCATGGAAATCATGGACGCGAAACTCTGGCGTTCCACGACGCCCGCGTGCGGTCGAAATTCTAAGAAACGGGAAGAAATAATGCCTTCGCCCTTGGTGTCGACGATGAATTGGTTGCGATAGCCGAGCAAGCCGCGCGTTGGTGCTTCAAAAGTGAGCCGCGTTTCGCCACGTTCGTCTTTCATGTTCATTAAAATCGCGCGCCGTTTGCCGAGCCGTTCGATGACGGCGCTGCTGTATGCGCTCGGCACGTCCACGATGACTTCTTCAAACGGCTCGCACTCTACGCCGTCAATATTTTTCATAATCACGTGCGGCTGGGAAATCTGCACCTCGTAACCCTCGCGGCGCATATTTTCCAGAAGAAT
>CAYXSG010000058.1:0-3544 GCA_964467325.1 uncultured Candidatus Saccharibacteria bacterium
CCCAGCCGAAACCAGCTTTCCGCCCCTTTGGAAATGTGGCCGACCACGAACAGCAGCAAAAGCAGGCCAGTGATGAAAGAAAATAAAACCACCAAGACGCCGGTACGCTTGAGAAACCGGAAATCCACATGGCTTAAAGCGATAAAAAGCAAAAAAGAAACTCCGACCCAGACAATTTGCCGTTCAAAGTAAATGCCTTTGTCGTTGAAAGAATTCATCGTCAAAAGTCCGGCCACAATGATCGGCACCGTCGCAAAAAACAAGAGCCAATCTATGGAAAAAAGTTTTTTTGTCATCGTTAAGGCAGAACGTCAGGAATAATCTCCACTTTGGCGGGACCAAGCTTGCAAAGCGCGGAACCAATTTGCGCATAAGCACCATCCAAATCAGATTTTGTCGGCGCGCGATAAAATCTTTCCGTAAAACCGGAAACCGACTTGAGAAAATCTTCGTCGATGTCTTTACCCAAGCCAATGGTGTAAATTTCCACGCTTTGGGTTTGCGCCTGCCGAGAAACGGCGAGCGCACTGTCCGCTGGAAAGTTTGAATCCCCTTTTTTCTCCGGATAAGTTGGCTTGCCGTCAGTGAGAAGGACAATTGCTCGCTTGGTGGAACTGCCCAAACTGTCATTTTCAAGCTCTACAAGAGAGCGGGTCAAAGCATCAGAAATATTTGTATACTGCACACTGCCCTGCTCAATATTTATGCTTCGAATAGAATCTTTAACCGCATCGTGATCTTCGGTGAGCGACTGGTCAACTGGATTGGAAGCCGCGGTGGCAAAAGACACCAAACCCGCTCGGTCTTTTGTTTTGAGTGCGTCCACAAAAGCGAGCGCCGAATTTTTTACGGAAGTCATAGGCTCTGGCGGATTTTGCCCATCCGAAGCCATGCTTCCAGAGCGATCAATGGCAAGCATAATGTCCACCGGCTGCTGACAAGAAGAAACTTGCGCCGGAAAAGGTTCCGGCCAGGTGAACACCACATGAGCAGTGGAAGTCTTGCCGAGGCTATCAATATAGGTTTTTGACGCGGCAACCGCATTGCCGTCCGTGTCGTAAACAATGGCGGTCGCATTGACCCGACCCAGATTGGTTTGCGAGCTGTTGTAAATATCGGCATTGATAACTGGTTTGCTTTGGAGGTCAGAAGTTTGCTGATTTTTCACTTGGAGTTGGACTTTTTCCGCTGGTGCCACCGTCCAGTTTAAATCGCCAACAAACTCAAAAGAAGTGAGCACCGTTTGAGTTTGCGCCGGAATCGGCACACCGCCGGCAAAAACCGCAAAATTCTTGCCCGCTGGAATGAACGTCGCGCCACTCGTCGTCGCAATTATCGTATTGTTTTCATCTCGGAAAGTGAAAACGTAACGCTCGTACAAAACTTCGGCGTTGATATTGGGATTTTGAATATACGCCACGGCGTTATAAACTCCCGGCTTAACCAGAAATGCTCGCTGCCAAAGCACCACCGGCCGAATTTCCATGGCTTTGCAAATTTTGACGCATGAGCCGCCGCAATCCACGCCTTCTTCGTCGCCGTTTTGCTTGCCGTCAAAACACGTCGGCTTCTGGTACCAGAGCACAAAAAAGAGCGTGCCGAAAACCAAAACCGCAATCGTTAAGAATATGGAAAGATAGATTAGCTGCCGCTTTTTCGCCCAAGTCATCATATGGCAATATTGTAACATATAGAAATCAAAGGTATTATTAACTCATGGAAGAATTAAAAGAAGTTAAATTTGAAGAGGTGCCGTTTCTTTCTAGGAGTTTCAACATTGGGCCGCCGAGACGTCCCAAGATGTTAGATTTGGTCATGAAAACCGGTCTCGTCAAAACTGAAAAGGCCGGAGGAATTTTTTTAGTATTTATTAGCATCTTTTTCTTTCTCTTAAGCTTCGTCATATTGTTGTATTTCGTATTCGGCATCACTCCGACAAAAGTATGGTTAACGGTTTCCAACCAAAAGAGAGCTCGGCCCGCCGATCCGATATCCAAAATATTGGTCAATGTCACCCCAGAAATGCAAGCCAAGATTGACGCCTTATTAAAACGAAAGTAATGAAACCTGACACACAAAAGCGCGGTTTTACACTTATTGAACTTTTGGTTGTTGTAGCCATCATCAGCATCCTATCCTCAGTTGTTTTAGCTTCTTTAAGCGTGGCGCGCAAGAAAGCCTTAGGCACCCAGTTTGGCGAAAACGTGAGACAGCTTGAGATTGCTCTTTTTATCTATAATGAAAATCACGGAAGTGTTCCTGGTCAATTGGATGTGGGCTCAGACGGACTTCCGGTCAACTGGCCAGATAGAACATCGTACGAATCGGAAAGTCCTGAGTTCAAATCCACCTTGCAACCTTTGCTTGATGAAAAAATAATTTCAGCGTTGCCCAAAAAACCAGTGAGCGATATCGATTTCTATTACGTGTCGTGGCCAGCAAGTTATACCCAAACTAGTGAGTTTTGGGGTAACGATTACTACACTTGCGGTTCTCAGCCTTGGGGAAATTACACTCTGGAATTCAACCTGGGTGTTGATCCCTCAAGCCAAACCATTCTGAACGCAATGGGTCTGCCGAAATACGGACACGTGCAGTCAGACGGCACAGTTGATCCTTGGGACGGAAGCTCATACTGCGTCACTGGCCCATAAAAAACTGCCATAGTAAAGCAGTTTTTTAAAATTTTGAATCCTTTGTTCCGGCGACTAGCTACTCTCCCGTCCATAAACGGTACCATCGCCTCAACGGGGCTTAACTTCTGTGTTCGGGATGAGAACAGGTGTGGCCCCCGCGACGAATCACCAGAACAAAATATTCAAAAACGCATGGAATCAACATTCCACGTAACAGGGTAAAAACAAAAAACAAGTGATTCGTACATTTCCTAATAAGAATGGACCAATTAGTACTTCTCGGCTCAACACCTTACGGTGCGTACACCTAAAGCCTATCAACCTAGTCATCTCCTAGGGGTCTCAACGATTTCTTATCTTGGGGTTGGCTTCATTCTTAGATGCTTTCAGAATTTATCCATTCCCGACATAGCTACTCTGCGGTGCCCTTGGCAGGACAGCAGATAGACCAGAGGTCAGTTCAACTCGGTCCTCTCGTACTAGAGTCAAATCCCCTCAAAAATCAACGCCTGCAGCAGATAGGAGACCAACCTGTCTCACGCATATTTCTCACCCATTACTGGGTGTATGGACTATAGCTTCATCTTTTTTTCATCTTTTAAATAAAAACGAAGATGGCTGACGTTTAGTCTCTACGAGCTTCTTTGATTGCTCAAAAAATTCTCTCGGAATTATCCCTGCGGGATTTTCCCGATATTAGTCAACTTTATATCGTGCGTATTTCTATGCACGACCGCCGTGATTCAGATCAACATCCAAACGTGGGTACACGTTTATAATCCTCGGGATTCAGACTGTCCAAATTCCAATACTATCGAGCAACATAAAATTGCCCGTCAATATTAGGTTCTGAACGGTCTGAACCCAGCTCGCGTATCTTTTTAATTGGCGAACAGCCAAACCCTTGG
>CAYXSG010000059.1:0-3374 GCA_964467325.1 uncultured Candidatus Saccharibacteria bacterium
TTCCTCGGCCACGCGCTTCACGATATCGCTGTCGGTAACCTGCTGAAACGAGCGTTGTTTGTAATGCTGTAACGTCTGCACCCGTTGAACCTACTGTAAGGTTCTGAGTGAATGTTGCTGCGGAAGCGATGAATGGCATAACCACCATTGCAACTCCGATAGCAATTCCTAGTGTTTTATTCATATGTTTTTAATAATTTTTAACTTTAATAATCCCAGCCCTTTAATAATTAATAAAATTTACGGGCCAAAACTATTTTATTGTGTTTTGATAAATATTCCTTTTTCTCGACTTAGAATATAAACCAGAACGATTGCTGATCGCCGAAAGCTAAAACGGCAAAAAGCAATTACCTTCACTATTTTTTTGTTTTTTGTTGATCGACACAAAACAAAAAATAGCTTGCGTGAGTAATGCTGAATGTCTTTCTTTTACTGACCAGATCCGGATAAGGACTTCAGAAATTTTCTCTCTATTTAATTGTCAAAGTTCCACCAGTCACCCGAGGTGCTCGTATATACTACGAAGACAATTCCTCTAGGTAACAATTAGTATATCATCCGCCTGAGGCGGACTCAATACAATATGGGGATAAATGGCTTTATACCTATATTTATCCCCACAATGGGCCATTATTGCATAGTCGGCACCCTAAGTCAATTATATGGCTAACCTGCTGGGAAATAGGTACTCCAACGCCTTTCGCCCTCTTTTCTTACTAAACCTTGACCAACAAGACTGATTAAATCTCTTTGAATTGTCTTTTCGCTGCAGTTTGGCACTACAGTTAGAAAATCTTTCACTGTCAAATTACTCTTCTGTTTTAATAAAGACAAAATTGCTTCTTTTCTTTGTCCTTTATCAGAGTCTGTTGTATGGGACATGTCTGATTGTCTTTTATCTTGTCTTTCTTGTCCTTTATAAAAATCCTTTGCTGCAGGCTGTTTGTTAATGTCCTTTTTATTAAAGTCACTTAACATTTCTTGGTCTGTCTTAAAGAATGACCCACTGATAAAGAAAGAGTTTTTATAGTTGGCACTTATGTCGTTTAGAGTCTTGTGAATTACACTGATTTCTTGTTGAAGGATCGCCAGATTCATTTGCGATACGGCCCCAGACCAAAAACCGATATCCAGCAAACTATTTATGTGAAGTATTTGAGCGGAAATGCGTTGAATATCCGAAACACCGACACCTGCTTTGCCAATCAAGGACGTAACGTATGAAAGACATTTCAAGCTGTGTTCTTGAATGGTTTGCTTAAGGACAAGCTGATTTTCTATAAGACCACAGATCAAGAATATGGCAGAAGTGACATGCTCAGTTTTTCTATAAACAAGATAAAACTGTTGGCTGTTATGGAATAATTCTGGATTGTATTCTATGTGGGAAACTTTTTTGTCCTTTTTGATTTCCATTTTGTCTTTTAGGTAAATTCATGTCTATTATATATCGGACATACAGGTTGTCAAAAATTAAACTGAAGGGGAGGAAAATTTTTCGCTCGAGCCCTATTCGTAGGAACGAACAGGAACCCACGAGTCTCAAAATTTTCCTCCCCTTCAGTTTTTTTCTGATCTTATAAGAAAAAAATACTTTGTTGTGATAAAATACGCTTAATGGCTAAAAAACAATCCAAGAAAAAATACGAGGACGATTGGGATGATGAGAGCACCGGTAAAAAAAGTTCAAAAAAAACAAATCTAGAAAAAGAAACGGTTGGAATTATTTATGCAATTGTCTTTTTTGCCGCTTCGCTTTTCTTAATTTTCTCAGCCATGGATAAAGCCGGGCCAGTGGGGAAAAATATCCACGGCTTGCTCGCCTTCCTTTTGGGCATCGGCTATTTCCTTCTACCTTTAATATTTTTGGTGCTTGGAATCCTGTTTTTAAGTTCGCTCAAAAAACGTACCGTGGCTTGGCCGAAATTTGCGGGCTCAATATTGTTTCTTTTTTCCGCGCTAGGAATTATTAGTGTGCTCTTCAAAGATGAGACTGGCGTCGGCCGCGGCGGCTTCATTGGCAACATCATCGCTTCGCCTTTAGTTGGGCTGTTTGAATTTTGGGTGACACTGATTTTCCTTTTTGCGCTGATGATCATTTCCGCTGTGGTGGTGTTTGAAACCAGCCTTTCATTTTCCGGTTTGGCATTTTGGAAAAATGATGAGGACGAGGAATTTTCCGAGAATGAATCGCCCGTGCCGGAAACCGCTGACAAACCGATGATTGCGGAAAACGCCAGTGCGCCGACTATTAATAATAGCGAGGAAACCGACGCTAATAAAAAAAATGCCAAAGATGCCGGCAAGAAACGCAGCGGCATGGACATTGCGGTCAATAAGCTTTTTGGCAAGCCGTTTACGCCGCCGCCGCTTTCGCTGCTTGAACAAGACCGAGGCAAACCGGGCGTTGGCGACATTAAAGCGAATGCCAACATCATTAAAAGAACGCTTCAGAACTTCGGTATTCATGTGGAAATGGATGAGATTTCCATCGGTCCGTCGGTTACTAGATACGCTTTGAAGCCGGCCGAAGGTGTGAAGCTCGCTCGTATTGTTGGTCTGCAGAATGATTTGTCGCTCGCTTTGGCTGCGCACCCGATTCGCATCGAAGCGCCGATTCCTGGAAAATCTTTGGTTGGCATTGAAATTCCAAACAGTACCAAAACGACGGTTGGACTCGGCACCTTGCTCGGCTCCGAAGAATTTCAGCAATCAGACAAGCCGCTTTTGGTTTCCCTCGGCAAAGGCATTTCAGGCAAATCGCATTTCGCCAACCTGGGAAAAATGCCGCACCTTTTGATTGCTGGCGCCACTGGTTCCGGCAAATCCGTTACCATTCACACCGTTTTAACTTCTTTGCTTTACCGAAATTCTCCTGAAAATCTCAAATTCATTATGATTGACCCTAAGCGCGTCGAGCTCACCCTCTACAACAACATTCCGCACCTTTTGACGCCGGTCATCACCGACGCCAAGAAAGCGATTCTCGCTTTGAAATGGGCGGCCAAGGAAATGGATCGGCGCTATGACGTTTTGGAAACGGAAAAAGTCCGCGACATTGATTCCTACCACAAAACCGTGCTTGAACCGGCCATGAAAAATAAAGATGCGAGCGAGATGCCGGAAACGATGCCGTACATTCTCGTGGTCATTGATGAAATGGCCGACCTCATGCAAGCCTATCCGCGCGAGCTGGAATCAGCCATCGTTCGTCTCGCACAGATGAGTCGCGCCGTTGGCATTCACCTCATGCTTTCCACTCAGCGGCCGAGCGTGAACGTTATTACCGGCCTCATTAAAGCCAACATTCCGTCGCGCATCGCGCTTCAGGTGACTTCGCAAATTGATTCGCGCACCATTTTGGACACTGG
>CAYXSG010000060.1:0-3278 GCA_964467325.1 uncultured Candidatus Saccharibacteria bacterium
CCTGAAAAACCCTTATTTTAGTGGGTTTCTCAATTTTAGTGTTTCATGAATAACACTTCTATAAGAGACTGTCTTTGTGCGGGTAGCGAGAATCGAACTCGCGTCTCGTCCTTGGCAAGGACGCATTCTACCACTAAACCATACCCGCTTCGCTAAAGCTTCAGCGAGGCAAGCCCGCTTTGCTTCAACTGGTGCGCCCGGCAGGACTCGAACCTGCAACCTCTTGGTCCGAAGCCAAGCGCTCTATCAGTTGAGCCACGGGCGCCAGTAAAAATATCATACTAGAAAATTAGGAAAAAATCAAAGAATAGCCTAAAATGTCATTATATTTATGAAATCTTACTTGGCGAAAATTCCAAATGAGGTGCTCCAAGTGGCTTTAACTTTGAAAAAAGCTGGTTTTGAGGCGTATTTTGTTGGCGGTTGCGTCCGCGATTTACTTTTAAACAAAAAACCAAAAGATTGGGATGTAACGACAAACGCCACGCCGGAGAAAATTATTGCGCTATTTCCAAAAACTTTTTACGAAAATCCTTACGGTACGGTGGGCGTGGTAAACGAGGGCGAGGGAATTGATGAATCTTTGAAAGTGGTGGAGGTGACGCCGTATCGCCTTGAATCTGGATATTCTGACAACCGTCGGCCGGACAGCGTAACTTTTAGCAAAAAACTGGAGGATGATTTGCAACGCCGCGATTTTACGATTAATGCCATGGCACTGGCGCCGGAAACAGGGGAGTTGGTGGATTTGTACGAGGGAAAAAGCGATTTGGCGAAAAAAATTATTAAAACTGTTGGCCAACCAGAAGAGCGTTTCAATGAAGACGCTTTGCGGCTTTTGCGTGCGGTCAGATTTTCGGCCGAACTCGGTTTTGAAATTGAGTCGGCCACTGAAAAAGCTATAGCTGACAATGCAAATTTACTGAAAAATATTTCCAAAGAAAGAATTCGTGACGAGTTTGCAAAAATAATCATGTCGGCCGAGCCGAAGCGCGGCTTGGAATTGGCGCGCAAGTTTCACATTTTGGAATACATTTCGCTGGATTTGGAAAAAAGTGCCGGCGTTTTGCAAGGCGGCATTCATAAATATGACGTTTTCGAGCATTTATTACGCGCACTCCAGCATGCGGCGGACAAAAATTGGCCACTCGAAGTGCGCTTGGCGGCACTTTTTCACGACATCGGCAAACCGGCCACTCGGCGCGGTCCGGAAAAGCGGCCGGAAGGGGATAAGTGGACTTTTTACGGCCACGAAGTGGTTGGCGCGAAAATGGCCAAGAAAATTCTCGCTGATTTGAAATTTCCGAAAGAATTAGTGGAAAAAGTGACCAAACTCATTCGTTGGCACATGTTTTTTTCTGATACCGAGCAAATTACACCTTCGGCGGTGCGTCGGCTCGTGGCGAACGTCGGACCAGAAAATATTTGGACTTTGATGGACGTGCGCGCTGCGGACCGAATTGGCACCGGCCGACCAAAAGAAAGTCCATACCGCTTACGGAAATATCACGCCATGATTGAAGAAGTGATGCGCGATCCGATTTCCGTCGGCATGCTAAAAATTGACGGCAAAGGCATCATGGAAGCGACCAAAACGTCGCCCGGCCCGCACATCGGCCACATTTTGCACGCTTTGCTTGAAGAAGTGATTGAAAATCCGGAAAAAAATACTTTAGAATATTTGGAAAATAGGGCCACAGAGCTCGCTAAATTGCCGGAAAAAGCGCTCAAAGCGCTCGGCGACCAAGGCAAAGCGGTCAAAGAAGAAGAGGATGAGAAAAAAGTAGGGGAGATTCGCAAAAAACACTGGGTGGAATAAAAAAATTACAAGAAAAGGCACTCCAGAGCGGAGCGCCTATTGCTTGTAAGGAACGGGGTGAAGTGAAAACCGGAAGGAGGTGGCGTATGGTACGCCGAGGATCGACTGTGGTGTCGATCAGATTGTTGGAACTGCTATGCGCTGCTCCAAGGTTGTCGACTAAAAGTCAGATCACTTTAAAATGTCCGATTGCTTCTGGTCTGAGTTAAATTTATCACACGCACACCGCTCGTCAAACCAGTTATCCACAGCTGGGGATAGTGCTTTAAAATTATTTTAACTCCAACTCAATCGGGCAATGGTCGGAGCCGTAGAAGCTTTCGTGGATTTTGGCGCCGGCGATGCGCTTTTGGAGATTTGAAGAGATGAAGAAATAATCAATGCGCCAGCCAACATTGCGATCGCGTGCGGCAGTCTTCATGTCCCAGTAGGTGTAGCGATTCTTCGCGTCCGGATGCATTTGGCGCCAGATGTCCGCGTAGCCATGATTGACGACTTCGTCCAGCCACGCGCGCTCTTCCGGCAGAAAGCCGGTGTTTTCTTCATTTTCTTTCGGTCGCGCCAAGTCCACCGCTTCGTGCGCGGTGTTCACATCGCCGCAGAAAATAATGCCGTAGTTCGGCTTTTCTTTTTTAATTTTTTCAATGTGCGCGAGAAATGCATCATAAAAACGCAGTTTGTATTCAAGTCGTACTGGCCCGCCGCCGCCGTTGGGGAAGTAAATATTAAACAGTACGAAATCTTTGAAATGCAAAGCGAGCAAGCGGCCTTCTTGATCAAACTCGGAAATACCCATGCCGTAGTCCACTTTTTCCGGTTTCACTTTCGTATACACCGCAACGCCGCTGTAACCTTTTCGTAATTTGGAATGGTCAAAAAAAGAAAAGTAGCCAGCCACGTTGCGCACTTTTTCCGGCAACTGCTCGGCGTGCGCTTTCACTTCCTGCAAACAATAAATATCTGCGTCAAAATCAAACAGCCGGCCGAACGCGCCTTTTTTCGCGACCGCCCGCAAGCCGTTTACATTCCAAGAGATAATGCGCATGCGAATTATAGTAACATAAAAAATAAACCGCCAGGTTACTGGCGGTACAGGGGTTTTCCAAATACCCCAAAGAAATCCATGAAAACCATTGCGACACAAACGCAGACGAGCGACAAATCCTCGTGGCCAAAAAGTTTGGCGTAAATAAAACCGGCGGCACTTACGAAAAAAACGAGTGAGAATTTAAAAAGATTTCTCATTGGTCTCCTTATCTGCGGCCCACTATACACTGAAAGAAAAAGGGTGGCAATTTTATTTTGCATTAAAGCCAATGGGATTTTTTGGCTTTTCGTCTTCAATTAAAAGGTACTTGATGGAATCAAAAATTTCTTTTATCTGCTTGTCATATTTTTTCTCCAAACTTTCAATTTTTTCTTTCAAATCTTTATGGGTTGAAAGTAACTCTCTGAGTTT
>CAYXSG010000061.1:0-3181 GCA_964467325.1 uncultured Candidatus Saccharibacteria bacterium
CCCGACAATCAAAATCCCGACGCGCCGTTCTCTCTGTTTTCTGACTGACAATTTATTAAAATTATTTAATTTATAAAAAGCAATCGGCCTGCTAATTTTTGAAGCCGAGTGGTCTATCGTCGGCTGAAAAAATTAGCAAGCCGATTGCTGTACTATACTACGCTTTCTTCTTGAGGTTAAGCTTCTTGGTAATCGCGTTGTAGCGACGAGTGTTTTTCTTTTGAAGGTAGTTCAAATGAGTTTGGCGACTGGCAACCATCTGGAGCAAACCGCGGCGAGAATGCTTGTCTTTGGTATGTTTCTTGAGGTGGTCGGTGAGCTCTTCAATTCTTTTGGTGAGGATTGAAACTTGCACTTCCGGCGAGCCGGTATCGGTCTCATGAAGGCCGACGGATTTGACGATATTCTGTTTTTTCATCTTCGTAAGCATGCGGAGAATGGTATCACGAAAGCGAAAAAAATGCAAGAGGCGGCTTGCAAAATTACCCTTTTCAACTAATATAATGGCCAGAAAATTGGTCTTACAAAAGGAGTCAAAATGGACATTATTTACAATTGCCCGACGTGCGGATTTCCGGTACCAGAGAAAGGAAAGGAGTGTTCCGAATGTGTGGCCGTCCGGAAAGATTCCAAAAAGCCTTTGGGTCGCTACGATGTCAAGATGATGGTTCTAGAAATACGAAAAAGACGAACCGAAGCAGCGGCCAAAGCGGAAGCAGAGCGGGCTCAACAAGATGCCAAAATTTCCCCACCTACGCCGGTAGACTGGATTGAAGGTGTGCGGCAGATTGAGCTTGGCGATAGTCCATAGGCGTGGAAACAATTCCACGCCTTTTCATTTCTGTCAAAATGCAGATTTACTGCGGAACATATTGTGCGACATGGATGATATAATGGCCGGCATGGATGTGAGAACTCTCAAACAACAATTTCTGGAATACATTGAGATTGAGAAAGGCAGAAGCGCCAAGACGGTGGAAAATTACGATCACTATTTAACACGGTTTTTCACCTTCGGCAAAGTGCAGTTTCCCAACCAGATCACCGAAAACCTCGTGCGCGAGTTCCGGCTTTGGTTGAACCGCCAGTCGGCCGGCAACAACCGCGCGACCGGCGCGACCATGAAAAAGCGCACTCAGAATTACTATTTGATTGCGCTGCGCTCCTTTTTGAAATTTTTAATGAAGAAAAAAATTGCTTCTATGGCGCCCGACCAGATTGAACTTGCGAAAGTTGGCGAGCGATCCATTGATGTGATTTCTCCAGTTGAACTTGCGCGGCTTCTGGACGCGCCGAATAAAGAAAGCGATCCCGAGAAACGGGCGCGCGGCCACGCGATTTTGCAAATGCTTTTTTCCACCGGCTTGCGCGTGTCCGAACTCTGCTCGCTCACGCGCGACGTGGACTTCGCTTCCGATGAATTCCCCATCCGCGGCAAGGGCGACAAAGTGCGCGTGGTGTTCATGTCGGACGATGCGAAAAAAGCGGTGAGAAATTATTTGGCGTTGCGCAAAGACATGCAGGACGCGCTTTTTACGCGCGCACAAAACGATGTGCAGAAAGGCAGCGAAGAAGGCCTCACCCGCCGGTCCATTGAGCGGATTGTAAAACGTTACGCGACCATTGCTGGCATTTCCAAAAAAGTTACGCCGCACGTTATTCGCCACTGCTTCGCCACCGACCTTTTGTCCAACGGCGCCGACCTCCGTTCCGTCCAAGCGCTGCTCGGCCACGCACACATCGCCACCACACAAATCTACACGCACGTCACCGACAAGCATCTCAAAGAAGTGCACAAAAAGTTTCACAGCTCCGTGAAATAGCCAAAAATAAGGATTCTTCGGTGTGTAACATCAAAACATTTCTTCAGTTTTCCTTTATTTTTATTTTAAAAAGATTTTAACCCCGATGTGATTTACTTTGGGGATGAAAAACATAAATATATTTTCGGTGGTTGGGTTTTTGGTTGGAGTTGGAACGCTGGTGATGGCGCCGAGCTTGGCACTGGCGAAAGATTTTTCCACATTCAAGGCGCGCCCGCCTTTGCATGTGTACGCGTCGTCACTTGCGGCACCGTCGGGTCTTGCGCCGGCCGATATTAAAAAAGTTTATAACTTGCCAGCTTCCGGTGGCGCGGGCACGATTGCCATTATCGCCGCGCAGGATGACCCGAACGTTGAAGCGGATTTAAATTTCTTCAGTGGCTATTTTCATTTGCCGGCATGCACCACAAAAAATAAATGTTTTGAAAAGCACTTGATGGATAAAAACATTAAAGCTGACGCCGGTTGGTCTTTGGAAACTTCCATGGACGTGGAGTGGTCACACGCGATTGCGCCGAATGCGAAAATTCTGCTCGTGGAAGCGCTTTCCGCTTCCGGCACTGATTTGCTCAAAGCGGTGGATTATGCGCGTGGACGAAAAGATGTGGTGGCGATTTCCATGAGTTGGGGTGGCGACGAATTTAAAACCGAAACGGATTTGGAAAATCATTTTGTCAGTCAGTATGGCGCCACTTTTTTCGCTTCGTCTGGCGACAATGGCACGGGCGCAAGTTGGCCGGCGGTCTCGGCGCATGTGGTCGCAGTTGGTGGTACGCATCTCAATTTTACTTCCAAAAATAATTTCCTGTCCGAAAAAGCGTGGACCGGCAGTGGTGGCGGCGTGAGCGCGTACATTCCCGCGCCCGCTTTTCAAACCGCTTATTCCCTTTCAAAAGCTAAAGGCATGCGCGCCATTCCCGACGTAAGTTACAACGCCGATCCCGCTTCCGGTTTTTCCGTTTACGACAGCTATGGCTACAACAAACAAAAAGGCTGGTTCACTTTGGGTGGCACGTCCGCTGGTGCGCCGCAGTGGGCGGCCATCAAAGCGCTCGGCAATTCCGCCAGCAATGAAAAGTTTTATCAGGACAAAGCCACCGACGCTAACGCCAGCTTTTTCCGCGATATCACCAGCGGCCAAAACGGCGACTGCGGCTACTTCTGCACCGCCCGCAAACATTTCGATTACGTCACCGGCCTCGGCTCGCCGCTTACGGTGAAGTTTTAAAACATATGCAAATGCAAAATAACCTCAAAGAAATTATTGAAATCCCAAAAGAGCGGATTATTAGTAGGATATTTTTGATTAGAGGCAAGAAAGTGATGTTGGATCGAGATTTGGCCGAGCTTTATGATGT
>CAYXSG010000062.1:0-3126 GCA_964467325.1 uncultured Candidatus Saccharibacteria bacterium
CCGTTTGCGCTCACATGTTCGGCAAACGTTTCAAGCGCCACCGTCGGCGACACGGTTACTTTCACGGCAAATGCTAGCGGCGGCAATAATGCTTACACCTACGCATGGAGCGGCGACGATTCGCTTGCTGGCACAGCAACCACCACGAGTCACACTTATAATTCCGCTGGTGCCAAAAATGCTACCATCACGGCGGTTTCAAATGGCCAGACTTCAGTTTCGCAATGTTCGGTTCAAGTTAATACGGCTCCGTCCGGCGGCGGTGGTGGAGGTGGCGGAGGAGGTGGCGGCACCAATTGGGGCTATCAAATTACCAACAATCCTGCGCCGGTAAATAATCCGACTCCAACGCCTCAAGTGGCCGGCGTCTTTCTTAGCCAAGTGCCATACACCGGCATCGGTGACAATCTGAAAGTCATGCTGTTCATTCTGGCTGTCTTCGCTTGGAGCGTTTGGCTTGCTTATATTCTCATCAGCCGAAAAGCACGAGCTTTCGCCATGCTTGGAGCAAGTTCCGAAAATCTTTCTCCTGAAATTGCCCCAGCTGCTGTTGACCCGCGTCTTGAAAGTTTGCGCGCAAACAAAAATGAATTGCTGGAAATGCTTGAGTACCGAGCGCGCGAACAGCGAGCCATCATCTCTTCGGTTGGTCTCCAAATGATTATTGAAAAAGCCACTGAGCAAAAACACGCTGCACTCTCAATGCTCGATAATGCCGTGGCCATCTACGCCAAAGGCCGAGACGAAGCTGACCGAGAGTGGACAACTATAAGCGCCGAAAAAGTTAGCGCCGTTCTGCAATCTCTGTAGAAAGTTTGGTAGTTAAATCTAGAAGAGTCACTTGGCCGAGCTGGCCTTTATCGCGGCTTTCAAGCGAGACTTTTTGCGCAGCCATTTCTTTATCGCCGATGACAATCCAGTAGGGCACTTTTTCCACTTTCGCGGCGCGGACTTTTTTGCCGAGGCCTTCTTTCGCGTCGTCCAAAAGTTCTACTCTCATGTTCAAAGCTTTGAGTTTCTCAAAAACTTCTTTGGCAAACTCGTTGTGCGCTTCGCCAATCGGAATGATTTTCACCTGCACCGGCGCGAGCCAAAGAGGGAAATTGCCGGCAGTGTGCTCAATGTAAACCGCCAAAAAGCGTTCAATAGAGCCAAGCAAAGCCTTGTGAATCATGACTGGTGTTTTCTTCGTACCGTCTTTGTCGGTGTATTCCAGCTCAAAACGCGCTGGCTGAACGAAGTCTAGCTGCTCGGTGGCACACTGCCATTCTCGGCCTAAGGCGTCTGTCACAAGAATATCAATCTTCGGTCCGTAAAAAGCTGCTTCGCCTTTGGCAACCACGTAATCAAGTTCAAATTTTTTCGCCAAGTATTCAATAATCTGCTCGGCTTCGTTCCAGTTTTTTTCTTCGCCAAGATATTTTTTCGGATTGGCCGGATCTCGGAAAGACAAACGTGCTTTGAAAGACAGCTTGAGCGCGCTGTACATTTCTTTAATCATGCCCATGATAGCGGAAAATTCGCTTTCAATCTGGTCCATCGTGCAGAAAATGTGAGCATCGTCTTGGTTCAAAGATCGGACGCGGGAAAGTCCCATGAGTTCGCCTTTTTTCTCGTCGCGATAGCAAGTGGTGGTTTCCATTAAGCGTAAAGGTAGTTCGCGATAGCTGCGCGGCCGTGAAGCGTAAATCTGCGCATGATGGGGACAGTTCATAGGTTTCAATGCAAACTGATCTTCCGTCTCTTGGCTTTTCACCAAGAATAGCTCGCCGCCAAACTTGTCCCAATGGCCGGATTTTTTATACAAATCTATTTTCGTAATATGCGGAATCCAAACTTTCTGAAAACCATTTTTTTGCTGAAGGCTTTCGGAAAATTGCACGAGTTGGTCGCGGAGCACCGTGCCTTTCGGTGTGAAAAGCGGCAAGCCGGCGCCGACTAAATCGGAAAAAGCGAACAAGTCTAGCTCAACACCGAGCTTTCGGTGGTCGCGCTTCTTGGCCTCCTCCTGATTTTTCTCATACTCTTCCAATTTTTCTTTGGTCTCAAACGCCAAGCCGTAAATACGCGTAAGCATTTTGTTTTTTTCATTACCGCGCCAGTACGCGCCGGCGACACGGTCTAGCTTGAAACTTTTTGAATCAATATCTTTCTTAGGATGCTCGGCATGGCCGCCACGGCACAAATCGGTAAAACCACCGACGGTATATAAAGTTATTTTCTCGCCTTTGCCAACGATTTCGTTTATGAGTTCTTGCTTATACTGGTTGTGCTTGAAAAAATCTTTCGCCTCTTTTTCCGAAACTTCTTTATGCGAAAAAGCATCCCAGCTTTTCAAAAGCTCGCGCATTTTCTGCTCGATTTTGCCCAAATCTTTATCGGTAACCGCACTAGAAAATTCGAAGTCATAATAAAAACCATTGTCCACTGCCGGTCCAATCGTATTTTTCGTATCCGGCCAAAGCTCTAGTACTGCCGCCGCCAAAAGGTGCGCGAGCGTGTGTCGCATGTGTTCCACTTGTTCAGGATTTTTCATATGCGCTTTATCATAGCAGAAAATGTAATTTTGGTGTATCTTTATCCTCGGATTTTTTACAAGGAGTTTTATGTCACTTTCCAGAGAACGTTCGGGACAGATTGCGTTATTTCTTGTTCGTTTGGCTCGTCGTGAGAGTGATCCGCTCAACTTATTGCGCCTGACGCCTAACTCTCATTCTGCTTGGCTCTCCGACAGAGGCTTGCAGGGCGCTGCCGGCTTTCCAGATGACAATTTTACTGAGTCTGAAATCAGGGAGTTTATTAAGGCGAACGGCGGCGACAGGTGGAGTGGAAGTTCTAGAAGCGACCACTAGTATTCTGGCGTCAGAAAAATCCTGGCGCCATTTTAATTTTCAACCACTTGCAAAGTTTTTTAAGCATGCTACTCTTATTTTGTATTTGGCATTCGCCACGACCCCGCCCGCAAGGCGGGGGTCTATGTTTTATGAAGCTGAACAAAATCCTCTAGAATTCTCTGATAGTCTACGCTAGTGACTGTGCCGAGTATTTCTTTCAGCCTTTTATAACTTACAACTCTGCCTTGCGCCAATTGAGCATTTTGAAATTTGCCATTGTGAGTAAAATTGC
>CAYXSG010000063.1:0-2843 GCA_964467325.1 uncultured Candidatus Saccharibacteria bacterium
TCGGTTCTCCTCTTTAGACAAAGAGGAGTGGCCTTCTGAGGCCGAGGTGTTCTGACTCCCCCTCTTTGGGGGTTGGGGATGTTCTGACCCCAAATTTGACATCTTTCCCAAAAAAAGTAGTATATAAAGCATTCAGGTTCGCCTTTACCCGGCGGGCTTATTTTTTTGAAAAATTATCAGATTAAGAAATTAAAAGCTTTAATAGACTAAATTAAAATTATGTTTGATTTAAAAGTCATCCACTCAGTTTTGGACCAGCTGGAAGAGGAGCGCGGGATTCCGAAAGAGAAAATCCTTGAAGCCATCGAGGCCGCTTTAGCGACGGCGTACAAAAAAGAATACGGCAAAAAGCACCAGATTGTGCGTGCCACCTTTGACCTCAATACCGGCGCCACCGAATTTTTCCAAGTGAAAAAAGTGGTGGACCCGTCGCAGATTATCGTGCCGAATGAAGATGGCACGATTCCAGAAATTCCGGAAATTGCCGAGGACGAGCCAGAGCGCGTGATTTTCAATCCCGAGCACCACATCCTCTTGGCCGACGCACAGAAGATGAAAAAGAATGCGCAAATTGAAGACGAGCTCGTTTTCCCTCTGGAAATGAAGGCTGATTACGGCCGCATTGCGTCGCAAACCGCCAAGCAAGTCATTATTCAGAAAATTCGCGAGGCCGAGAAAGTGTCGGTCATGAGCGAGTTCGGCGCGCGCGAAGGCGAAATTGTGAACGGCACCGTCCAAAGGATGGAGCGCGGCAACATTTTCGTAGACATGGGCCGCGCGTCCGGCATTCTCCCCTACGAAGAACAGATTCCGGGCGAACGCTACCGCCAAGGTGAACGCATTCGCGCCTATTTGTATCGCGTGGAAGAAACACCGCGTGGAATTTTCTTGCGCTTGTCGCGCTCGCACCCGAAATTCTTGGTGAAACTTTTTGAAATGGAAGTGCCGGAGCTCACGAATAAAGTTATTGAAGTGAAAGGCGTGGCGCGCGAAGCCGGCAGCCGCACCAAAATCGCCGTGTTCTCAAACGACGCGCACATTGATCCGGTGGGTTCCATGGTGGGCCAGCGTGGCGTTCGAGTTTCCACCGTCATGAGCGAGCTCGGCGGCGAGAAAATCGACATCATTGAGTGGTCGGCTGACCTTAAGCAGTTTATTGAAGGCGCACTTTCGCCAGCCAAAATTATTTCGGTGGAAATGGACGAAGCAAATAAAACTGCTAAAATCCAGGTCACCGAAGATCAGCAATCTTTGGCCATCGGCAAAGGCGGCCAAAACGTGCGACTTGCGGCCAAGCTCACCGGCTGGCGGATTGACATTCAGTCCACCCAAGGCGAAGCGCTCGGCAGCGCGGATGGAGAGGCGAAGAGCGAAGGCCAAGAAGGAAAATAATTATTATTTAAAAGTTTAATAAGACAAACATGAGTCTTTCAACATTGTGGTTTCCGTTGGTGAGTTCTGTCGTCGGCATTGCATACGGTCTGCTTCTTATTAAGTCGGTTTTGTCTAAAAGCGCCGGTTCGGACGTGATGAAAAAGATTTCCGAAGCGATTCGCGAAGGCGCAAGCGCGTATTTGAACAGACAGTACAGAACTATCGCTTGGATTGCAGTGATTCTTTTTGCGGTTTTGTGGGCTGTTATTAATTTTCAAACCGCCGCGGGCTTTCTCGTCGGCGCCGCGCTCTCGGGCGTGGCTGGTTACATCGGCATGAACGTGTCCGTTCGCGCCAACAGCCGAACCGCTGAAGCCGCGAAGATTGGCCTAAAAGAAGCTTTGAGCGTGGCCGTCAATGGCGGCGCGGTCACTGGCTTACTTGTAGTTTCTTTGGCTTTGCTCGGAGTTTCTGGATTTTATTTTCTCACTGGCGATTTGAAAGCGCTCATCGGCCTCAGCTTCGGCGCAAGCTTGATTTCAGTTTTTGCTCGACTGGGCGGCGGCATTTTTACCAAAGCCGCGGACGTGGGCGCCGACCTCGTTGGAAAACTTGAAGCCAATATTCCTGAAGACGATCCAAGAAATCCGGCCGTAATTGCGGACAACGTGGGCGACAACGTCGGCGATTGCGCTGGCATGGCCGCCGATCTTTTTGAAACATACGTTGTGACATCGGTTGCAACCATGTTGCTCGGATCACTCCTCTTCAAAAATTCGCTCAATGCTGTACTCTTTCCTTTGATGCTCGGCGGTTTTGCCATCATCGCTTCCATCATCGGCACTTGGTTCATCCGGCTTGGAAAATCAGGAAACATTATGAACGCTCTATATAAAGGCTTGGCCGTTTCTGGCGTTCTCGCCGCCGCCGCGTTCTATCCAATCACCAAATCTTTGATGGCCGGCAACGCTTACAGCGCCATGTCGCTCTACATTTGCGCTTTGGTTGGCCTCGCTGTCACCGCTGCGCTTGTTGTGATTACCGAATATTACACTTCCACTGCGTACAAACCAGTGAAGTCCATCGCCGAGGCCAGCAAGTCGGGCCACGGCACCAACGTGATTCAAGGTTTGGCCATCTCCATGAAATCCACGGCTTTGCCTTTGCTTTCAATTGTGCTCGGCATTTTAATTTCTTATCACTTCGCCGGACTTTACGGCATCGCCATCGCCGCAATGAGCATGCTTTCCATGGCCGGCATCATTGTTACGATTGACGCATACGGTCCAATCACGGACAACGCCGGCGGCATTGCCGAAATGTCTCACTTGCCAGAAAACGTTCGCGAAATTACCGACGCTTTGGATGCTGTCGGCAACACAACGAAAGCAGTAACGAAAGGCTACGCCATCGGCTCGGCCGGCTTAGCTGCGCTCGTCTTGTTCGCTTCGTACACGCAAGAAATTGCC
>CAYXSG010000064.1:0-2728 GCA_964467325.1 uncultured Candidatus Saccharibacteria bacterium
AAAAGAACCAGCCTAGAAATTATTAGATGCTTAGATTGAAAATGCGTCTCTAATCTTCTGCTCCTCGCTCTCCATTTTACTACTATGCGTGAATCCTTTCAAATGTATAACTCCGTGGATAAACAGGAAAGCGATGTAATTTGGAAATTTCCGGCCGAATTTCGGCGCTTCTTTTTTTGCATAAGTCGGACAGATGAAAATTTGGCCGGCGTTTTCGGAAAGGGGAAAGCTTAAAATGTTGGTTGGCTTATCAGAGTGGTGAAAATCTCTGTTAATTTTTCGTGATTCTTTCGGTGCAACAAAAACCAGCTCAAGCTCGTAGTTTTCGCCGAGCGCCAAGTTTTTAATCTCTGCAAAAGGCAAGTTTTCAAATGGAAGCTTGCCTTTGGTTTTGTTTATGATGCTGAAAGATTCCGACATTTATCGCTGGTGAGGATTTTCCACAATCTTGCCCATCTTGATGAGCGCGTTGCGATCATTTCTGCGCTTAATGACTTTGAGGGTGCGCTTTTTCTTGACGTAAGGCGAGATGGCGCGCTTAGCGTAGCGCAATTTTCTCACTCTGTTTAAAACCCCCGCGCCTTGCACGCGCTTGGTAAATCTTTTGAGCACATTGGTCGCGCTCTCGCTGCTATTTCTTTCCACTTCCACGTTTATCATAGTGAGGAGTAATCTATCATATAAATGTCTGTTCGGCAACTACCTCATCATTTTGCGCAAGTAGGAGGCGATGTGTTCAACACGGATGGTTTCTTGGCAGCGGTTTTCCATTTCGCGGACGAGGACGGTATTTTCCACACTTTCTTTTTGGCCCATGATAATAATGTATGGCACTTTCAGATTTTCAGCGCTCATAAGCTGTGCGGTAAATTTATCTTTGGTGAGTGAATGATAAACGGAAATTTTGGACTGGCGCAAAGTTTCAATGACGCTGAGGCTTTTATATTTAGCCTCCTGACCCATCTGGATGAAATAGCATTTCGGCTTTTGAATTTTCATCTGCTCTTTTGTTTTTTTCAAACGGCCGATGCGCACGGTGCCAGAGACGCCTTGAATATCTTTTTTAAATCCGGATTTTTTGGCAATGAGTCCCCAGCGCGAGCCGTAGGCCACGATTTCATTTTTCTTTTCGCCGATGTTCGCAGTTATTCTGAAAATGGTGTGAATCGCAAACTCCGGATTGGCGACGAGCGCATTATTCAGATTATAAGGAATGTCGGTTTTCTCCAACAATTCCAAAAGTTCCATGAAATAGGTTCGAGATGGTTCCGAAAGATAGTTCATGGAATAAGGCGTTTTGACATAAGCTTCTTTGCATTCAGCGTGCTGGCAGACTAGCGTGGTGTACGGATTTTTCTTAAATATTTGCCGGCAGTCGACGTGGAGCGTGCTCGCGTGCTTGCGGTGGTAGTTGCCCAAATCTTTGGAATAGCGCGCGAATGATTCGCGGTCGCCGACGCTGTTGAGTTCAAGAGAAATGTCTTCGTAACCTTCTGATTTTACCGTTTCGTAAAGGACTTTCAGGAGTGTGGCGTCGGCGATGCCTTGGTTGGTGCCAATAATATCCAAAGAATAATTGTCGCGCGTGCTGGCAAACATCACGGGCGAGCTTGGCACGGAATCTTTAAACCATTTTCTGATTAAAGCGGATTTCTCAGCCGGATCGACAAACATATGGCCTTCGCTTATGAAATTTTTCGCGTGTTCTCTGTCGATTTTTTCAATGGCGACCGGCTCTTGCGGTACGAAGCCGTAGTAAAGGGCAATTTCAAAAGCTTTGGTGGTTTTGGGGCAAGACCAGTAATCGGTTTTAGACTTTTTTGCTGATTTTTTTGCCATGATGACTACTTGGGTTCGTTATAGTCGCCGGGGTACAGGCCGATTTTATTTAAAGGAAATAATCTGATGAAAGGCGTGCCGACGATGAGGTTGCGCGGCAGAACGCCCCACGACCGCGAATCAAAACTTTCGGCGCGATTGTCGCCCATGACGAAATATTCGTCTTTGCCGAGCGTCACCGAAGACGGCGGATTGTCTTTTTGGTTGGCGGCAGCAACGTAAGGTTCGTCTAAAGTGAAAGTTTCGCCTACAGCATTTGTGATGGTCACTTGTTCGCCATCAATTTTGACGGTTTCGCCCGGCAAGCCGATGATTCTTTTGATGAAATCGATTTTGATGTTGAGCGGATCGTGAAAAATCACCACTTGGCCGCGCGCCGGATTGCCGAGCCGGTAACTCAGCTGGTCCACAATGATGTATTGGTTGCTGGCGAAGGTGGGATCCATGGACGCGCCCGAAACAATGTACGGTTCGGCGATAAACCAGCGAATCGGCAGGACAACTACGAGCGTAATGACGATAAATTTTATGAATTCAAGTAAGAAATTTTCTTTTTTATTTGATTCCATAAAAAATAAGAATTGATTAGCATAATCTTAATACACACAAGCGTTTGACACAAGCCGCCAACATATTACACAATGGAAATATGTCATTCATCATTGCTGGTTTGGGAAATCCGGGAGAAGAGTACGCGCAAACTCGGCACAACACCGGCCGGATGATGCTCGCGCGCATCGCGAAAGATTTTAATTTTCCGGAATTTTCTGAAAAAGTTGCTTGGAAGGCTTTAATTTCCGAAGGAAATATCGGAAAAGAAAAAGTGCTCTTGATTGAACCGAACAATTTCATGAATCGCTCGGGCGCAAGCTTGGCACCGGCGGTGACG
>CAYXSG010000065.1:0-2423 GCA_964467325.1 uncultured Candidatus Saccharibacteria bacterium
TTGCCAGAAAAGATACGCTCAATACTGTCGTGAAAAAAGTGAAGAAGCTTGTGTCTGAAAAGAAGGCTAAAGAAGCCCTCGCGCTCTTGCCGGCCGCCTACCAAGCAATCGATAAAGCCGCCAAAACCAACCTCATCAAAGACAATGCCGCTTCTCGCAAAAAGTCCCGCCTCTCAGCGATGATTAAGAAGATTTCCTAATTTTCTAAAGTTTATATTTTGTAAAAAAATAGGCTCCGCAGTGATGCGGAGCCAGTTTGGTCTCGTTCGTTAAGACTTTCGAAGGTAAACCGTTTTTGTAGTCGGGAGTCTCTCGTCGATTGAGATAAGGTGAAGATCAGAGTCGAAACCGATAAAGCCGGAAAAAACGGTTTCTCCCTCGGCGAATTGATATTCCAACACAGAACATTCGCCTGGGTACAGTTCGAAATGTCTGAAATTTGTGCTTGACCTGAGTAGGCCGATTCCGTCGAGGGTTTTTACGTCATCTAGAGGAACCGACTTGCTGTCGATTGCCGACCTTACCGTCATACGGATTAGTTGTGCGTGTTTGATACGCATTTCCTCTTTATGATCTCGACGGTTCTTCTCGCGAAGCTTGCGAGCCGCTTCTCGCTCTGCTTCCTCACGTTCAACCGCATCTTCGCCGACCTCCAGAATTCGCTTTTGGCGGTCGGAAAGGTCGCTCTTGTCAGTTGTGAGGATGAACAGAATATTCTTTTCGGTCCCTCCTTCTGCTAGTACAAAACGGAATGTTCTCCTATACCAAACCAAGTTTGCGCGTCTCTCGCGCTGACACAGGACTAGCACAGATAATAGGTTAGGGTCAGTTACGGTTTTGTGAAAAAAACCTTCCGTAACCCACATCTGAAATGCTATGTCGCCGAGAATTATATTGTCACCACGCCAGTATTCAAGTTTGACTGTGCCGACTGGCTTAGACTGCCCCCTGATAAAGAGTTTGACGGGGACTATGATTCGGTTTCGCTTGCCAACTTGTGTTCTGAAGATAAAACCCGGTCGGGTTTCTTCTGTTGTCGTTCTGCTTTCCATCTGCTTTCTCCTTTTTCTCAAAGAACTTGCTATCTGGACGAAATACTACGCTTTTCACAATATAGCACAGGTTAATGTGGTTAGTCAAGTATGTGTTATTAAAGAACAAAATGTGACTTTAATAAATTCAAATTTGTGCCCTCGGCAGGAATCGAACCTGCATTGCAAGATCCGCAATCTTGCGTCCTATCCATTGAACGACGAGGACCCTTCGACATGCTCAAGGCAATGAAGACACTAGCACATTTAACCTAAAAACCAAAATATTCCATGAGTTGCTGGATGAGCGGCTCGCGGTGGACAATTTCTTCCAAATATTGAAGCAAGTGGTCGCGCACGTCGTCTGGATGCACTTCGCCAAGCGGCACGACGATGTACGGCAAAAAGATTTTTTTAGATTTCACCAGCACTTTTGGATGCAAATCATCATCGCGAATCCAGAAAGATTCAAGCTCGCTCCAATGATAGAGCGTTCTATCAATAATGATGCCGCGGTCGGAAAGCTCCACCCGCACGAGACGCGGCGGCCGGTGGGCGAAAATGCTTAAGGTTAAAGATGCGACCGCCAGAAAAATGCCAAACATTACGTCGCCTAAAATAATACTGACGACAACCAAAGTGAAAGCGATAACGCCGAAAATCCAAAACCAATCTTTCGTTTTTTCTCGGTGAAAATATTCTGGCGCTTCCCACACAAAAGCTTCTTCCATGAAAATATTATAGCATAATCAAGGCTTGGCTAGCGGTTGGTAACCTTAGTGATGAAGCTAATTAGTGGTTCTTTTTCCATAACTTGATTCGAGTTGCTTAATATTATAGTATCACTCCCAGAGTGTTCAATTCCAACAGTTCCTACGAAAGGATAACGATGAGATTTCATTCGACACCAACGGTGTATGTCAATCCTTACACCGGCAAGCGGTTTGTTATGAATGGCCTAACATCAAAGGCCAGGGCTCTGTACAAAAGATGTCTTAAGTTGTTTTTGGAGAATGCTGAGTGGATGACTTTCGATGATGTTGCTTTTGCTCCAGGGAATACGTATCCCGAAATCTACAAAGCACTCAAAGACATGTGGCTTCAGCTGGGTATTCAGCAAGGCAAAGTTCAAAGAAAAGCTCGCCGCAAGTCGCCCGAGCCCGGTTATATCGAAATCGTTAGGACTCCAGCTGGTGAAGCGCCTTTGGCAATCCGGACGGCTTGGGTCGGACTCGTCTTGCTTTGCGATCCGTTTCTCGGAATTTCTGATGGCGATGCCGAGCGGGGAGTTTTGACTGGCAAGAAACTTCCCGAAAGGCAAATCGGCTTCAGTGTGCCCCAAGCCAAGGCGCTTGCAGTTTTGGAGATGAAAAATCCAAAGGCGGCGGCTTG
>CAYXSG010000066.1:0-2205 GCA_964467325.1 uncultured Candidatus Saccharibacteria bacterium
CGCATTCGTACACCGCCGCTTCGCCTTTTTCTTTAATAATTTTATTGACTTCGTTCTTGGCTTTTTCCACCATCTCTTCAATTTTGGCTGGCTGAATGCGGCCGTCAGCAATGAGCATTTCCAAAGCCATCCGTGCAATTTGCCGACGCACCGGATTGAAAGAGGAAAGGGTAATCGCGCCTGGAGTATCGTCCACAATCACTTCCACGCCCGTGGCCCGTTCAAACGCTTTGATGTTTCTACCTTCTTTGCCGATAATTTTGCCTTTAATTTCATCGCCCGGAATCGGCACGGAGCTCGACATGACGTCCGAAGCTACGGAGTTGCCGAGGCGCTGAATCGCAGTGGTTAAAATTTCCTGCGCACGCTTTTCCATCCGCTCTTCGCCCTGAATTTCCAGCTTCTGCATGCGCACCAAAATATCTTCCTCGGCTTTTTTCTCCACCACGTTGATGAGCTCTTGCTTGGCTTCTTCCTGCGAAAGATTGGCCAGCTTCTCAATCTCCTTGATTTTCTCAAGGTGCATATTGTCCACTTTGTCTTTAATTGCTTTGATTTCCGAAATTTTCAGCTTCAAGCCTTCCACCTCAGAATCAATGTCCGTCTGCCGACCGTCCAAAAGTTCTTCTTTCTTAATGAGCCGGTCTTCGGTTTTTTTCACCTGCTCTTCCTTCTGCTTGATTTCCGCTCGCACCTCGCGTAGCGTATCAATTGACTTCTTCTCCGCTTCCGCCGTAATTTGCTCTGCTTCTTTTTTTGCGTCGGCAAGCAGGCGTTTGATTTCCTGTTCAATGGAACCTTTTTTGCTCAAAGCGAAGGCGATGCGCAGGAAATAGCCTGCAACAAGGCCGACGACGAGCGCGATTCCTGCTGACAGGAGCGCGATTTGTAATGACATATTTTTAAAAGACGCCCCAGTTTAGGCTCGGTACGCAGATTCTCGTGCTATGTAGATTAGATTTTTTGAAATAAGCATAAGCCAGCTACGAAGAGGGAAAACCAAGGTAGTCGTAAATTAATCCAGTAACTTTTTCATCATACTAGATAAATATAAAAAAGTCTAGGAAAATTTAGAGAATCTTGTCAACGATGCCGTATTTTTTGGCTTCAATGGCGTCCATGAAATAGTCGCGGTCAACGTCTTTTTCGATTTCGGCGAGCGGTTTGCCGGTGTTTTTGGCCAAAATGTTGTTCAAGCGAGCGCGGGTTTTCACAATTTGCTTAGCGGAAATCTCAATATCCGCGGCGCGGCCTTCCGCTCCGCCCCAAGGCTGATGAATCATAATTTCCGAATTTGGCAAAGCAAAACGCTTGCCTTTAGCGCCGGCCGAGAGGAGAAGCGCGCCAGCTGAAGCGGCAATGCCAACGACGGTAGTGGAAACATCCGGTTTGACCAAGTTCATGGTGTCCAAAATCGCCAAAGCCGCAGAAACGGAGCCGCCGGGGGAGTTTATATAGAGCGAAATGTCTTTTTTGGCATCTTCCGACTGCAAAAACAGCAGCTGGGCAATCACAATGTTGGCCACCGTGTCGTCAATCGGGCCGCCGAGAAACACGATGCGCTCTTTGAGTAAGCGCGAGTAAATGTCGTACGCCCGCTCGCCGAAATTGGTTTTTTCTATAACGGTTGGAATTAATATGCTCATGGCAAGCACTATACCAGAGCGGTTTGATTTTGACAAAATAT
The DNA here is from genome assembly GCA_964467325.1 of uncultured Candidatus Saccharibacteria bacterium. GTDB lineage: Bacteria > Patescibacteriota > Minisyncoccia > Phycocordibacterales > JAKAEA01 > JARIGY01. The sequence continues at coordinate 1,688 of CAYXSG010000066.1, forward strand.
GTTATGATTAACCTCAAACATTAACAGTCTAAACTCTAAAAATATTGTGCGTAATTTTATAAAAAAATTTGCTTTGGCGTTTTTTATTCTCCCGCTCTTTTTGACCAGTCATGCTCATGCGCAGACTTCGCCCGAGCAGTCCATTAAAGATTTCTACAAGAATTTTCCCGAGGTTTACATTGACGAAGTGAGTTTGCCGAAAACCGAATACGCGGCTGGCGAAACGGTGACCGGCTTTTTCATCATCCGCAATGCGAAAAAGTTTGACGTGGAAAATATTTCCTACGACATCGCGCTGGCGGGGAACTACGACGCGAACAAACTAGCGGGCGTGCTCTACGAAAAAGTCCGCCAAGGCCCAATCACTTTGAAAGCGGGCGAAACGCAAAAAATTGATTTTTCCTACAAAATTCCGGAAGCGTTGAGCGGCACAAATTTCGGCATTGAAGTGAGCGCGGTGCTGCAAAACGGTGTGACGCTCGGCTGGCGCGACGCATTCATTAAAGTGACGGGCGCGA
>CAYXSG010000067.1:0-2092 GCA_964467325.1 uncultured Candidatus Saccharibacteria bacterium
GCGCCAACTATCAAGTGCCGCGCGAAGTGCGTCCAGAAAGAAAGCAAGCTTTGGCGATTCGTTGGATTATTGAAGCAGCACGCAGCAAGAAAGGTGCGAAGATGGCAGAAAAACTCGCCAACGAATTCGTCGCTGCTTCCAAAAACGAAGGTGAAGCCATTAAGAAGCGCGAAAACACCATAAAAATGGCCGAGGCCAACAAAGCCTTCGCCCACTTCGCTTGGTAAACTCCTAAAATTCTTATACACACTCAAAAATCCGCCTGAAGCGGATTTTTGTTATAATCCTTAGCATCAAATTTATTAATCAATAATTTTCTATGAAAAAAATTCAGGATATTGCAAGTCTCTTTTTTATTTTGGCGGTTACGATTTTATCCGTTGTGTCCATCTTCGGGATTTGGGAAGTTTTCGGTCAGGATGTCATAACCAAGTCTTTTGAAACTTTGGGTTTTTTGGCACTTATCACCATTATTGTTCTCGTCGCCAGCCGGTTTATTGAAAATCACCAAGGCGCAAGTTCCGATTTGGTGGTTCCTAATCCGCTATTTAAAAGCATCAGAGTGGTGAGTTTAACGGTGCTTATTGTTTGTGCTTCCGTGCTTGCGATTTTGGGTGTGATGGCAATTTGGGATGTGATTCAAGATAAGACTACGCTCCACAAAATTTTGGGTTCCGTTGGAATCTTAGCTTTTGGCACTTTCATCGTGGTCATGACTGCTTTGACCCGAGAAGGCAATCCTTCATTTCAGCGAGAAAAAAAGCCGGTAAATATTGGCGTTATAGTCTTGATAATTTTCCTCGCCTATATCATGTTGACTTTGCTCGGTCGTCTTTTCTGGTAGTAGCGCTTTTCCTGAAAAGTGCTAGGCTTAAGGCAGTTGTGTTCTCCATGTTTTTACAACGGAGGAACTATGCGAGACGCTATCCCTTCTCATTTGAATGAGTCGGATTTGGTGAATGAGGCGGCGGCGATGCACGCAAATCTCACTCCCGAGCGGATTTTCTATCTAGCCAGCCAGCTTGCGCGTTTTGGTTCCCAGTCGGAAGATAAAGCTCGCGAACTTTACGATAGGTGGGAAACCGGCGGCTACGATTGTTTGCCGGACTGGGCAAAAGACTACGTGCTTCAGCTCCTGGGTTGTAGGGATCGTAGGGGAGGGAGAGCCGCTTGAGGTTTCGTTTCTGGAATGGTCCATCGTTCGTGCACGACTCCGGCTGGTGTTCTAACACACCACCGGAGTTTTTTGTTGCTGGTTTTTTTCTAGGTTACTGTGTGTGCTTGTATTACGTATTAGATATGATAGTATAATATTACTTTATCATATAAATTATTTAAATTATGACTACCATATCAATACCAATTTCAGGTAAACAAGAGGAGTTTATTGACTCTTATATTAAAAGCGGACAGGCTGAAACAAAGGCTGCTGTTGTGCGAATTGCTCTCAATAAAATGGCTGAAGACGACGCTGTGCGGGTGGTTCTTCAGTCCGAACAGGAAATTCGAGAAGGAAAAATTCTTAGTGGAGATTTGAGAAAGCTTCTCAAGAAAATTAAATAAAATGATTAAGATTGGCTATACCCCAGCATTTAGTCGCCAGTTTAAGAAACTTGAAGATGCACTCGCGCAGGAAGTTGTTGAGAAAATAGATTTATTTAAAGACTTAAAAAATCACGATATTCTTAAAGTTCACAAGTTAAATGGCCGACTAAAAGACCGTTACAGTTTCTCTGTTAATTATAAAATCAGGATTGTTTTTCATTACGTTTCCAAAACACAAGTTATATTAGTCGCGGTTGGTGACCATGAAGTTTACAATAACTAGTTTTAAGTTATGAATTACAATAATAAAGCGCTTTGGCATCTTTGCGTGAGAGGAGTATAATAAATTCATGAAAATGTTTATAAAAATTTCATACGCTGTTTCTATATTGGTAAATCTTGGAATCGGGGTAGGAAATCTTGTTACTGGTGAAAACCTAAACTTTATTGCTATTGGAGTCCCGATAATTCTTGGACTTATTCAGCTCAAACTGCTTTTTGGTAAGAAAAACATATCTGGACACATCTCAATATTTAGTTTCTTGGC
>CAYXSG010000068.1:0-1918 GCA_964467325.1 uncultured Candidatus Saccharibacteria bacterium
CAGGATTTAGAAAAATGTTTTCCAGACGATCCATGTATGCTTCTATCCGGTCAGCGGGATCATTGGGCACATTTTCATCCGTACGCTGTTCTTGTCTTTCCACCGCACGTTCCACTTCTTCTGAAGTTTGTAGTTCCGGATTTTTGAGATGGAGAGGATGTTTTTCCATTTGTTTATAGTATCATTTTTTCAAAACCCACCCATCTTTGATAAATTGGTCAAGTTTTTTTTGTTTGACTAGCATTTCTGCACCAGCTTTCACGATGGTCACTTTTTCGTTGCGACCGGTTTTTTCTTCCTGGAAACGGTTTGATGAAGCTTGAGCACTGGTTGAAGAATTGCTTGCGCCGCCGATAAGCTGTGCTTGCTTCTGCACTTCGCGCAATCTTTGCTCTTCTTCGTTGTTTGCTTTGATGCCGAGCGAGGCGAGCATGGACATCACCTGATTTTTAATGCCTGCTTCCATTTCTTTGAACAAGCGCAAGCCTTCTTTTTTGTATTCAACCAATGGATCGCGCTGGCCGTATGAGCGCAAACTCACCGACTGACGCACATATTCCATGAGCTCAAGATGATCAATCCAATATGAATCAACAGTTTGCAAAAACAGCCGGCGCAATTCTCGGTAAAAAGTTTCTTCACCGAGTTCTGTTTTCTTTTCAGAAATAATTTTTGCGGTTGCTTCATCAGCAGAAGCCAAATCCAGATTTTCATCTAGAAGATTTTTTAGCGTTTCGCTTGAACCAAGCAAAACCTCGCGGCGCCGGCCGTAAATGATTTTTCTTTGATAATTCAAAACGTCGTCATATTCCAGCGTGTGCTTGCGGGCGTCAAAATTGAAACCTTCGATTTTTGATTGGGCGCTTTCCAGCGAACGCGTGATGATACGGTTTTCAATCGGCTGTTCTTCCGGAATGCCGAAGCGACCCATTAAATTTTTGATGGTGTCCGAAGCGAAAACGCGCATCAAGCTGTCTTCAAGCGAGACGAAAAATTGCGTTTCACCCGGATCGCCTTGCCGGCCGGAGCGACCGCGCAGCTGATTGTCGATGCGCCGCGCTTCGTGGCGTTCTGTGCCGAGCACGAAAAGGCCACCGAGATTTTTCACATCTTCGCTTGCTTCTTTGGAAGCATTGCCCGCCGTAGCCGCCTCGGCGAAGGCGGGACCACCAAGCTTGATGTCCACGCCGCGACCGGCCATGTTCGTAGCAATCGTCACCGCACCCTTCTTGCCGGCCATGGCAATAATCTCGCCTTCTTTTTCGTGATTCTTCGCATTCAAAACTTGGTGCTTCACGCCTTCGCGCGCGAGAAATTCGCTCAAGAGTTCATTCTTTTCGATTGACGCAGTGCCCACCAAAACCGGCTGACCTTTGGCGTTGAGCTCTTTTACTTTGTGCGCCACCGCTTTAAATTTCCCCATTTCGGTTTGGAAAATCAGATCGTTTTTATCTTTTCTGGCCACCGGCTTGTTCGTCGGCACGGCGTGCACATCCAAACCGTAAACTTTCTGAAATTCTTCTTTGGAGGTGAGCGCGGTGCCGGTCATGCCGGTGAGTTTTTTGTATAATCGAAAATAATTTTGGAATGTGATGGATGCGTAGGTGCGAGTTTCTTTCTGAATATTGACGCCTTCTTTCGCCTCAATCGCTTGATGCAAACCGTCGGACCAGCGGCGGCCCGGCTGGAGTCGGCCGGTAAATTCGTCCACAATAATCACCTCGTCGTTGCGCACCACGTATTCTTTTTCTTTTTTGAACAGCGCTTTGGCGCGCACTGCCGTTTCCAGATGATGCACATATTTAATGCCTTTGTCGGTGTAAATATTTTCCACACCGAGAATTTTTTCCGCTTTGGAAATGCCTTCGTCCGTCATGGAAATAGCTTTCCTTTTTTCGTCAATTTCAAAATCTTTTCC
>CAYXSG010000069.1:0-1900 GCA_964467325.1 uncultured Candidatus Saccharibacteria bacterium
CTTGAGGAAGGTGCGCGTCGCGTCGTAGCCGCGGCCGAGCTTCACTTCTTCGCCTTTTTCCGGTCGATAAGAATAGGAAGTGCCGGATTTTTTCATTAAGCCGAGCTTTTCGCCGAGCGCAATCATTTCGCCTTCCTGAGAAATGCCTTCGTTGTAGATGAGATCAAATTCGGTTTGGCGAAACGGCGCGGCCACCTTATTTTTCACAACTTTGACGCGGACGCGCCCGCCAACCACTTCTTCGCCTTTCTTGATTTGCGCGATGCGGCGGATGTCCAAGCGCACGGAAGAGTAGAACTTGAGCGCTTTGCCGCCTGGTGTGGTTTCCGGATTGCCGAACATCACGCCGATTTGCATTCTGATTTGGTTGATAAAAATGACCATGGTCTTGGATTTGGCCACGATGGCGGTGAGTTTGCGTAAGGCTTGCGACATGAGGCGCGCTTGTTTGCCCACGTGCTGAGCGCCCATGTCGCCCTCAATCTCGTCTTTCGGCGTGAGCGCGGCGACGGAGTCCACCACCACGATATCCACTTTGCCTGAGCGCACCAAGCTCTCGGTAATTTCCAAACCTTGCTCGCCCGTGTCCGGCTGAGAAATTAGCAACTCTTCAATGTTCACGCCGAGCTTCTTGCTGTATTCCGGATCCATGGCGTGCTCCGCGTCAATGTAGGCGCAGATACCGCCTTTTTTCTGCGCTTCGGCCACGACGTGAAGGGCGAGCGTGGTTTTGCCGGACGATTCCGGTCCAAAGATTTCAATAATGCGGCCGCGCGGTAAACCGCCCACGCCGAGCGCCGCGTCCAGCCCAATGGAGCCGGTGGGCACCGCGTCCACGTCCACCCTCGGTTTGTCGCCGAGCTTCATGATGGCTTCGTCGCCAAATTTGGTTCTAATCTGGGCGAGTGCGTCATCTATGCCCGCATTATTGCGAGCCGACTTCAATTCCTTCTCTTCTTTGTTTTTCTTATACATAGTGGTGATAGTGTACCAGATGTTGATAAAATCTTTATAAAATCTTTCCTAAGACTTTCTGAAGACCAATTCTAGCTTTTTTACCGTACTTCTGCCAAATTTGTCTTTCGCTTCAATCGTCCATACGTTATCGCCGGGCGAAAGCAAAAGTTCTTCGCTCCACACACCTTCGGCGTTCATAAAAATCTGCCGGTCGTTCAGCGTGAGGAAAGAAATATTTTTTGCCGTGCCGGAAACCGTGACGCGCGGGTCGGAAAAGGTGGCGCCGTTTGAAGGCGAAGTAATGACAATTTGTGGACCTTCAATCAGGTTGCGCGATTGGAAAAAGGCGTAGCCGACAATCGCCAAGCCGATAAGAACAATAATTGAGATTTTTAGAAGCTTTCTTTTGTCGTGCCAAACGGTGGTCATATTGCCGGTTCGTCAAGGTTGGTTTCTGTTGTCGACGCTTCGCCAGCGCCGATGACTTCTCTCGGCCGCGCGCCGTCGCCCGCGCCAATCACGCCGCGCTCTTCAAGCATGTCTATGAGCCGCGCCGCGCGAGCGTAGCCAATCCGAAGTTTTCTTTGCAAATATGAAGTGGAAGCTTTGCCGGCGCTCACGATGATTTCTCTGGCTTCTTCGTACAAATCGTCTTCTTCGCCGCCGTCCTCGCCGAAATTGGATTCAAAAATCGCGTTTTTATCTTGCAAAGCGTTTTCGGTCAGGTTGAGGTCGGAAGGCACTTCGTCGGCGTAATTATCCACGAGATATTTTACAACGTTCTTAACTTCTGTCTCGGAAATGTAAGCCGATTGGATGCGCTGCGGCTTCGACATTTCGCCGGACAGGAAAAGCATGTCGCCGGCGCCGAGAAGTTTTTCTGCGCCTCCAGTGTCCAAAATGGTGCGCGAATCAATTTGCGAAGTCACCTGAAGCGCGATGC
>CAYXSG010000070.1:0-1742 GCA_964467325.1 uncultured Candidatus Saccharibacteria bacterium
GGCGCGAAGCCGAGCCGCGAGCTCGCCGCTTGCTGAAGCGTGGAAGTGGTAAACGGTGCGCGTGGTGAGCGTTTCACCTCGGTTTCTTTTACATCCACGACTTGCCAATTATTTTTTTTGCCGAGCTCTAAAATTTTATCAACCAACTTTTTATCGCGCGGCTCCTCGTCGCAAATCAAAGAAAGCTTTTCTTTCTTAGGTGTCTCAACGTCTGCAGAGATCACCCAGAAATCTTCTGGCTTAAAGGCTTTAATTTCGCGCTCGCGCTCCACCACAATCCGCAGCGCTGGCGACTGGACACGGCCAGCGGAAAGTCCGTAGCGTACTTTTTTCCAAATGAGTCCTGACAAGTCGTAACCGACGAGGCGGTCGAGCACACGGCGCGCTTCTTGCGCCTGTTTCAAATTGTCGTCAATTTTACGTGGATGTTTTATGGCTTCACTGACTGCTTCTTTGGTGATTTCATGAAAGACCACGCGCTTGGGATTTTTCAAATGCGTGGCTTCGGCGATGTGCCAAGCAATCGCTTCACCTTCGCGGTCGGGGTCGGTTGCGAGTAAAATTTCGTCGGCTTCTTTCGCCAAGGCTTGAATTTCGCTCACCACTTTTTCTTTGCCTTTGGAAATTTCGTAGTGGGGAACAAAGCCTGCGGGAATGTCTATCGCCTGCTTGTTGCTTTTCGGCAAATCGCGAATGTGGCCCACCGACGCTTTCACCGTGTAAGCGCCTTCAAGATATTTGGAAATGGTCTTGGCTTTCGCCGGAGATTCCACAATGAGGAGTTTCATATTTGTTAAGTATTAACACATTAATTTTTTTCACGCAAATTTCCAACTAATGAATGAGTTCAATTTTTCCGAGCTTTTCGCGAATGTAGCCTTTCATTTCCAAAAGCGAAATCGCCATGCCCGCATCACCGGCGGCAAGCGCGCTTTTATAGATGAGATCGTCGCGACTTAAAGGTTCGTCCAGAAGTTCCACGAGCTTTTTTTCGTATGCAGTGCAATCGTCATAATTTTTATCGGGCAAAACACCTTGAACTTCAAAGCCGAGCGCCTCGTGCAAATCTTCTGCTTTGGTAATTGGTGTCGCGCCGAGCCGGATGAGCATGTGCGGACCCCAAGTGTGCTTGGAAAAAACTGAGCCGGGGACGGCCAAAACGTCGCGGTTATAATCGGTGGCGAGCTTGGAAGTGATGAGTGTGCCGGATTTTTGCGTTGCTTCAATAATTAAAACTGCGTGCGACAAGCCGGCCATAATTCTGTTGCGTCTCGGAAACGACCAAGGTGTGGCCTTGAAATCTGGCGCATATTCTGAAAACAAACCGCCACCGGCTGCAACAATTTCTTTCGCCAACCCGACATTTCTCTGCGGATGAAGCGAATCTTCTCCGAGGCCGGAGCCGGGCAGCGCGATGGTGTACAAATTATTTTCTAGCGCTGTTTTGTGCGCAATCGTATCAATCCCGAGCGCCAAACCTGAAACTATTGCGACATTTTTGCCGGCCAAGCTCGCAATTAATTTTTCGCAAATGTCCTGACCGTAGCTCGTGTGCTCGCGCGAACCCACAACGCACAAAATCTTTGCGTCTATCGCCGGCAATTTTCCTACCAAATACATTTTTTCCGGTATGTCCGGAATTTCCAAAAGCTGCGGCGGCAATTCCTGCTTGTTTAAAATTTTAATTTCCATCGCCCCATTCTACAAAACGCGAGTTAAAATCTTTATAAAGCTGTATCCAC
>CAYXSG010000071.1:0-1737 GCA_964467325.1 uncultured Candidatus Saccharibacteria bacterium
GCCGATTTTTTCCGCGATGCGATGCAATCCGAGCGGCGTGCGATTCGAGCCTTCCCTCTGCCCGATGCCGAAACGCGAAGTGGAGCAGGGAAATTTTTTAACAAATTTATTTTGCGTAAAAAGTGAAACGGTTTGCTCGGCGATGTTGACGGTAAGAATGAATTGTGTTGAAGCAATCCCATTTTTCTCGCAAGCCAACGAAAATACGGGCGGAATTTTCATTCGTCAGGCAATGATTTTTGTAGCTCTCAATTCATTTTGAATATCTATGAACTTTTCCTCAACCTTGTTTGCGAACTCAATCCGAGAAACTCCTTCCAAATCAGAATGAATTTTCGCGCCAGATTTTAGTAATAAAAGCACCCGCTGTCGTCCTAGTCTGCCGATAAACCAGCCGGTTTCGTAAAAAACATTTGGACGCGCTTGATTATAAATTTGTCCAGAATTTTTTATCTCATCGTCAGGCGTGAACAAAGCGAAAGCAAATGAGCAAGCTTGAGCATCATTTTCAAACTTATCAGATAAATAGCGACTCATTCCAGCGGCAGCCAAAATAATAACTGGCTTCAAAGCGAATTGATCGCGCAACAACTGCGACAAACTCAAGGCATTTCGCTCGTCGTGTCCATGAATAATAAAAATATTTTTTGTGGATGGGATGCGCGCTGTGGTGGAAATCTGACAAGACAGTGAAGAGTCGGCCACTTTGCTTAAATGATCTAAAAGAATTTCGGCATCTATTAGTCGTTCTGTGAATTGGCTCAACAACAAACCCGGTTGAGTGGCTTCTTTGATGAGCAAATCGAGATTCTTTGTGATGGCTGCGTCTTTTCCAAAAAGTGAAAAAACCGCGCCTCGTGTTTGCCTCGACCATTGAAGTGCAGTGGCCTTATTTACCGTTTTCTTTTCAAGAAGTTTTTTTCCGAAAGCAACGGAATCTCGAAGTTTAACAATCGGAGGTTTTTCTGGCGCAGGCGCGGAAACGGCGGGGGACGAACCGTATTCCGAGATGGCCTTCATTAAGGCACTACTCGCAGGCTCAACTGGCTGCGTGGGTTGAATTCCAAATTTCAGACCAAAAGGATCATCTGGATTCCACGGTGGCATAACTCATTTTAATTTTTTCCACTTTGCTCGTATTTTTCGCGGCGCGCAAAAATCAAGCCGCAGTTTTCACGCGGCGTAATCCGGCGGCTTCGGGCTGGCCCTGCAGCAAACCTTCCACGCTCAAATGATAATCCAGCAGCGGCCATTCAATGCCATAACCCGCGCCGATGGGCTGGCAGTTGGTGCGCTCCTGTTCGGTTGCGTGCAGCAGCGTCGGATAATAAGCCAGCGGAACGGTCAGCGTCCGCCCGTCCATCAACGCGACGGTCAGAGCGTCGGCGGACACTTCAATCCGCTTCACTTTAAGGTCTGAAAAACTCATTCCATTTCTCCAAAATAAAATTTTCGTTCTGCTCGATGATCTCGGCGATTTCCCGCAAATCGTGCGGCTTGAAACCGTGGTTGACGGCCAGCCGCGCGGGCGACAGCCAAAATTTGGCATCGCAGCCGGCTTTTGCAACATGAATGTGCGGCGGCTCGTTGCCTTCTTCAGCGTAAAAATAAAGCTGGTAGCCTTTGACTCTTAAAACTGTGGGCATGACAGAAAATTATTTTTTTATTTCAATTTCTTCACCAGCACCTTGGAATTTCTTCCGCTCTGCTCGTATTTTTCGCGGCGCGCGGGCGGCA
>CAYXSG010000072.1:0-1690 GCA_964467325.1 uncultured Candidatus Saccharibacteria bacterium
TGCGCGGTTTCTTTTTGCTTAATTTTTATATACAATGTTTCTGACAAATGAAAAATCTAAGGTTACGGCTTTAGGTAATTTGTCCGCACACCCAGCAATGAGAGTTTCGGCGGTTACGGCTTCCGAAAGAGTATTGTTGGGTTGGATTAAAAACCAAAGAAAGTTGGTGTGGCATGCTCTGCAATACAAGATTGCGAATACGATACAACCTTGAAATTTAATAAATTAAGGGGCGGTGGTATAGATGGCATATCACACTTGGCTCCGTTGCCAAGATCAATGGCAACCGCAACGTGACTTACCTCGACAGAAACGATTCCAAGCGGAACCTCAACCTCAATTACCGCGACAATGACTGGAATGCGAACTATCGGTTCCTCGCTTTCGCTACTATCTAGGGTTCTCCCGCATTTTAAGCGGGAGTTTTGTTTACAAGTTGCCGTTTCCAGCCACCGAGCATTTTTCCGATTTCGTCTAGCATTTTGCTCAAGTGAATGTATTTGTTGTTATCAATGGCTTTTACTTCCCAAGCCAATTGCAGTAAAAGTTTCAGAAGATCTGTTTTTGAAATTGTCTTATCAACCAAAGAAACTTTCTCAATCCCTCTTGAATAACTTGCCAGAAAGCCAAGCTCAATACTGTCTAAAAATATACAATCAATTTTGCTACCGATTGTAAATCTGTGAGATTTAGGAAAATGGGCGAGATATTGTTGCCAAGCACCATAACAGTCTTTGAGTTTCAAAACTACTGGAATCAGCCGTGCGGGGGGGGGGTCTTATTAGTCTGAATTTTTGAATCAATCATAATGTTTAAAGATATCATTTCTGTAGAAAACTTGCTCGGCGCTTGGAGAGAATTTCTAAAAGGAAAGCGCAACAAAAAGGATGTTCAGGAATTTCAATACAGACTTATGAAAAATATTCTTGCTTTACATAACGATTTGAAAAATAAAACCTATAAGCACGGCGGTTATCACGCCTTCAACATTTCCGATCCAAAACCGAGAAATATCCATAAAGCCAGTGTACGCGACCGACTTTTGCATCATGCAATATACAGAATTCTGTATCCATATTTTGACCGGAAATTTATAGCAGACTCATATTCTTGCCGACTGGGAAAAGGAACGCACAAAGCAATAGAAAGATTCAAGAGTTTTGCATATAAAGTTTCAAAAAATCACACAAGAACCTGCTGGATTTTGAAATGCGATATCAGAAAGTTTTTTGCAAGTATTGACCAAAAAATATTGCTTAAAATTCTCAATGATTTAATTCCCGACAAAGATATTATATGGCTTTTGGAAAGAGTGATAGAAAGTTTTCACAGTACTGAAGTTGGCAAAGGCTTACCACTCGGTAACCTAACGTCCCAACTTTTAGTAAACATATACATGAATAAGTTTGACCAGTTTGTAAAACACAAGCTAAAAATAAAATACTATATAAGATATGCCGATGATTTTGTAATTTTTTCTGAAAACAAAAGTTACTTAACAGAGCTTGTGGCAAAAATAGGTGACTTTTTGCAGGAAGAATTAAAATTAACTCTCCATCCAGATAAGTTGTTTATTAAAACTATTGCTTCTGGGGTTGATTTTCTCGGTTGGGTGCATTTTCCAAATCACAGAGTTTTGAGAACAGTGACGAAAAGGAGGATGTTTAGGAACATAGAGATTAAAGATAGG
>CAYXSG010000073.1:0-1620 GCA_964467325.1 uncultured Candidatus Saccharibacteria bacterium
TTGGACAGAAAAAGAATTTGCGCTATTTGCAAGAAAAAAAAATTCGCTTCACTCCCTCCGTCCGCAAATCCTCCGCGCCGAAACCGCTGCCGTGGCCGTCTGCGCGCTCTTGCTTCTCTAATTGCTTGACAAAATATATAGGTATGCTATAATGATAAAAGAACGGTAATGGTGTCGTGTGACACCGTGCCGGATAAGTCGGGCCACCGGATTGCGGGTGGTATTCATGAGAAAGGGAGTGTCACATGACGCTCAATGAATTGTTCGAAGCGGCGAAAACTTTGGCTTGTTTTTGTTATCCCGAAAAGGGATGGTACTCGGGTCAGAGTGTGGATGATGAAGGTGTCTCAAGAGACAACTTCAATCACTGGAGTGGTGCGCTCGCTGAACTTAAGGTTCGTTTAGGGCGGCGGCTGACGGAGGCGGAGGTTTGTGTGTTGTCGTTAGCGCTGGACTACGGTCCGACGCCGGGGATGAACACGATGCAAAACATCCGTTACATGACACTTCTTTGGCCGCAGATTAACCACAAAGGTGGTTTCTGGTCGCCACTCAAGCTCATTGAGAAGCTCGCTGGGGTCGATGGTGAAGAGGAGATCGAGAGGAAGGCTTGGGAAGAGAATAAGGATTCGCTCATTGCCAGGTTTGGTCCTGACACTGAGATTCCAGAGCCATTGACCCCGAGGCACCGCAGGAGCTCTTATCGCGTCATCCAGACTGTATAATGCTCCACAAAGCATTTCAAATAAAACCAAAGACCGACGTTGTGGCGTCGGTCTTTTTTCTTGCCTCGATTTTATTTTTTTATTTCTGCGCTTCTAAAAACTGAATCACTTTCTCAATGGTGAGTTGGTGTTCCACGTACGCGGCGGCGCGGATTGGGTCCACTTCTTTGAATTGTTCCATGATGCGCTTCACTTCCGCGCTGACCGCTTCCTTGTCCGGCGAAATTTTTTCGGTTTTGGCGATTTCACCGAGAATAAGATTTAGTTTCGCGCGTTTCTCTGCGTCGGGCTGCCATTCTTTGCGGATTTCTTCTGGCGTTTTCTTAATGTGCTTCAAGTAATCTTCCACTTTGAGACCCATGCCGGAAATGTCGCCTTCAAACTGTGCGTACATTCGGTCGAGCTCATTTTCCACGATGGCGCTCGGCAGTCTCATGTCAGTTTTCGTCACAATTGCTTCGAGCATCGCGCCGCGCTTTTTCTCCAAATTTTTATGCGCCTTTTCTTTCGCCATATTTTCGCGCGCTTTGGTTCTGAAATCAGCGACGGACTCGAAATTACCCAAAGTTTTTACAAACTCATCCGTGAAATCCGGCAGGTGCTTCGCCAAATCTTCAGCAGAGTGATTATGATTTCCACCGCCTTGGAAAGGAGGGGTGCCCGGCTTTGCGGGCGGGGTGGTCGTGTGCATCGCATGATGCGCTCTTTGCTTCCGAATTTCTTCCACCACGTCGTCAATTTCTTTTTCAGAAACTTCGGTCGGCGTATCTTTCTTGCCAAGTTCGGTTTTGGCGAGCTTTTTGTAATCGGGAAGGGTAAACTTCGTTAAATCGCCGATGACGATTTTGAAGCCGATGGGATTGCCTGGAGCTAGTTTGGTAATTGTAATGGCGGG
>CAYXSG010000074.1:0-1517 GCA_964467325.1 uncultured Candidatus Saccharibacteria bacterium
ATGTTGATGCCTCATGCTGGTCCAGGCGCATTAGGATTGGCAGTCATACTCATGTTTGTTGGAGTTATTGCTTATATTGTTTCTATAGCGTTTGGGGTGGCTGGCATAGTGGCGCAGAGAAAGCCTACTGTATAGACATTTCCTTCCGTTTGCCCTATAATGGCGGCAATTAAAAGGCTGACGCCTGATTTTTATTATCAATAATTTTTTATGAACCGCGACTATCCATTGGAGAGAGTTAGAAATTTCGGCATTATTGCGCACATTGATGCCGGCAAAACCACCACATCCGAGCGCGTTTTGTTTTACACCGGCGAAAGCCACAAGATTGGCGAAGTGCACGAAGGCAACACCGTGACCGACTGGATGGAACAGGAGCGCGAAAGAGGCATCACCATCACCGCCGCGGCCATCACTTGCTTCTGGAATCCGCTTTACATGGGCCGAGACACTTCTCGAAAACATCGCTTCAATATTATTGACACGCCGGGGCACATCGACTTCACGGCTGAAGTGAAGCGCTCGCTGCGAGTGTTGGACGGCGCAGTCGTCGTATTTGACGGCGTCGCTGGCGTGGAACCGCAATCCGAAACCAACTGGCGCTATGCTGACGACGACAATGTGCCGCGCATTTGTTTCATAAATAAATTGGACCGCATGGGCGCGTCTTTTGAACGTTCATTCCAATCCATTTTGGATCGCTTGAGCAAGAACGCGGTGCGTATGCAGCTGCCGATTGGCACGGAATCAAATTTTGAAGCGGTGATTGATTTGCTCAAAATGAAGGCTTACTACTCCGAAGGCGAAATGGGCGAGAAAGTCGTTGAAAAAGAAATTCCGGCTGAATATTTGGAAGAGGCGAAAAAATATCACGCGATTTTGGTGGAGAAAATCGTGGAGCATGATGACGCTTTGATGACCGCTTATCTTGAAGGTATGCCGGAGCCTTCTTTGGAGCAGCTCAAAGCCACGCTTCGCAAAGCGACGATTGCGGTGAAACTCATTCCGGTTTTCACCGGCTCGGCGCTCAAAAATAAAGGTGTTCAGCTCATGCTGGACGGCGTCGTGGATTACTTGCCAAGTCCTTTGGATATTCCGCCGGTCAAATGCATTGATCCTCGCACTGGCGATCCAGCGGTGCGTCACGCGTCCGACACTGAGCCGTTTGCCGCGCTTGCTTTCAAACTCCAAAACGATCCATTCGTCGGCCAACTCACATTCTTCCGCGTTTATTCCGGCACGATTGAATCTGGCACTTACATTTACAATTCCACCACCGGCGAGAAAGAGCGCCTCGGCCGCATTGTTCGACTCCAAGCCGATAAGCGCGAAGAAGTGAAAAAAGTTTTCGCGGGTGAAATCGCGGCGGCCGTTGGACTCAAGAGTGCAAAAACTTCTCACACTTTCTGCGACGAAAACAATCCAGTCGTCATTGACCCGATTAAATTCGTTGAGCCGGTTGTTTCTCAAAGAGTGGAACCAAAAACCAAAGCTGACCAAGAAAAAATGGGTATTGC